>CP081161.1:600000-777500 GCA_025141675.1 Rhodobacteraceae bacterium S2214
ATAATACATCTCGTAACCCGGAAGAACGGCACAAGGATGATAACCGCTGTCGAGACAGATCGTTGATCCATCAACGAGGTGATACGCATCACCGGCTTTGCCGTCTTCGCGTTGCAGCATCTGCACGCCGGACCCGTGGTTCGGTTTGAAACGGAAATTGTAGGTCTCGTCATGGCGCGTCTCAAGCGGCAGGCGATCCGTGTCATGTTTATGCGACGGGAAACCGGACCAGCCGCCAGCGCCCACGGTGAACAATTCGGACACCAACAAACGGCCGACTTTATCGTGGTATTTCGTGCCCAAGATATGTTTGATCTTGCGGTGCGTTTTGGTGTCATCGGACCCGTATTGCACCTTGTCCAACTCGTCAGAGCGGACAGCGAAGGCGTCCAGCACCTTGTCGTAACGCGCACCCGCGACGAACACTTCGGCCTCGTCGGACATGCAGACCATCGTAGCCTTAGCCGCTGTCGGGACATAAACACCTTCAGGTTCACCGTCCCAAACGTCAACGACACGGTGGCCCAATCCGGCGACCTTGAACCCTTCGATATCGACGTCGATTGTACCCGTCGCAGGCACGATGCAGGTCTCGTAACCGGGCACGCTGTATTCAAAGGCCTGACCCTTTTTCAGCTTTACGATGTTGAAATAGTTCAGCGGCACAGTGGCGTCATCGACATCGACGATTGGATTATTCTGGTTATCAAACGGGGCAATATGCATGGTCTATCCTTCGTCGCGCGGCACAGATGCGCCGGGGTGAGTGTTCAAAAATTCTGTAAGGTCAGCGGGGTAAGGCATCGCAGGCGCGCAACCCGGCTTGCCGACGACGATGGCCGCACAAGCAGAACCGCGCAAAACGGCGTCTTCCAGATCGTATCCATCGGCGATGGACGACAGCATGCCCGCCATAAAACTATCACCGGCCCCTGTCGGTTTCAGCGCCGTGACGTTGTAGATGCCCGTGCGCAATTCACCGTCTTTGGTGATCGTCACGGCGCCATGTTCGCCCATTTTGTAGACCACAATGCTGGCCGTGTTGGCTGCTAATTCGCGGGCCTTATCCAGCCCTTTTTCAATCCCACCAGCCATAAACCCGAATTCTTCGTCATTGCCGACGATCACGTCCGACAAAGCACCGGCACGGGACAGCACATCGGCTGCGACTTGTGGCGATGGCCAGCTATAGGGGCGGTAATCCACGTCAAAGATAATCGGCAAACCGGCCTTGCGCGCCAGATCGAACGCGGTGAAGGCTGCTGTGCGAGACGGTTCGGCGGCGAACACCGTGCCCGCAGTCACCAACGCGCCAAAGCGTTGGTAATCAACCGCGCGAACATCATCCTCGGTCATTTCAAAGTCAGCCGCGCCATTGCGGTAAATCACCGACTGATGCCCCGCGATCCGGCTTTCGTACAAAGCCAGCGAATTGCGTGCCTCCCCGCCGACGGTCTTCACGTAGGTATCATCGACGCCGTATTTATCGCGCAACATTGTCTGGCAGGTGCGCCCAACCGCGTCATCAGACACAGATGTGACCAACGCAGCTTTGCCGCCCAGCTTCACGATGCCCGCCGCGATATTGGCGGATGATCCACCCATATCTTTGGTGAATGCCGTGGCCTCTTCTATGCCGATCCCAACCTCGGTCGGAAACAGATCAAGCCCCACGCGACCCACAACGACAAAGTCGTTTTTCCGAATGCCTTCAATCACATCGTTCACTTGCGACCTTCCGCATTCCCGCCCGCATCGGCGTCCAAAATCTTAGGGTAAGGGTAATTCATGCCAAGCAACTGGCGCATGTCAGGGCATGCCGCATCAAGGAACTCTTGCGGCAGGGCGGCGGGCATATCCTCAAGTGGTTTCACGAACTTGGGCAGGTAGTTAATCAAAACGGCGTTCCGATCGTGATCCGCATTGTTCGGCATCGCACAGTGCCACATCACACCGTAAAACAAGACGACATCACCGACATCGCCGGTCATCTGCTCGCATTTATCGTAGAAATTGTCGGCCTCTGTCGGATAGCGCAGCTCCTTTTGCGATCCGGGCACATAGCCCGTGGCACCGCTTTGCTCGGTAAACGGATCAAGAATAATCGACACCTGCGCATTCATCGGAAACGACCCGTTGAGCCCAATCGGATGGCTGTCAGCGTTGTAAAAATCCCAATAGGGGTAATCGACATGCGGCTCTTGGCCGGGACCACCGGGCAAGATGCGGTTGGCCGCGATAGAGCCCATGATGAACTCTGTCCCCAGAAACTTGCGCAGGATATCCATCAACACCGGATGGGCGGCCATCCGCGAAAATACCTCGCCTTTCGCCAGCAAATTCCAGACCCTGCGTTGCAAGTTCAATTTGCCATCATCTGCCGCAGCCCCTTGAAAATGCGTGGTCTTGTCGGCGTCGTTTTCAGAATGCGCCATAATAATCCGGCGCGCTTCAGCTATATCCGCATCGTCAAAAAGACCCTTGATCGCGACAACACCGTCGCCATTCAGAAGGGCATCAACGATTGTATCAGGTTCAGCAGTTTCAGCCGTAAAACGCAGCATCACACGCCCTTCCGCTGTTTCGGACGCGAGGATTCCCAATCGACATGGGCATCGCGGACCTTGTCAGAGGTCGTGATGTGCGGCGTTCCGACTTCCCACCACGCATGGCCTTCGGTCGTCCAGCCTTCGTATGGATCGACGTTCATCACGATGACGCTGGTGTTTGTCGCCTCTTTCGCGCGTTTGAATGCCTCGCCCAATTCGGCCGCGTTCGATACGGTTTCCGCATTGGCGCCCATCGCGCGGGCGTGCGCTTCGAAATCCACCCCAACTTGGTTCACAGCCGTCGGTGTATCCGCAATCAGGTTGTTGAAACTCTCGTTGCCAGTGTTGTTTTGCAGCTTGTTGATGACGGCAAAACCGCCGTTATCCAGCACGCAAATGATCATCTTTTTGCCAGTCAGCACGGCGGAATAGATGTCCGAATTCATCAGCATATAGGATCCGTCACCTGTGAAGACGACGGTATCTGCGTCCGGTTCATTCTCGGCCTGCGCGATGCGCGCACCCCAGCCACCGGCGATCTCGTAGCCCATACAGGAAAAGCCGAATTCAACATCGACAGTCCCGATATCCAGCGTTTTCCAGTTCGCCGTGACTTCCGCAGGAAGTCCACCAGCCGCCGCAACCACACGGTCACGCGGGTCCATCAGATCATTCACGACGCCGATGGCTTGCGCATAGGAATTCGGGCGGTTCCCCGGTTTGCAGTTCTCGGCGACATAGGCGTCCCACTTTTTGCGCTCGTCTTGGGCAAAAGCGGTCCAATCCGCAGGGGCCTTATAATCGGTATCCATCGACGCGAGGCAAATCGCGGCATCGCCAACCACAGTCAGCGACATATGCTTTGCGGCATCATGGCGACCAACGTTGATCCCCACGATCTTTGCGTCATGGGCAAACGCCGTCCACGATCCGGTGGTGAAATCCTGTAAACGAGTCCCAACGGCGAGGATCACATCAGCCTTCTCAGCAATACTATTCGCCGAATCCGACCCCGTGACCCCAATCGGCCCGCAGTTCAGCGGGTGATCGTTGGTCATATTCGCGCGGCCCGCGATGGTCTCAACCACAGGAATACCTGTAGCCTCCGCAAAGGCGGTCAATTCTGCCACAGCACCAGAATACTGGACACCACCGCCTGCAATAATCATCGGACGTTTAGCCGTTTTCAGCAGGGCCATCGCATCGACAACCTCTTCCATATCAGGGGCTTGGCGGCGAATGCGGTGCACGCGCTTGTCAAAGAAGCTTTCAGGATAATCATACGTCCAACCCTGCACATCTTGCGGCAGGCCGATAAACGCAGGCCCGCAATCCGTAGGGTCCAGCATCGTGTTCAACGCAGCAGGCAGGGAATTGATCACTTGGGCCGGATGCGTGATGCGATCCCAGAACCGCGATACGGCCTTGAAAGCATCGTTCACACCCAACGTCGGATTGCCGAAATGCTCTAACTGCTGGAGAACCGGATCGGGCAGGCGGGTCAAAAACGCATCACCACACAGCATCAACATCGGCAAGCGGTTCGCGTGCGCCAACGCAGCAGAGGTCAGCAGGTTCGCTGTACCTGGACCAGCCGAAGCTGACGCAAACATAAACCGACGCCGCTTGTGATACTTCGCATAAGCCGCCGCCGCGAATCCCATCCCTTGTTCGTTCTGACCACGATATACGGGCAGTTCGTCGCGATGATTATACAACGCCTCACCCAGACAGGTGACGTTGCCATGGCCAAAAATGCCAAAGCCCCCGCCACAAACACGGGTCTCAACCCCATCAATTTCAATATATTGGTTCGCAAGCCAGCGGATGATGGCTTGGGCTGTGGTCAGCGTCACAGTTTTGTTTTTCGTGGTCATGCGTTTCGCCCATTGACGGTCATTCGAATCTTAGGTTACTCATTTTGCAACCGGTTGCAAACCGTAAATTGATTGGACAAGCAATGAAGCAGATTGGCATTGGGATCGTGGGCGGCGGCTACATGGGCAAAGCGCATGCTGTGGCGCATTCTGCCGTTGGCGCCTTGTTCGATACAGCGCTGCGCCCACGGCTTGAAATGGTCTGTGCGACCAATGATGCATCCGCCGAGAAATACAGAAATGCTTACGGATTTCAGCGCGGTACGTCCGATTGGAAGACGCTTGTGCTGGACGAAAAGGTAGAGGCAATCGTGATCGCCTCCCCCCAGTCCACGCACCGCGAAATCGCTGAGCTGGCCTTCAGCGTCGGCAAGCCCGTGTTCTGCGAAAAGCCGCTGGGCCGCGACGTCGCAGATAGCCGCGCGATGGTGGCCGCTGCCGAAAAGGCAGGGGCGATTAACATGAGCGGTTTCAACTACATCCGCACCCCCGCTAGCCAATACGCAAAGCAATTACTGGACGAAGGTGTCATCGGCGACATCACCAGTTTCCGCGGCGAACATACCGAAGATTTCATGGCCGACCCGCAGGAACCCGCGACATGGCGAACGGACGGCATTGCAAACGGTTGTATGGGGGATCTATCCCCGCATCCGATCAATTGCGCACTGCGCCTGATGGGCCCGATCGAAAAACTGATAGCAGAGGTCGAAACCGTGATCCCAACCCGTCCCGGGGGCACCGTGACCAATGATGACCACGCGCAAATCATGTGCCGATTCGCATCCGGTGTGCTTGGCAATATCTACGTCAGCCGCACGGCGACGGGCCGCAAGATGGGGTACAAGTACGAAATCACAGGGACCAAAGGCGCGATTTATTTCGACGGCGAAGACCAGAACGCGATCCACCTCTACAAAATGGACGGACTTGACGCGCAACGCGGCTTTACCAAAATCCTGACAGGTCCCGCGCACCCCGATTACAAACCCTTCTGCCTCGGACCGGGGCACGGGACGGGCTATCAGGATCAAATCATCATCGAAGCCAAGGATTTCCTGACGGCAATCCACACCGGCGAAAACATCTGGCCCACATTCCGCGACGGGATGGAGGTCAATCAAATCGTAGCTGCGTCGCTTGCATCCTCGCAGGCCAAGACATGGCTCAACGTCAACGACTTCTGAAGAAAGCACCTGTCATGACAATCACCATCGGCAACGCGCCCTGTTCTTGGGGCATCGAATTTCCGTCTGATCCGGCATACCCCACATGGGAATCGGTTTTGGACCAATGTGCAGCGGCGGGCTACTCAGGCATCGAACTCGGGCCAATCGGCTACATGCCGGAAGACCCTGCAGTCTTGGCACCAGCCCTCGCAAAACGGGGCCTCAGCATCATCGGCGGCGTTGTGTTCCAGCCGTTCCATGACGCGGACAAATGGGACGTGGTCATGGATGCAGCGCGCCGGACCTGCGAAGCGTTGAAAGCACACGGCGCAAAACACCTCGTGCTGATCGACAGCATCTCGCCACGTCGCGCACCAACAGCAGGCCGTGCTGACGAAGCCGAACAAATGGATGACGCCGAATGGGCCACTTTCCGTGACCGGATCGTCGCGGTGGCGAAAATGGGGGCCGAAGAATACGGGCTGACCGTCGGCATCCACGCACACGCGGGCGGCTTCATCGATTTTGAACCAGAACTGGAACGCCTGCTGTCCGAAGTGGACGAAAGCATCCTCAAAATCTGCTTCGACACGGGCCACCATTCCTATGCTGGTTTTGATCCGGTTGCGTTCATGAAGAAACACATCAACCGCATCAGCTACATGCACTTCAAAGACATCGATCCCGTGGTGAAGGCCGACGTGGTCAAAAACCGCACCGATTTTTACAAAGCCTGCGGTCAGGGCATTTTCTGTAATTTGGGCGAAGGCGACGTCGATTTCCCAGCCGTGCGTCAGGTGCTTCTCGACAACGGCTTCACCGGCTGGTGCACCGTCGAACAAGACTGCGATCCATCCATGCCCGGCACCCCGCTAGAGGACGCCGAATCCAACCGCAAATATCTCGAATCTATCGGCTTTTAAGGCTGCAACGGCAGTGCACGGGTCGTGCACGCCTTGTGCACGCAAGTCACAAGCTGATTTTTGGTAAGGAATACACAGATGACAAAACTCAAATGGGGCATGATCGGCGGCGGCGAAGGGTCGCAAATCGGACCAGCACACCGGCTTGGCGCGGGGCTCGACGGGCTGTTCGACTTTACGGCTGGCGCACTTGATCACCGGCCTGACGAAGGCATCGAATACGGGAAACGCCTTGGTCTGGGTGATCGCGCCTACGGGTCGTGGCAGGACATGTTAGAAGGCGAGAAAAAGCGTGGCGATGATCGCGTTGATCTTGTGACAGTGGCAACGCCAAATGCGACTCATTACGAGATTACAAAGGCTTACCTCGAAGGCGGGTTTCACGTTCTTTGCGAAAAACCAATGACAATGACGGTCGAAGAAGGCGAAGCCATTGTCGAAATCGCTAGTAAAACCGGCAACATTTGCGCGGTGAACTATGGTTACTCCGGCTACTCACTCGTGCGGCACATGAAAGCCATGATCGCACGCGGCGACATCGGTGCGGTGCGGGTCGTTAACGCGGAATTTGCACATGGGCACCATGCTGATGCGACGGACGCCGATAATCCCCGCGTGCGCTGGCGGTATGATCCGGCACAAGCAGGCGTTTCAGCACAATTCGCAGATTGCGGCATCCACGCAATGCACATGGCGTCGTTTGTCACAGGGCAGGAGGTCACGAAACTCTCGGCAGATATCGTATCCGCAATTCCTGTGCGGACTCTCGAAGACGACGCGATGGTCAATTTCCGCATGGATGGGGGTGCAGTAGGCCGCCTTTGGACCAGCTCCATCGCGATTGGTCGGCAGCACGGGCTCGGCATCCAAGTCTTTGGCGAAACTGGTGGCCTGCGTTGGTCACAAGAACAGCCGAACCAACTGTACTACATGCCGCTTGGCGAACGCTTGCAAATCATCGAGCGGGGTGAAGCAAACCTGTCGCCAGAGGCAGATCGCACAACCCGCGTCACCATCGGTCACGCCGAAGGCATGCCGCTGGCTTTCGCCAATATTTACAAAGACTTGGCCGAAGCAATCAGCGCACGCAAAGAAGGACGTGTGATGGATGCAGCGGCAAATCTGTACCCCCGCGCCGAAGACGGCCTGCGGTCGATGGCAGCCGTTGTCGCAGTCGCGGAATCAGGCAAAGCAGACGGCCAATGGCTCGACGCACGCCCGCCAATGTTCCGCTAAACAAAAGGGCCCGTGCAAATGACGGGCCCTCTTTCTTTTGGTCATAAATATCCCGGGGGTTTGGGGGCTGGCCCCCATATCGAATTTTCTGGAAAATTCGTTATCCGGCTGCTTCCGCCGTCAGCCGATCCATCATTTCGCATACAGCGGCTTCATCCCCAGCCGCTGCTGCGGCTTCCAGTTCTGTTTGCATTTGCGCGACAAGCGCTTGGGCCTTGCCTGGATCCACCGCCATCAACGTTTGCACAGCAGCAATCAGATCGCCCTGCTTTGCCTGAACGTCCGCAGGTGTGCATGCCAACGCTTGGTTGGCAGAGATTACGACAACGGCGACAGTCGCAAGGATACGTGTTTTCAACATCTTAAAGCCTATCAAATTGTTCGGACCTGTTAGACCCAACTGATAGGGCCAAATCAACCACGGATCGGGTCTATCGGCGCGGTTTCGCCTTACGGCAAAGGACGCAGGGTCCCACGTTCGATCACAGAGCAGTCAAACAAATGGGCCTTTGGTGTTATCGTCGTGTCATCCACAATGGCGGCGACAAGCTCGATCGACTTGGCGATGATGTCTTTCAACGGGTTGTGGATCGTCGTCAGGTTGATGTTTTCCCAACTGGCCATTTCCATGTCATTCAGGCCGATGATGCCAATGTCCTCGGGCACCCGTAATCCAGCGTCTTCGATTGCGGATAAGGCCCCAATCGACAGCACGTCATCGCCGCAAAAATATGCCTCGGCCGGGGCGCCTTCTGCCAGCAAACGCTGCATTTCGGCCCGACCTGCGTCAAAAGAATAGGCTGTTGCTGCACTTGTTGTGACAGCCACATCGGACGCGGTGGCCAGTTCGGTAACAAAACCTTTTTCGCGGTCTTGGGTCGATGTTGCGGACCGTGGACCGCCTAAGAAACCAACACGTTTGTAGCCACGCGCGACCAACGTCTTTGCCGCCAGTCGGCCTGCAGAGATGTTGTTGATCCCAATGACATTGACCTTCGGGCTGACCGCATGGCGGCCAAAGGAATGGACGACGGGAACGCCAGCTGCGCGAAATGCCTCTGCGAAAGAGGCGGGCAGGGTGGAGGACGCGACGATCACACCGTCTACCGAATATTGGCGCAACATCCGCACCGAATTTTCAGCGTCGGTTTCATCGGTCAGGTTCACCAGCAAAGGGCGCAAGCCGCGATCCTGTAAGCCACGGGTGAACAGGTCGAACACCTCTAGAAAGATGGGGTTATGAAAGTTGTTGGACACCAGGCCGATCATCTTGGTTCGTCCGGTGGTCAACGAAGAGGCCAGCGCATTGGGGCTATATCCCAAATCAGCGGCGGCCTTTTCGATCTTCTTACGGGTCTTGGGTGAAACCGATGCCCCTTCGGTATAGGTCCGTGACACGGCAGAGCGTGAAACACCGGCGCGTTCTGCGACGTCTTTCAGCGTGACTGCCATTTGGAACCCCCTTTAACCACTTAATCGTTCTGACGAGGTTCTTTAGCGGGGTCTGCGATGGCCGCATAGTCGATTGTTGCAAATCGCTGGCCGCAGATGACCGAAAGTCCGATAAAGAATATCGCCCAAAAGGTATTCCCGCCCGCGATCTCAACCAGTCCCCAGACAAAACAAACGATGACCACGGCCACCCGTACCCAAACAGGTTTGAAAAACGGGTGGGCGAGATCAAAAAGTTTCATCAGGCGACGCCTTCGTATTCGGCGCCGGTCTTAGCACCCGTGATATAGGACACCACATCGTTACCGTCCGTCTCTTTGACGTTCAGGTTGGCGCAGATGCGGCCACGGCGGAATACGATGATCCGGTCCACAAGGTCAAACACCTGCCGCATGTTGTGCGACACAAGGATCAGGCTTTCGCCCTGTTCCTTGAGCGTGCGAACGATGTTTTCCACCTGAGCCGTTTCTTGAACACCCAAGGCAGCCGTTGGTTCGTCCATGATCGTTAGCTTGGATGCGAACGTCGCTGTGCGGGCAATCGCCACACATTGACGCTGACCACCAGACATGTTGGCGATGGTATTTTTGATGTTGGGGATCTTTACGCCGGTTTTCACCAGCCCCTTCATCGTGTCTTCTTTCATCGCTTTGTAGTCCAGCAGACGGAACGGGCCGAGCCAGTCGAACTTCGTCTTTTCACGGCCAAGGAACAGGTTGTCTGGCACGTTCAGGTCATCGGCCAATGCCAGCGTTTGGAACACGGTTTCGATCCCCGCCTCGCGCGCATCCAATGGCCCTGCAAAGCTGACGGGTTGGCCGTCAAAGATGACCTCACCCCGCGTGCGTTGTTCAACCCCGGTGATCTGACGCACGAAGGTGGATTTACCCGCTCCGTTATCGCCCATGATCGCCACGTGTTCACCGCGTTTCAGTTGAAAATCGGCGTCTTCCAAGGCATGCACACCACCGTAGTGTTTGGTCAGCCCTTTGGTTTCCAGAATGTAATCTGACATTGTTCAGGTCCTCCCGTCTTATGCCCGCGACGCGGCGCGTTGTTGTTGCCATTGGTCCAGTGCAACCGCACTGACGATGATCATGCCCAGTACCATTTCTTGGTAGAAGGCCCCGAGTTTCAGGAACGTAAAGCCGGATGTAATCACACCGATAATCAGCGCACCAATCACTGTACCGATGATCGACCCACGCCCCCCGAACAAGGACACGCCGCCGATCACGGCCATCGCAATCGCTTCGAGTTCATAGGTTAGCCCCATGCCGGATTGCGCTGTCAGGTTCTTGGACGTCAGGATGACAGCCGCCAAACCAGCCAACATACCAGCGATGATATAGACCAGCACCAGATGGCGTGGGACGTTGATACCGGACATGCGCGCGGCTTGTTCGTTTGATCCAATCGCGTAGGTGTGTTTGCCGTAGACAGTGTAGTTCATGATGAAGTGGAAGAGCACAGCTAGCGATAGGAAGATAATCACGGGCATCATGCCAGCGCCGATCTTTGCGTAGCTTTCTGTCGGGAAAGACACAGGGTTGCCGCGCGACCACCACTGCGCCACGCCGCGTGCAAACAGCATCATACCAAGCGTTGCGATGAATGGGGGGATGCGGGCAAAGGCCACGAGAAGGCCGTTGATGCACCCCGCAATCAGCCCGACGCCAAGCCCCACCATGACGGGGATCAACCATGGCAAATCAAGCGCCCATTCGCCAAAGATGGCCTTTGGATTTGGTGCGCCGTTGACTTCGGCGACCTGTGCGAAGCTCATCGCGATCATGGCCGTTGCACCAACGACAGATCCGGATGACAGGTCAATGCCAGCCGTGATGATCACTTGGGTCACACCAAGGGCGATAATGCCGATGATGGCCACTTGGACGATGATGATCCGCAAGCGTTGTTCGTTGAAAATAGTGTCAAAACGGTCGCGTGTATCAAACAACAGGCTTTGACCGTTCATATAAGGGAGCACTTGGCCCAGCACTTCGAAGATAATGATAATCAAGATCAGGGCGCCGAAAACGTTCAGCTCATTTGGCCATTGCCGTTTGGATTTGTCGAAGGTCAGGCCGCCTGTCCCGTCGCTATTGTCTGACATCTGTCAGCTCCCCTTAAAAATGTAGGTGGGTGGTCGTTTGATGTGGGGCAGCGCCGGGCCGCCCCACATGGTCATTTTGGCCGTTGTAAGTCGATTAAACTTACTGAAAGTCAGCCAGATTTTCAGGTGTCACCAGTTTGAATGGGATGAAGACCGTCTTGTCGACTTCTTCGCCATTGGCCAGCGCCATAGCTGTTTCGATGGAACCAGCGCCTTGACCTGCAAGGTCTTGGAAAACTGTAACGTCCATGTCGCCAGCGGACATCGCCAGCAGCGCGTCGGATGTCGCGTCAACACCACCAACGACAACGTCGTCCATGGAAATGCCAGCGGCTTT
The DNA here is from genome assembly GCA_025141675.1 of Rhodobacteraceae bacterium S2214. Lineage (NCBI taxonomy): Bacteria > Pseudomonadati > Pseudomonadota > Alphaproteobacteria > Rhodobacterales > Paracoccaceae > Rhodobacteraceae bacterium S2214. Next base: position 611,660 of record CP081161.1, read on the forward strand.
CATCGCTTGGATCGCGCCCAGTGCCATTTCATCGTTGTTGCCGAAGACAGCATCGAATTCATCACCGGAAGAGATCCAGTTTGTCATCAGGTCGTTGGCTTCGTCGCGGGACCAGTTTGCTGTCTGCTCATCCACGATTGTGATGAAGTTACACATGTCCATGCCGATCACGTCATGGAAATCTTTGGTCCGCTGAACAGCAGCTTGGTTGGACAGCTGGCCAACCAGAACATATGCAGCTGCACCGCCTGCTTTGCCTTCAGCGCGCAGCTGACGGCACATTTGGAACGCGGCCAATGTGCCGGATTCGATTTCGTTAGATGCCACGAACGCCTGACCATCTGGCAGTGTGTCCATGTTGATCGGCTGGCGGTTCACATAAACCAGTGGAACGCCCGCAGACGCTGCTGCGTTGGACATCGCTTCAGTTGCGTTCGTGTCAACTGCGTTCACGATGATCGCATCAACGCCGGACGCGATGAAGTTGTTGATCTGGTCAAGCTGCTTGGCCACATCATCAGTCGCGTCTTCAACCTGCAATGCAACGTCGTCGCTTGCTTCGTCAAATGCTGTCATGCCGTTCCGCATCACTGTCAGGCCGTTGTCGTCGAAACGTGCAACGGACACACCGATCTGCATTTCAGCAATCGCTGTCGTGCCCATCAGGGTTGTCAGGCCAGCGGCCAAAAGTACTTTTTTCATTGTTTTCCTCCCAAGGAATGTGCCCGGCGCACATGATTCAAAAACCGGGGCCCTGTAGTTCAGGGCGTTGAGTTCATCCCCCCTCATGCGGCTTGCGCCGAAAGGTTTGAGGTGATGAATGCGATAGACTTTGCCAGCGCTGTGGCGGGGTCTGTCATGGCGTGAATATCTGGAGCGAAGCATTCAAATGATGCGGCCCCTGCGTAGCCTTGTGACCGTAAGGCTTTCAATTGAATGACGTTGCCAAGCCGATCTTCGGTATCAACCAAAACGCGGTAGGTATCCGTCATGTCTTGCGTTTTTGGGATAGGATCAGTGATGCCGGAGATATGAACCAATCCGGTGAGGTTAGCGTGAAAAGCGGTATCACCTGACAAATGATGGTGGAACGTATCATGGACGATCTTGAAACAGGTCGGATTCCCCATTTCAGCCAGAACAAGTGCCACATCATCCTTGTGCCGTAGCGTGCTGGTCTCAAATCCAAGCGGTTCGATGAACCCGATCAGGTTCATATCGGTCAGCATCGGTTGAAAGATGTGTAGCGCGTTCCGCAACGCGTCCCGCTGCTGAGTGCGATCAACGATGCCGCTAGCTACGGCTGGGATCAATGCGACACCATGTGCGCCACACGCCTGCGCCGTTTCCATAAGGTTTTTTGCGGCGGCTACCTTGGTTTCGGGCGCGTCGTTGAACGCTTTCACCTCAGCCAAAGCAAGAATGTCGATCTGCATGTCCGTCGCCAAATCTTTGATGTGGTGCGCTGATGTGCCTTCGAAGAGCGGACGGTTCAAATCATTGCGAAATTCGACGCCCACGCAGCCCAATGCGGCCGCCAGTCCAAGCACGTCCTGCGCCGACAATGTCGGAACCGTCATGTGATTGAGCGCCATTGGCAACATCTGAAAAGGACTCCCCCGGATTTCGTATCACCACTGTAGGCATGGGATTTTCATTTTGCAACCGGTTGCATTAATGGGTGCAATAATTCGATCAAAGCGTTGAAAATGCTAAGTTAAGATTGATATTTTTGTTTCAAAGAAGCGGAGAAACGTCTCTTGAGGGATTCGCAAATCATTCTGTGCGGGGTGTGTGTGCGACTCGGTTCCCGTTTTAGGGCGCTGTCATCATTTTTCGTCGTCGGACCGCGTCAGGCCATATTTCGCGGCAAGTTTCCATACGTGGTCGGGGACCATGTTCTTCATTTTGGCCGGCTCTTCGCGACGCAAATGCAGGATCGTTTCGACGGCTTTCATGTCCAAACGTGCTTTGGCAAATTCGAGCCCCTTTGGCCCCAGTAACGGCATCAAGACCCCCATAATGGGGCGCAACCAATTGGGCATGCGTCGCAACGGCAATCCACCTGCCGCTAATTTGGTGTTCTCTAAAAAACCTTTGACGGACGATGTACGATTGCCTTTGGAACTGGGCGCCGTCAGCGATACCTCGTTGCCCAATCCGGCTAGCATTTCCGCACCACGATCGTTGCGGACGATCACCCATTGGTCGCCCATTCCGGCCATATATCCCACCGTGATATCCGACAGCCGGTTTGTATAATCGACACAGGTCTTGCAGGTCAGCGGGAAAAAGTCGCGGGGCAGATCGGACAGGGGCAGCTGTAGGAAAGGAATGTTGCGGATGGTGCCATCGGTAAAACGCAATTCAACATGGTAGTCTGCTTTGAATTCCAGATATGTGACGGTGTCGGGTTGATCCGTTAGCCTGCCAAGAAAGTCATGGAAATTCGCGGTTGTTGTGTTGTCCGAACAAGGGGTGCCTATGACATAAATGCGGTCGAACCCCAGCTTTGCCTCAACCGCACGCAACGCATAGATCTGACAGGGTATTCCGATCACGGCGATCCGTGTGTGCCCTGCTGCAATTGCCGGTTCGAGCAGCGCAAGAAGCGGCGCGTAGCCCATACGCATCCCGCGCGCTTGTGCCATGTTCGCGGCTTGCGTAATCAGCGCGGGTTGCGGTTTCCAGCGATCGTCAGGATCGGGCACCATGCAAAGCACCGCATCAACTGTTCCGGTTTCGAGCAACCGTTCGGCGAGCCGCGTTGTCAGGCCGGTCCATTGTGCGCCTTGGCGCGGGTTCTTCAGGGCGGCGCGATACATTTTCTGAGTTACCCCAAAGAAAACCTCGTCCCCTGACGACATCGCAGATCGTCCGTGTGTCTGTGTCTCAGCCAACGGATATGTGGGTTTGATGAATTGGCAAGCGGTGCCACACGCGCTTGGGTCCTTCATGCGGGACACGCCACAGTCGGTGCATAAGTTGCGTGGGGCAGGGTCAGCGAAGGACGGAGTTTCGATCATACTGTCAGCTTATCCTGACAGAAACATGTGTCCAGCGTTTCCGCCTCTTGTTGCCCATCGCGCTGCATGTCAGACATCACCTGCCTGAGGGAGGGTCACCAAAATGCGTATTGCTTGTCTTCACACCGCGCAGGTTCATGTCGCAACATTTACCGATTTGTTCGCTGACAAAGCGCCCGATGCTCAGCTCATTCATGTGGTCCGCGACGATCTTTTGGCGCAGGCCCAAGTTGGCGGCATCGCGATGGTCGAAGAACCGTTCATGAACGCGGTCGCGGCACTGGATGAAGCGGACGCGATCCTGTGCACCTGTTCGACGCTGGGTCCGCTGGTAGATCAGCTTGGCAATCCGAAAGTGGTGCGAATTGATCGGCCTGTTATGAACGTGGCTGCGGGCGTTGGTCCAAAGCCGCTATTGGCGCTTTGTCTGGAAAGCACACGTGCCGCATCGCTTGACCTGTTGATGGAGGCGGGCGCAAATCTAACCCCGACCGTCCACCTTTGCGATGGCGCGTGGGCCTTTTTCGAAGCAGGCGATATGGCGGGGTTCGCCGATGCGATTGCCAGCTCCATTCGCGCCGTTGCTGCTGGCCATGATTGCGTTGTCTTGGGGCAAGCGTCGATGCGTGTTGCGGAGCCTGCATTGCGCGATCTTGGCATTCCGGTTCTTTCATCACCTGCGCTGGCCGTGGATCGCACTATCGGAGTTGCGTTGTTATGAAGTTAGGCATTGCAGTATTGGTGCTGGCGTACGGCCTGTCCCAGTTTTACCGCGCGTTTTTGGCGGTTCTGGCACCTGATCTGCAGGTCGATATCGGCGCGATGCCAGATGATCTTGCCGCCGCATCCGGTGTTTGGTTCCTCGTCTTTGCGGCGATGCAGATTCCGATTGGCGTCGCGCTGGATCGTGTCGGGCCAAAATTGACGGCTGTTGTGATGTTCGCGCTGGGCGCGGGCGGGGGCGCGTTTGTTTTTGCGATGGCCCAAAGCCCGATCCATGTGATTATTGCGATGGGTCTGATCGGCCTTGGCTGTGCGCCTGTTTTGATGGCCAGTTATTTCATTTTTGCGCGCACTTATTCGCCAGCTGTCTTTGCGACATTGGCGGGTGCGACAATCGGGATCGGGTCGCTTGGCAATCTGGCGGGCGCGTCGCCGATGGCGTGGGCGGTCACGACCTACGGTTGGCGCGAAACGATGCAGGGGCTTGGTATCGTGTCGCTATTGGTGGCTGTGCTGATCTGGGTCACGGTCAAGAACCCGCCAACGGTTGAAACCGAACATCGAGGGTCGGTGTTTGATCTGCTGAAGATGCCGCAGCTTTGGCCGCTTTATGCGCTGATGTTCGTGAACTACGCACCGGCGGCTGGTCTGCGCGGTCTATGGGCTGGCCCTTATCTGCGCGATGTTTATGGGGCAGATGTCAGTCTGATCGGGCAAGTGACCTTTGTGATGGGCCTTGCCATGATCGCGGCAAGTTTTGCATACGGGCCGTTAGAACGGCTATTTCGAACCCGCAAATGGGTCATCATTGCGGGCAATACGCTGAGCGTTGTGTCGCTTCTGATCCTGTCAATCGTCCCCGATCCCGGTGTTTGGGTATCCGCGGCGCTGTTGGCAGCTATCGGGTTTGGCGGCAGCACGTTCCCGCTGCTGGTTGCCCATTCCAAGGCGTTCTTTCCTGCCCACCTGACAGGGCGCGGTGTGACACTGGTCAACCTGTTTAGCATCGGCGGTGTTGGCGTTGCGCAATTCGCGACTGCGCCGCTGCATACCTATGGTGTCGGCATGGCGGGTGGCTTTACCACCGCATACGGCCTGATCTTTGCGTTCTTCCTTGTGACAGTCTTGTGTGGCTTGATCGCTTATTTCTTCGTGACCGATCGCACGGATTAGTGATCCCCCTTTCTTTTGCTGGACCTGCGCGGTAAAGGGGCGTCGGTTTAACCAAGGATAGGATCAATGGGTTACAAAATCGTCATCGTTGGCGCCACAGGCAATGTGGGTCACGAAATGCTCAATATCCTCGCGGAACGTCAGTTCCCTGTGGATGCAATTGAAGTACTGGCCAGCCGTAAATCGCTGGGCACGGAAGTGTCATTTGGCGACAAAACCCTGAAGACGAAAGACCTTGATACGTTTGACTTCACGGGCTGGGACATGGCGTTGTTCGCTGTCGGTTCTGAAGCGACAAAGAAATACGCACCAGTAGCTGCGAAAGCGGGCTGCGTGGTCATCGATAACTCGTCTCTGTACCGCTACGATCCGGACATTCCGCTGATCGTGCCAGAGGTGAATCCAGAGGCCGTGCACGACTACAAAAACAAGAACATCATCGCGAACCCGAATTGTTCGACCGCACAGATGGTTGTGGCGCTGAAGCCTTTGCATGACCGTGCGAAGATCAAACGCGTTGTTGTGTCCACGTACCAGTCCGTGTCTGGCGGTGGTAAAGCTGCGATTGATGCGCTGTGGGACGAGACAAAGTCGATCTACAACCCGACGGACAACAAGACCCAAGACGTGTTCACCAAGCAGATCGCGTTCAACGTGATCCCGCACATCGACGTGTTCATGGAAGACGGCACCACGAAAGAAGAGTGGAAGATGGTCGTCGAGACGAAGAAAATCGTCGACAAGAACATCAAGGTGACGGCGACCTGCGTGCGCGTGCCTGTGTTCGTTGGCCATTCAGAATCGATCAATATCGAGTTTGAAGAATTCCTCGACGAAGACGAAGCCCGCGATATCCTGCGCGAAGCACCGGGCATCATGGTCATCGATAAACGCGAAGACGGCGGCTACGTGACGCCAATCGAATGCGTCGGCGATTTCGCGACGTTCATTTCGCGCATCCGTCAGGACAGCACAATCGACAACGGCCTGAACCTGTGGTGCGTATCTGACAACCTGCGCAAAGGTGCTGCATTGAACGCGGTCCAGATCGCAGAGCTGCTGGGACGCGAGTGCCTGAAGAAGGGCTAAATTTCCTGAGAGATTGTAGAAAAGGCCTCGCAGTGATGCGGGGCCCTTTTTGTTTGGGGCATTTGCCTTGCGCTAAGAGTCCTTCGGACCGTCGTCGTTTGGTTTTTCGCCAAAGGTTAAACGATACCATCTCGAAAACCATCCAAGCCCGGCTTGGCCGCGATCACCTAGTTCACTTAATGGCTGCCCTAGGCGCTTTATCAAGAAGATCGGGACGCCCACTGGGCCTTTCACGGCACCTTCAAGGAAGTCACCACCAGACTTCGCAAGTTCATTGTTTCGTTTTCTAATTTGGCGTTGCTGTTCCTCAGTATGTTCGGCAAGCCCTAAGGACAGTTCGCGGGTTGATGACGAAACGGCTTTGACTTCAACTTCGCCTGAGTCAGGGAGTTGGACCTGATCAACCTCCGCGCGGTATTCGTCCGCGACGTCTTTATCGACGCCATCAGTCGTTTCCAGAACGTCGGCGACCTGCACAAACGCCGCTGTGTTAGCGTCTTGGCTAACTGTCGACGTCGGCGCGGGTTCGGCATTGTAGGTAACCCAATCGGGGAAGCGTTCCACATAGACGAGCAAAGCCGCTGCAAAGTCGCGCATGTCATCTGCAGCACCGGTTGGTAGATTCTGAACAAATTCGGTATTTTCCGCGAGCCGCACAAGCCGTTGCGCCTGAACCCCAATACGGATGACGTTCTTTGGATCGTATTCATAACCCATGGCGCGGTCGAATGCTTCTAATCGACGGGGAAGTGGTGCATAATTGGATGGATTGAAATCAGCAGCAAAGTCGGTGCGGTATTCCTTTAAAGCCTCCCAACCAAGTTTCGCGAGCTCGTTAGCATCGTTTCGGGGGAGCCCTTTGCTGTTTGCTCGTGTTACCAGTGTTTCTGAAACGAGCACCTCAAGCGGGGCTGGCTTTCGTTCAGGGAGCTTGCTTTCAGTATTGCTAGACGTTTCACCCGGCAGCACCCAATCTTCGAGGTAATCAAACAATGTGCGGGCGCGTTCGCTGTTGTCTTTGATCTCTGCAATCTCCGCAATTCGGGAGTCAAGGTCGCAGGCTTTGCATTCCCGCAGGGTTAGGCCGTCGAGTTCGGGAGCTTCGATAAGTCTTTTAAGCGAGCGCAATGGACGTAAATCGACAACCTGTGAGCCGCTGATGTCGAGCCACGTCATCCCGATCATCCCTACGATTGGCGAAATATCTTTGATTTGTGTATCTGCGAAGTGAAGCGTCTCGATCCACGTCATCCCTGCGATTGGAGAAAGGTCAGTGACTTGTGTTTCATTAAGGTAGACCGTTGTGACATTTTTCATCCCAGCGAGGGGTGCGAGATCGGAGATCGCTGTTTGGTCTAAGTCGAGTGTCATGATCCCCGACATTCCTGTGATGTCTGAAATATCGGCAATCTGTGTTTTGCGAAGGTTTAGTCTGCGGATCGCTGTCAACCTCCTGATGGTCGAGAGATCGTTGATCGCCGTTTCGGAAAGATTTAAGTATGTTAAAGAAGTTGCTGTTGTGATGTCCGCGTTCAATTCGGACAGCGATGCGAAACCCTTGAGGCCGGACAGGTCCAGCGTATCCGCCCCCGTCTCAATCGCTTCTCTGATCCGCCGCTCTGCTTCTTTGATGTCGTCTTGGTCGCTCATGCCGTCCTCCGCAGTTTAGATATGGCCGCCGTACCTGCGAAACACAACCAGCGGCTTAGCCTTCCTTTCCCGCTTGGACCGCTAGTGGATTGCGCCTAAGGTCCGGTTGACCCGTTCATGAAAGCCCAGCCCAGATGTTCGCAGTTGATCAGTTTGCCTTGATGATTGCGGTCATTTTTATCTTTGCGGGGTCTGTGAAGGGGCTGGTCGGGATCGGGATGCCGACGGTGTCGATTGGCATCATGAGCCAGTTCAGCCAGCCCCATTTTGCGATTGCCGTCGTCGTGTTCCCTATGCTGGTCGCGAATATCTGGCAGGTGTACCGTACGGGCGTCGGGCTAGATACGTTGCGCCGGTACAAGGTGCTGGTCGCGTTTATGGTCGTATCCCTGATGATCACGACCTTTTTCACGGCCAAGGTGCCCCCTGATTTTCTGATCGGTGTGATTGGCGTCGCTATTGTGATTTTTGCAGTCACCAGCCTTGCCCGTACCCCGCCTGCGTTGCCGGATAATCGTAACGGGCTTGGTCAGGTGATCACGGGGATCGCTGCTGGTGTGCTGGGTGGCTTCACGAGCATTTGGTCGCCGCCGTTGGTGACGTATCTGATTGCCCGCCGCGTGGAGGCCGAGGAATTTGTGCGTGCCGCTGGCGTTTTGATCCTGATCGGGACGGTTCCGTTGATCGTGGGTTTTTGGCAAACCGGATTGCTGAACGGGGAAACTGCCCCGATGTCGATCATGATGATTGTGCCCACGTTGATTGGTTTCACAATCGGCGAGGCGATCCGCAGGCGTATGGACCCCCAAAAGTTCCGGCAGGTCATTTTGTGGGTCTTCCTGCTGATGGGGATTAACCTGCTACGGCGCGCTTTTTTCTAACGCTTGTCAGGCAAAAATTTTGTGACTACCCATTTTTGAAATGTTTGGGAGAACAAGATGCAAAAGACTGTCGTCAATAGCTGGAACGAATGGGATCCATTGAAGCATGTGATCGTTGGCCGCGCTGATGATTGCCATATTCCGCCGGAAGAACCAGCCCTTGATGCGAAGGTCCCCGAAGACAGTGACATGCGCGGTCAATGGGGGCGCCGTCCGCAGGACACGATTGATCGGGCGAATGAACTGCTCGATATTTTTGCGGCCCAATTGCAGGCCCGTGGTATTCGTGTGGATCGTCCGACGAGCATTGATCATTCATTGCCCGCGACGACGCCTGACTTCCACACGGATAGCCAGTTTGGCTGTATGCCGCCGCGTGACGTGCTGCTGACGGTCGGGTCTGAAATGCTAGAGGCGACGATGTCGTATCGCTGCCGCTGGTTCGAATACCTGAACTATCGCCCGCTGATGCAGCAATATTTCAATGAAGACCCGAATTTCCGTCATGAAAGCGCGCCAAAGCCGCGTTTGACGGATGCGGATTATCATCCCGATTATCTGAGCGATAAGATTGGCAACGCAAAGCGCCTGCAATGGGCCGCTGAGAAGTTCTTTGTCACCACCGAGGAAGAACCGCTGTTCGACGCCGCTGACGTGCTGCGATTTGGCCGCGATCTGGTTGTGCAGCACGGGTTCACAACGAACCTGAAAGGCATCGAATGGCTGCGGCGTCATTTCCCTGATCACCGTGTGCATACTGTTAATTTCCCCGGTGATCCTTATCCGATCCATATCGACGCGACTTTTACGCCGCTGCGCCCAGGATTGATCCTGAACAACCCGCAGCGTCGTTTGCCAGACGATCAGCGGGCCATGTTTGAAAAGAATGGTTGGGAAATCCACGATGCGGCACAGCCCGCGCATAATACGCCGCCGCCGCTATGCTATTCATCAACGTGGCTTTCAATGAACGTGCTGGTGCTCGATCCGAAAACGGTCTGTGTTGAGAAATCAGAGGTCTACCAAGCTGAACAAATGGACAAGCTGGGTATGGAAGTTGTCGAAGTCGAATTGCGCGATGCCTACGCTTTTGGGGGCGGTCTGCACTGCTGTACGGCGGATGTGTATCGCGAAGGGAATTGCGAAGACTATTTTCCGAATATGTGAAGCCTGTTATGAATTTAAAAGCGAAGAGGCGGTGTGCAATTAAGCAGCCGCCTTTTCGTTGGCTGTATCAATTGATTTAGTTAATTTCATGTTAATAAAATATTAACGAATTAGTGAAAAGGTATCATACATCGAAATGCGTTAACTATTATGGCGAAATATTGTCATTGCTTCCAATTCGGCAACAGCCCAGTTTTGTTAACTTTTTGCATTAAGCAAGAAAGATAAACAGTATCGGGAATCTAATCGATTCTGTTTCGATTCGATGCAATTTTGAGGCCGATGTGCGCTCATTTTGCGGACAAAAGTTAACGAAAATTGGGCGATTCTGGCGAAAACTGTCTATTTCTAAGTTTTTTTCAAAATTGCCTTCGTATTGATTTTACGGTTTTTTTCTCATTTTTACGTTACGTCCGGGGAAATAGAAAAGTCACTTCCCATGAAATTCACTTTCGTTTTGCGAGATTAATTAATCAATCCGCAACTGGGGGCGATGAAATGAAACTGACGATAAGCAAAGGAGCTGCCACTCCTTTTCCTGAGATTGAAGGCGACTTTTTAGACCGACTGACGCGTAGTGCTGATGATATCATGCAAGACCGTGCCGACGAAAAGAAGCCAGCACAAAAAGCGCAAAACGTTAACGGACCTGTGTCTCGTACCAGCCGCGCAATCAAGTGCGTTGTGTCTCATACAGAGTACCAAATCACACCGCTATTGCGGTTGATCGTTTCCCACCGTGTTCCGAATGGCGCACGGACTGCCTAACACCAGAATTATACTACAAATCTCAAAACAGACGTTCACCAAAAAGGAAGAACCATGTTCAAAATTACTTTTGCCGCAATCGCTCTTTTGTCCACAACAGCCTGCATGGGGACAAGCAGTCAAACTGTTTCGACCAAAATGACAAGCCTTGTGGACGGCTGTCCGCATTACACCGGCATTAGCCGTGAATATTCCCGTACCGCACCTGGTTTGCCTGTACGCTGTGGTCCGCAGTCCGAACTTCCGGTTACGTACCTTGATTGATCCTGATCGTGTTGCTGGCCTTGTTTGAGGCCAGCACCCGTTTGCTGAACACCGATGCCCTTGGCGGGGGCCTGCTTCGCTGGACGCTTATGTGATCTGCGTCGATGTGAGGGGCGGTGTGAAGTAGAAAAGGGTGGTTCCCGAGGGGAGCTACCCTTTTTCTTTTAGTTTCGAAATGCGCACAATGATATTAAATTGCGCCATTGTTTCGACAAATTGATTTGGTCTTCTGATTTTGTAAACGTCGTTTTTTACCGCGGCGCGTTAAGTTCTAGAGGTTCCAAATGAATAATTTTATAAAAGGCGCAGTTGTCTGCGCAATTGCTTTGCCGTCTTCGATTTCGGCCGCCACCCAAAGCAACGCAATCGATATCGCATGTGGCCAGACCTATACAGTTGTCAGTGGTGATACCCTAAGCGGTATTAGTCTGCGGGCCTACGGGTCGCTGTTGTATCAACCAATCTACACCGCAAACGTCGATACCATCGGTGCAAACCCTGATATGATCTATATTGGTCAGAATTTCATGGTGCCGTGTCTGTCTGATGATGGAACCGTTGTGGCGGCTGTCGAAGATCAGTTGATCTTTACCTTTAACAAAGCATCCGCCCCGCCATTCATCATTAACAGCGGAATTGTTGATGCCTATCTCGCTGAAATTGCAGAGGTGACCGAAGGGCGTGTGACCTTCGTTGATCCAGAAGTCATGAACCGTGATCATGCAGCCCAGCTTGATCTGGTCACAAGCGGTGCGGTGGATGCGACATATGCCCTGAATTCACATTTGGCAGACAGCCACCCGTTGCTGCAATTGTCGATGGAGCCGATGTTCGGTGGCTCCGCCGAACAGACCGCTGTTTCTATGTGGCGGTTGCACGAGGATTATTTGGCGAAAGCTGACTATTTCCCTGAAGCAGAGCTGCTTGGCTTCATCGCCTCGCCAGCTGCTCATATCTGGCGTGACGAAAGCATGCCGGTTGTCGCTGGTGAAGGCATAGCTGCGAAAAACGATTATGCGATCCCGTATTTTGACGGGCTTGATACACGTGGTCCAGCCGCGATGCGGGCTGAAGTCGCGGATTGGACTGCGACCTATGAAGCGACCCACGACAATGATCCGACGTTCTTTTTGGCACACGGTGCTGCGATCGCGCTTGGCATCTGGAACGAAGAATCGACCGTTTCAGTGATGGAAGTTGATAACGGCCTGTATACGCCAACGTTTTCGGTTGTGATGTCAAACGACGCATGGGCGCAAATTTCGGCTGAAGATCAGGCTGCGATCCGCGAAGTATCGGGCGAAGCGCTGGCCCATCGGTCTGCCGCATGGGATGATTTCGACAACTCTTTCCGGTCGCGGATGTTGGACCTTGGTCTGAACTTTGCAAAAGCAGATAAAGCTTTGCTTGATGACCTTTGGTTGAGTTCTTTGACGGATTTGAATGCTTGGACCCAAGCCGCGACAGATTTGGGTATCCCAGCGAACGAAGCGGTTAATGCCTACCTTGCCGATCTACGGTCGTTGGAAAACCGCCTGATGTACCGGTCTGACGAAACCTACGTGGACCAGCACCCGTTTGTGACTGGCGGTCTATAGGCGCTTAAGAATGTAACCTAATGATTTTGAACATAGCGAACGGGCCGTGCATATTGCGCGGCCCGATTGCGTATCAGAACCGTTCTGCGCGTAGCACTTGCGCGTCAGTCACGGACACCACGCCGATATGGGGTTCAACCACTGCGAATGCGGCTTCGAGCAGGCCGTCCAGCCGTTCTGGTTTAATCAGGCACACCACGTTCACCATGCCCGATCTGCCGACTTGGCCGTCGCGGGTCCACTGTCCGGATCGGCCTGATCCACCGATCACTGGCATGATCGTGTAGCCCGTCACCCCTGCTGTGTTTAAAGCGTCGGTTAGGCGGCTTTCCAGTGGGGCTTCGATGACGATAGACACCCGTTTTGCGTCGTGCATTTCCATATCAGGCTCCAGTCATGGCTTGGGCAATCGCGAGGTAGATCGGAATGCCGAGTGTCAGGTTGAACGGGAACGTTACCCCGAGCGACAGTGTCAGGTACACTGCCGGATTCGCTTGTGGCAACGCCACCCGCATCGCGGCAGGCACGGCGATATAGCTGGCAGAGGCGGCAAGCACCATCATCAGAACGATCCCACCCAGCGACAGGCCAATCAACATTCCCAGTGCCAGTCCGGCGATGCTACCGACAAGCGGCATGGCGATGCCGAAGGCGACCATCGGTAGTGTCACGACCCCTTTGGCTTGGCGCAGTCCGCGCCCCGCGATCAGGCCCATGTCGAGCAAGAACAGGCACAGCACGCCTTTGAATGGGTTCACGATAAAGGACTCAATTTCAGCCAAGCCTTTTTCGCCCGTCACCGCGCCGATTGCGAAGGCACCGACGAGCAAGACAATGGACCCGTTCAGCATGATTTCCCGCATCAATCCGGGCGCCATTTTGCCGCCTGATCCGGAACGGGCGACCAACCACAAGGCGGACAGGATCGCCGGTGCTTCCATCGCGGCGGCGACGGCGACCATGTAACCTTCAGCGGCGATCATTTTGCCTTCAAGGACGGATGTAGCGGCCACAAAGGTCACGATCGAAATTGACCCGTAGTGCGCGGCGACGGCGGCGGCGTCAGTCGCATCCAGTCGGGTCAATATTTTCAGCAGGGCAAAGGCGATGAATGGCAAGCCGAACGACAGAACGATACCCGCCGCGACTGCCGACAACAGCGTGCCATCCACACCGTGGGCTGCAACCGATGCGCCACCTTTGAAGCCGATGGCGAACAAAAGGTAGATCGACATGCCTTTGGCCACGGCTTCGGGGATCGTCAGGTCGGATCGGGCAAGTGCTGCAGCAAGACCAAGCGCAAAGCTAAGAATAATTGGCGAAATCAGGTTCGCGGCGGCAAGATCGAAAATGTCGGTCATGTCGGTCCTTATGCAGTTTTAGCTTACTTAGCGTTACGTCCAGATGCTGCAAGTGCAGAATTCCGAGAAAAGCGAAGACAACCTGCGGAATTTCGCAGTCTGGCAGGCAATTGGTGCGCGGATTTCTTCATGAATGCGATGGTGGCGCTGCTATAGCCTCTTTTTTGAGCAGAAAATAGATAATGCTGGGAGGAGATACAATATGACCAGAAGCCTAATCGCGACAGCCGCCACGATCCTTTGCGTGAGTACACAAATCGCAGGAGCCGCCGAATGGGACGTTTCGCTGTGGGGGGAACGTCGTGCCTTTACTGAGCACGTCGAAAAGTTGGCTGAACTGGTTGCCGAGAAGACGAACAACGAATTTAGGCTGAATATTTCCTACGGTGGCTTGGCGCCTAGTCGCGAAAATTTGGATGGAATTTCAAAGGGTAGCTTTGAAATGGCGCAGTTCTGCGCAGGATATCATCCGGAAAAGAACCCAACGATCACAGTGCTTGAACTGCCGTTTTTGGGGGTGACATCGCTCGAACAGGAGATCGCGCTTTCGTTGGCTGTTTATCGTGACCCGATCACCCAAATCGATATGTCACGCTGGAACGCGACCCTTTTGATGCCGTCGCCGTTGCCACAATACAATATCATGGGCGCTGGAAACCTGCCGTCTTCCCTGTCCGATTTCACTGGATTAACCGTCCGCGCAACGGGCGGTGTCGGCAAAGCGATTGAAGCGCTCGGCGGTGAATTGGTGTCCATTCCGGCGCCGGAAGTTCAAGCGGCTATGGCATCCGGTGAAGTTCGCGCCGTCAGTTTTGCACCGCATGCCCATATGGCATTTGGCACCGTTGATCAGGGGTCATGGTGGACCAGCAATTTGAACCCCGGAACTGTGAATTGCCCGGTTGTGGTGAACACGAAGGCGTTGAGCGCCCTGAACGAAGCGCACCGTGATGCGTTGATGTCATCCGTGGATGAGGCGCTTGATCATTATGTTGCGTATTACGAAGGGGCCACAATGGACGCGTGGGGTCCGGCATTGGCGGAAAACGAAATTGCGGTGCTGACATTGCGCGACGATATCATTGCGTCAATCAAAGACGAGGTTGCGACACCTGCGGCGCAGGCGTGGATCGAAGAATACTCAGCCCGCGGTTTGCCGGCTCAACAGCTTTACGAAAAGGTCATTGCGATCATTGAAGGCACTGAAAACTAAAGCGTCGTTTGCCACCCGCCTCAAACTTGCGCAAAGCGTTTGGAGCGGGTGCATATCGTGTAAAGTCGACTGACTATTGGTCAGATTGCGTGATAGCCGTTTTCGAGATCGAATTCTTCCAGCGTGCCTTCGCCGATGTCGTTCCACAGCCCATGAAGTGACAGGCGTTCGCCTTCTACAGCGTCCTTGACGAACGGGAAGGTCATCAGGTTTTCAAGCGACACCAGCACGGATTCTTTTTCCAGCGCTGTGAGCCGTTCTTCGTCAGTCCCGTTAGGCAAACGGTCGTAACCCGGACGTAAAATGTCCATCCACCGGCCAACGAAGCTGGTTTTTTCTTCCAGTTCCGGCGCGTTGCCTGAACACATGTGGTAGCAACCAGCGACCCCGCCACAGGTCGAATGCCCCATCACGATAAGATGCGACACCTTAAGCGAATTCACAGCATATTCGATGGCCGCAGACGTCCCGTGATAGTCACCGTCCGGATTGTAGGGCGGCACAAGGTTGGCCACGTTCCGGTGAATAAAGAATTCGCCTGAATCCGCCCCGAAAATTGACGTCACATGGACCCGACTGTCGCAGCAGGAAATGACCATCGCACGTGGATGCTGCCCATCTTCCGCCAAATGCTTGTACCAACTTTTGTTCTCTGTGTAGGTCGTGGCTTTCCAACCTTGGTAGCGCTTGGCCAGATAGGCGGGCAGGGGGCGGCGGTATGGCATTGTGGTACTCCCGAAAAGTTCCTTGGCTGATATGTCGAATTTGCTCGGATTTCGAGAGGTTTTTGAACCTTTTCAATTGTCCGGATCAACACTTCGGATACCAACACACGCTATAACAAGGGTATGACTTATCACAGCCCCCTTCTGGCACCGCCGCCAGCCCGCCCCGCTGCCCGCATCGCTGTCTTGCGATGTGAGGAACAGTTTACAATGGATCCGGCCCCTTTACGCACGTTGTTCGCCGCATTGCCTGATCATGAGGCCGAAGATATCGTTTG
The DNA here is from genome assembly GCA_025141675.1 of Rhodobacteraceae bacterium S2214. Classification (NCBI taxonomy): domain Bacteria; kingdom Pseudomonadati; phylum Pseudomonadota; class Alphaproteobacteria; order Rhodobacterales; family Paracoccaceae; species Rhodobacteraceae bacterium S2214. The sequence continues at coordinate 627,576 of CP081161.1, forward strand.
CCGCGCTTTGGAAGATATCGCCGCCAAACTGGACTATCTGCAGAATGGCCGCACAACGGGTGCGTTTTCGGAAATTTCCGCCCCTGCCAAGCGTTTAGCTGCCGTTGCCGAACAGATTGGCCTGACCGAAGTTGCTTTGGTTGCACGACACACATCTAACGCGGCTGAAATGCAGTGCGGTGTGGCGCTTGGGGCGACTTTGGCTCGTCTCGAACGCGCGTTTGATGCGGCAGTCAGTCATGTTTGGGATTTCCGCCACTATTCCCACTGATCCGGTCCAGAGGCTCCCGGCGGTTCCGTCACGATCATCCTTGCAGCCCGGACCTGTGTTGCTAGTCTGGTGCAAAATGCCCGAAATAGGATGAGATATGTCGCTGACGTTTGCCCCGGACGATGCAGAAAGCATCCCTCTTTACGTAATTTCTTCTGAAAATTTGGACGCTATTCCCGCCGAAGCGCGCGCTTGGGCGGATACCAACGCTTTTGTCGGCAGCTTGGGGCAGACCTTAGTCGTGCCTAGTGCGGATGGTGCGATTGCCTGTGCGCTGGTTGGATTTGGGACTGCGAATGCCCGCGCGCGTGGTCGGTTCCAAATTGCGGAAGCCGCGACAAAGCTGCCTGTCGCAACCTATCACATTGCCGCTGGTCTGGATGGATTAGCGTTGGAAGAAGCTGCGCTTGGTTGGCTTTTGGCGGGATATTCGTTTGACCGGTACGTCAAGCCGTCGAAACCAATCGCTCAATTGAAAGCACCCGAAGGTGTTGATGCGGCGCGGCTGGAAATCATTGCGGCAGGCGAGGCATTGACCCGCGATCTGATCAACACGCCAACCGCCGACATGGGCCCCGGTGATCTGGAGGCCGCGACACGTGCTTTGGCTGACGAGCATGGTGCGTTGCTGCATGTGACCTCGGGTGATGATCTGCTCGAACAGAACTTTCCCATGATCCACACCGTTGGCCGTGCCGTTGGTCCCGACCCACATCGCGCCCCGCGCTTGATGGACATGACATGGGGTGACGATGGTCCGACACTGGCATTGGTCGGCAAAGGCGTGTGTTTTGATACGGGCGGTCTGAACATCAAACCGGGCGCATCTATGGGACTGATGAAAAAGGACATGGGCGGTTCCGCGACTGTGCTTGGCCTCGCACACATGATCATGGCGCTTAAACTGCCATTGCGGTTGCGGGTGCTGATCCCTGCCGTCGAAAACAGCATTGATGGTACAGCGTTCCGACCGCAGGACATTTTAACGTCTCGCAAAGGTTTGACTGTCGAGATCAACAACACCGACGCCGAAGGACGGCTTGTGCTGGCCGACGCGCTTGCGCTCGCGGATGAAGCGACGCCTGATCTGGTGATTTCCATGGCGACGTTGACCGGCGCTGCGCGTGTGGCGGTTGGCCCTGACATTTCGCCGTACTTCACCAACGAGATGAAATGCGTCCAAGCGCTTGAAACTGCTGCGATTGATGTGGCTGATCCGGTCTGGCGGTTGCCGTTCCACGAACCTTACGAATCCATGATCGAACCGGGGATTGCTGATCTGGACAACGCGCCCAAAGGTGGATTTGCGGGAACGATTACTGCAGCGCTTTTCCTGCGCCGATTCGTTGAAGCGCCTTACGTGCATTTTGATGTCTACGGATGGCAGCCTGTCGCGCAACCAGCCCGTCCAAAGGGCGGCGTTGGCATGGGCGCGCGCGCGATCCTTGCGGCGTTGCCTGCGATGCTTGACCTGTGACGGACCGCCGGATCACACCTGCAAACGGACGCGTCGCGGCGCGCCATTTGCAGGGCATTGCCGCCGCTGAAAAATACGTGGACGGCACGCCAATGCGGGTCACGCGCCCTATCGTTGATCTTTGCGCAAAGCCTGCGGGAAAACGGGATCGTCAGCTGTTGCTAGGGGCGGGCGTGACTGTGTTTGAAACCCACGACGGGTGGTCATTCATTCAATCAGATGCGGATGGATACGTAGGCTATGTGCCCAGCGATACGCTTGACGACACCAAAGCGCCCACGTTTCGGATCGCGACGGCGGCGACCCATGCTTACGAGACCGAAAGCTTCAAATCAGCCGACCTGATGCGCCTGACTTTCGGGGCGCAGGTCACGGTCATTGATGAGCGGCCCAAGATGTACGAGACGCCGCAGGGCTTCATTCCGAAAAAGCATTTGCGCCCGCTTGATCGGCCATTCGCCGATCCTGTCACAGTCGCACAGCTATATTTTGGAACACCTTACCTGTGGGGTGGCAATAGCACCGCAGGTGTCGATTGTTCGGGACTGGTGCAAGCCGGTCTACAGGCCTGTGGTCAGTTTTGTCCGGGCGATAGCGATATGCAGCAAGCGGAACTTGGGCAAGATATCGCGCCCGACGCGCTGCTACAGCGCGGTGATCTGATTTTCTGGAAAGGTCATGTTGGTATCATGGTCGATGCGGATGTGTTGTTGCATGCTAATGCGCACCACATGGCGACGGCATATGAACCCATCACAGCCGCAACCATCCGGATCAAAGCGCAGGGCGATGGAGACATCACCGCGCGGAAACGGATCGTTTAGGCGCCATCGTTGCTACGCCAGACGTTTAATCGACGATGCGGATCAATTTGCGTTCAAGCACCCGCAGCACGGATTTCAGGTCGTTGCCGCGTTTCAGCACCTGACCATCAATGCCGATCAGCACATATTGGCCCTGTTTCATCCGCAATTTGGGGCGCTTTTCAATTCGGTAGATCGGATTTTCGGCGGTCCGTTTGAAAACAGAGAAAACGGCAAAATCCCGAAGGGATGATATCCCGTAATCCCGCCATTCACCAGCTGCCACCATCCGACCGTAAAGCGACATGATCACGGATAATTCGGTGCGGTGAAAAGCGACCTGTTCGGGCAGCGGGCGGTGTAGTGATGTCAAAGTCATAGGAATCATTTTGGGGCAACAGGGCAAGGAATCAAGGCTTTTACCCACAACGCCCCAATCTTGCCCCAAAATGAACGGTACAATGCCTTGGACCGAACGACATGCTGCCACTTGCAAACGTCAAACCAGTACTCAGCAAAGTGCTACTCCGGTGCTGCATTCGATAGCCCCCACCCAGTGTGCGGCACCGGAGACTTTGTGAACCTTCCCACACATCAAACCACATGCCGACGCATTAGGCTGATGGCTTTTAGCCGCAGATGATCCGGCGGATCGTGTTGTTCGCACCGATCTCGAACCCAAGCCGGTCGGGGTGGTATTCTTGGCTTGCCACAGTGCCGGGGCGGATGATCCGGATTTCGCCGGGCCGGAAACCGCGTTCCAGAACAAAAGCATCTTGCCCGATGATCCCGCTATACCGCGCGGCCCCGCAAGTATCGTCAAGACCGGTCGGGATCGGATTCGCGACCGGTGGTTCAATGATCGGGGTCGCAGGGATGCAAGCTGTGCAAAGGGTGCCAAACAAGGCCAAAATAGTTAACCGCATGTGATTGTCCGGATGCTTTCATCCGCTCCAATATAAAAGTTGATACGTTCAGGTCGCAGATCTTCGGTCACGGCGTCCCCTGGTCTGATGACGCGGACTTGGCGCAGGATCAGGACGCGTTCAAGCGCTGTTGCATCTTGGCCGACCAGATAGCCATAAGGTGTGGCCCCGCAGGTATCCGCTGCCCCGACGGGGACCGGATCAACCGAAGGTGCGATAATTGCTGGGGGGCGGGTGCTACATGCCGCGAGGGCGCAAAGTACTGCAATGCCAACCGTTATCCGCATGACAGACCAATAATCATGCCATCTGCGTTGGTTTCGATATTCAACCGACCGGGCACGTAATCTGTGGTGACAACGGTGTCAGGCCCTACGACCCTGTCATTCAGATCAGCAGGCAGTGTCACAGCCGCGATGTTCGATCCAAGCAGTGCGGTATGGCCTTGCACCCCACACGGGTCGGTTTCGTCGACAGGCGCGTTGCCTGATGTACCTGCGCAACCGCCGAGAACAACAGCGGCAAAAGCGGAAAGAAGAACATAATTTTTCATGAATGCACTTTGCCGCGTCGTGGTTTGTCTTGGCAAGCCCTGAACGCTGTCTGATTGCACCCTTGAAAGAGGATGTTTTTGCCCGCAAGACTGACATGAGACACATTATAGAAAGGTCACGCCCATGCGTACTCGTGCAGCTGTCGCCGTAGCGGCCGGAAAACCACTTGAGATTATGGAGGTCAATCTTGAAGGCCCGCGTGCGGGTGAAGTTTTGGTCGAGATCAAAGCAACGGGTCTATGTCACACGGATGAATTCACCCGTTCTGGCGACGATCCCGAAGGTATTTTCCCCGCGATCCTAGGCCATGAAGGCGCAGGCGTTGTCATCGAAGTTGGTGAAGGTGTGACATCGCTGGAAGTCGGCGATCACGTGATCCCGCTCTACACGCCTGAATGTCGCGAATGCGAATATTGCCTGAATCCGAAAACGAACCTGTGCCAGAAAATCCGGTCTACGCAGGGCGCTGGGCTTCTACCCGACGGATCAACACGCTTTTCCATGCTCGATGGCACGCCGATCCATCACTACATGGGCTGTTCCACCTTCGCGAACCACACTGTTGTGCCTGAAATTGCGCTCGCGAAGGTCCGTAAAGACGCCCCTTTTGATAAGATTTGTTATATCGGTTGCGGCGTGACGACGGGCATCGGGGCTGTGATCAACACGGCGAAAGTCGAGATCGGATCGACCGGTATTGTCTTTGGTTTGGGGGGCATTGGCCTGAACGTGATCCAAGGTCTACGCCTTGCGGGCGCGGATCAGATTGTTGGTGTTGATCTGAATGATGGCAAGGTCGAGATGGCGACGCATTTCGGCATGACCGACTTTGTGAACCCTTCGAAAGTCGAAGGTGATCTGGTTGCCCATTTGGTCGAACTGACTGGCGGTGGTGCGGATTATACCTTTGATGCCACGGGCAATGTCGGCGTGATGCGCACAGCACTTGAAGCGGCGCACAAGGGCTGGGGCGAAAGCATCATCATCGGCGTGGCCCCTGCCGGTGCCGAAATTTCCACACGGCCATTCCAGTTGGTCACAGGTCGCAGCTGGCGCGGGACCGCGTTTGGTGGCGCATCTGGCCGGACGGACGTGCCGAAGATCGTGGATTGGTACATGGACGGCAAGATCGAGATTGACCCGATGATCACCCACAAGCTGTCATTGGATGAGATCAATCATGGCTTTGATCTGATGCACGAAGGCAAATCTATTCGGGCCGTTGTTGAATTCTAAACCACCCAAATGAACACGAGAGGGGTCGCGCTTTGCGGCCCCTTTTACGTTTTGGCGGGGTTTGTCCCGTAACAGGCCATGAACATAGCCACGGCGCCATCGACGACACGGTCAATCTCTGCCTGTGAAAACGTCCGGTCCATGTTGAAGACAATGCGCGGGAACAGGTCTGCTTTGCAAAGCTCCGCAAATTGGTCTGCCGCCAAGGGCACATCTGCGATGTGTAGATCGCCACGCAGGGTCGCATCGGTCAAATAATCGACGATCCGCGAGCGCACCATCATGGGGCCGCTTTCGTAGAATTCTTGTCCAAGTTCGGGAAAACGGTCACTTTCACCAACACAAATCCGAAAGATGCGCAGTCCGAAATCCGACGTGAGAAAGTGGACCATTTGCAGCGCTATGTCGTGCAGAACGTCCCGAACTGGACCGTCCATGTCGATGGTCGCGATCGCGCCTTCGGCTTGGCGTTGGCATTCGGCCCGCGCGACTTCCATGAACAACAGGCGTTTGTCGGGAAAGTAGCTGTACAGCGTCGCCTTGGACACCTGTGCCGTTTTGGCAATGTCGTCGACGCTGGCCCCTTCAAAGCCGTCAGCCATAAAGACTTTGCGCGCGCCTTCTAGAACTTGCGCAAACTTGCGACCTTTTTTGACTGTGGGCAGGGTGCCGTCGGGCATGGTGTATTGCTTTCATAGGGAGGTGAGGGGAATATAAACTATTCAGTTTACTTTGGGCAAGTGCGCGCGCCTTGCCCCTTGCGGAACTTTGCCTATATTAGAATCATTCTAAATTGAGGTCTGCTATGATTCCCGGATTTGCCCATCGTCGTCAGTTCAAAGATTTGTCTGAACAGGAAATATTAGCGCTCGCCATATCATCCGAAGAAGATGATGCCCGCATTTACCGCCAATATGCGCAGGCGTTGCGCGAGGACTATCCGGCGTCGGCTGCGGTATTTGACGGCATGGCTGTCGAAGAAGACGGCCACCGTCAGCGTTTGATTGATCTGCACCAAACGCGGTTTGGCGATATGATCCCGTTGATCCGCCGCGAACATGTGGCGGGTTACTATGCCCGTCGCCCCGTTTGGTTGATCGAGAACCTGTCGCTGGACCGTGTCCGCAGTGAAGCGTCACAAATGGAAAGCGATGCCCAACGGTTTTATGAAACGGCTGCCGCCCGTGTGACTGATGCCGCCACCCGCAAATTGTTAGGCGATCTGGCAGCCGCCGAAGCGGGACATGCAGAATTGGCCGATGATTTGGCCGAAACCCATCTGGGTGCTGATGCCAAAAGCCAAGAAGATGATGCCGCCCACCGCCAGTTTGTGCTGACATGGGTTCAACCTGGTCTTGCAGGTCTGATGGATGGATCCGTTTCGACCCTGGCCCCGATTTTTGCCGTGGCATTTGCGACGCAGGATACATGGACGACTTTTCTCGTCGGGCTGGCCGCATCTGTTGGTGCGGGTATTTCGATGGGTTTCACCGAAGCCGCATCTGATGATGGTCAAATCTCTGGCCGAGGATCGCCGTACAAGCGCGGCGTTGCTGCGGGTGTCATGACCACCATCGGCGGGTTAGGCCATGCGTTGCCTTATCTGATCACGGATTTCTGGACCGCGACGATCATCGCCTTGATTGTGGTGTTCGTTGAGCTTTGGGCGATTGCATGGATTCAGAACAAATACATGCAGACGCCGTTTGTGAAGGCCGTCTTTCAGGTTGTTCTGGGCGGTGCGTTGGTCTTTGCAGCAGGTGCTTTGATCGGGTCGGGTTAAGTATTTTTCTGCGAAAAATGTGAGGGCGCTGCCCTCACACTCCCGAGATATTTAAGACCAAAAGAAGATCAGAGCGCTTTGATCATCGTCGTAGCGCTGCGGAATTTGAAGATGTGACGTAGCGGGCCGAGATGGCTGGTTTTTAGTTTTGTAAAACCGTGGCGTTCGTAAAGCGATTTGGCGCGGGGGTTGGTGTCGATGACATCAAGGCGCAATTCCGGATATCCGCGATCGCGTCCTTCTTGCATAATGGTGTGGAGCAGGGCGCTACCGATCCCTTGTCCACGGGCAGCGGTGTCCACGAAAATACCGTCCATGAGGAAGCGTTTGTTTTCGACATCGCGGTCAAGCAGTGCAAGCAAACCTGCCCGCCAGATCGCCCCGATGTGGCCATAGATCGCGACCAGATCGCTGTAATCGCCGCCGACGAAGGCACCGTCATAGGTTTTGAAACCGACGACCCCTAACAATTGGCCATCATCATCGGTTGCACAGATCGCTTGGTTCGGATCCATGACCCGCTGAATGAACCGGAGCGCCTTGTCGCGCGGCCCCATCGTCATCCCGAGCTTCTGTCCGAATGCGTCCCAATAAAGCGCCGCTGCATGTGCTTCGGCCCCATCGGGGATGCCTGCCTGAATGCGCATTTTGATGCCCTACAAACCCATTTCAGTAAAAGGCATGTAGGTAACAGGCGTGCCCGGTTCAATGGACATGGCATGATCGGGTAGGGCTACAAGACCGGTCGCCCAGCTTAGCCCAGAGACACGGCCCGATCCTTCGGACCCGAAGATTTCAACCTCGCCCTGGCGGGTCAGGCGCGCGCGCAGGTATTCCTGACGTCCTGCCTTTTTGGTTTTGCTGAAAGCAGCTGGCAATTGGTAGCAAATCGGTTCTGCCCAGCCCGCGCCCGCCAAGACTGACAACGCAGGTCGTGCAAAGATCATTGCGCAAACGGCGGCTGCAACGGGATTACCTGGTAAGCCGAAAACAGGGGTTTTGTCCCAGATGCCAAGCGCCAAGGGGCGACCTGGTTTGATAGCCATTCGCCACAGTGCTAATGATCCTGTGTTGGCCAGCAAAGCAGATATGTGGTCTTCGTCACCGGCGGATGCACCGCCGGATGTCAGAATGACGTCGCAATCTTGTGCGGCTTGATCCAGCGTATTCTTGATCGTGTCGCGGTCATCACCAGCGATGCCAAGGTCGATCAGATCGTAGCCCCACGCCTTGATGGCGGCGCATAGCATCGGGCGATTGGCGTCATAAATCTTACCCGGCCGCGCCATTGTGCCGGGTTCAATCAATTCATCACCGGTCGACAAAACGCCCACACGCAGCCGTTTGCGCACGTTCAGTCGACCAACACCCGCAGAAGCGAGGGTCGCCAAATCGCATGGCGACAGCTTGCGGCGCCCTTGAAAAATGGTGGCGCCCTTTGCCATGTCTTCGCCCGCCTGCCGCGCATTCGCGCCGGTTTTCAAAGGCCCGTGAAAGGCTATGGCGTCTGCGCTGCTGGTAACGTCTTCTTGCAAGATGATGGTGTCGGTTCCTGCAGGTACGTCCGCGCCCGTCAGAATACGAACGGCGTGGCCGGATGGCACCGTGCCTGCGAACGGATCGCCAGCGGCGGCGCGTCCTGCGACGAGCGGGAGTTCATGCGGCCCGTCAGGAATAGGCCCCTTGAACGCATACCCGTCAACAGCGGCGTTTGTGACTGGCGGATGGGCACGTAGCGCAATCGCAGGTCCGGCCAAAATACGATCTGTACCTTCGGCCAGCGGAATACCCTCTGCCCCGCACACAGGGTGCAATTTTGCGCGCAAATGGGCCAGCGCATCAGACACAGGTGTCCAATGAGCGCCTTGCGGCATTGCGAAACAATCGTTCCGCAGAGGAGGAGGTATCAGGCCCATGGTCATAAGTGTGGGTCTCTCACGCCAAGAATCCAACCCTCGACAGGGGCGCTGATGTGCAAGTCTGCGTGAAGTTGTGTAACAGTTCTTTGTGCAAGATGGTGCGCGGTTGCCATGACCTGATGGGCGTCTTTGATGATATGATCGGGGCCTTGGCCTGCAAAAATCGTTGGCCAGATTTCAACAAAACTGATTGGGGCGGTGAGATTTTCGAACGGCCAGACGTTGATTTGATCAGGAAATGCCAGCCTTAGCTTTTGCAAGACAGGCAGGCCCATAATGATTTGAGACCCGACAGCACCAGCCCCTGACAGCTGCCAACAGGTGAATGCGCCCTTGGCAAGATGTTCGACCGCACGCCGTTCGGGGAACGGATTTTGCGTGCGTGTCAGTCCTTTGCGGGGCAAGTGATCAATATCGCGCCCCAGACCATTTCCCCAGAACGGACCAATACCCGGCAGGGTCGCGTTGATCTGTCCTGCTAGATCGAAGCGATTATTGGCTTTGGGGGCGTCTTCCACGCGGTCGGCGAACCAGTCCCAGATCGCAAGCGGATCATTGGTGCCTGTCAGGTGTTGGCCAAATCCTGCGGGATACCCGAACGGAAAATCAAACCCGATCATGGCAGTGCGGCCAGCAGTCAGTTCTGTTTCGATAAAATCCTGCGCCCAGATCGCAAAGACCTGTCGATTGCGAAAATACATCGGATTTTCGGACGTATCACCCCGACTGATACCCACCCAAATTGCATCACTGGTCGGTTTCGTCCCCCGATCATTGCCGCCGGACCAATCGACCATGACAAAGCTGTCGTAGGTCATAAGCCCGTCTCTGACAGGATGAAGTCTGCGATGGTTGCTGTGTCGTTCAGGTCAAAAACCGGACGGTCAAGGTCAAGCTGGGTGTCCGAAGCAACAGCCTTGATCGTCGGATCGTCCGTGGCGATCAACGGGTTGTTTGGTGCAGCGCGAAAGGCTTCGATCTTAGGGTGGTTGTCGCGTTTCCACCCTTCAACTAAAATCAAATCGACAGGCGCCATGTGTGCGAGCAGATCGGCAAGCGGTGGTTCCGGCGTGTCGCGCAGTTCGGTCATCATCGCCCAACGATTGCCAGATGACAGCACAACCTGATGCGCCCCCGCGGCGCGATGTCGGTAGCTGTCTTTGCCGGGATGGTCGATGTCAAAACTATGGTGCGCGTGTTTCAGCGTCGAAACGGTAAATCCGCGCCCTGTGATTTCCGTCACCAGACGTTCCATCAAACCGGTTTTGCCTGCGTTTTTGTAACCTGTGACCCCAAAAATTTTCATAGCATCGCCTCTGCTGTCTTGTGGTCTTCGGGCGTGTTCACGTTGAAGAACGCTTGATCATCAGGGAATTCAGCGGTGCCAGCGTTGTGCTTTTGCGTCCACATCACGACTTTGCGCAGGCCATCGTTTAATGCAGCGCGCAGATCGTCGCGCAATGCGACCGGCCACAGACCAAATGTGGGTTGCCTGCCGGACGGGGACGCGGCGAGCGCAAGACCAGTCGTTTCGCTTGCAAGCAAAAGCTGGGGCGTCAGGTCGCACGGGAAAAACGGGGTGTCGGCGGCGGCTGTGATGATATGGCTGTGCCCCAAATCAGCCGCGTGATCCAAGCCCGCAAGAACGCCGGACAGGGGACCAGCGAAACCGGTGATGCTGTCCGCCACAACCTTGATATCGTAGTCGGCAAATCGGGTTGCGTCGCCATTGGCGTTCAGGATCACGCCGTCCGTCTGCGGGTCCAGCCTGTCGATCACCCGCTTGAGCAGGGTTTGCCCGCCAAGGGGCAGCAGACATTTGTCACCGCCGCCCATACGCGTGGCCTGTCCGCCTGCAAGGATCACACCGAGTGGTTGTTTCATGGGGTCGGCCTTGTGCAGGGTGTTGTTTCGGACAGGTTAAAAGTCAGGCGGGATTTCTTCATCCCGCTTTCCGTCCTGATTTGCGCGGCTCATCGGCGATTTGCGATGGGTCCGCGTCGCGGATGAGTCGGTGTTCGCCGGACAGGCAGACGAAGCGCTGTCCTTTCATGCGCCCGATCAGGGTCAGCCCGCATTGCTGCGCAATTTCAGCGCCCCAAGCGGTGAAACCCGACCGTGATGCGAGAACCGGAATGCCCATAAGCGCGGTTTTGATCACCATCTCGGACGTCAGTCGCCCGGTTGTGTAAAGTATCTTGTCAGCGGCGGGCACTTTTTCAGACAGCATCCAGCCTGCGATTTTATCGACGGCGTTATGGCGGCCGACGTCCTCCATATACACCAGTGGTTGGTTGCCTTGGCACAGCACGGTCCCGTGGATCGCCCCCGCGCTCAGGTAAAGCGATGGTGTCCGGTTGATGTGGGCCGCCAGTGCATAAAGGTCGGATGTCTTTACAGTCGTTTCGGGCAGCGTGACGTTTTCCAACCCTTCCATCATATCGCCAAAGACGGTCCCAACCGCACAGCCGCTGGTGCGTGTTTTCTTTTGCAGCTTTTCTTCAAAGGTGGTCGCAGATGCGGTGCGCACAACTACGGTTTCCAGTTCTTCATCGTAGTCGACGCCCGTCACGTCTTCGCCATCGGCCAGCATGCCTTGGTTCTTCAAGAACCCTAGGGCGAGGAATTCCGGATAGTCCCCGATTGTCATCGCTGTGACAATTTCGCGGCTGTTGAGAAAAATGGTCAGCGGGCGTTCTTCGACGACATTCAGGTGCGTCGGTTGCCCGTGCTGATCTGTTCCTTGAACGGCTCGCGTCAGCCGTCCCGCAGAAGGGTCGGGCGCAATGATATAGCCGGAAATATCGTCAAGCTGAGCCAATTGTCATTCCTTTGGGTCGGCGCTAAGCGTTAAGGGCCGCACAACAACTTAGGCCGAACCCATGTTATCTGCTACTGAGAAATCCGCCTATCTTGCAGGCATTCGCGACGGTTGGCCGTTTGTGTTTGTCGCAGCCCCGTTTTCAATGCTGTTTGGTGTCGTTGCAATTGAAGCTGGGCTTAGTTTATCGCAGGCGATGGGGTTTTCTGTCGTCGTGATTGCAGGTGCGGCCCAATTTGCCGCGATGCAGATGATGGTGGACGGAGCATCTATTGCGCTGGTCCTGTTGGCCGCGTTGGCGGTGAACCTGCGCATGGCGATGTATTCCGCGTCATTGGTGCCGTGGTTGGGAACGGCCCCGCTTTGGCGGCGCGCTGCGGTGGCGTATTTCCTTTTTGATCAATGCTACATGGCGTCAATGTCTGAATATGAATCTACACCGATGTCAGTTTCGGACAGGTTCTGGTTCTTTATGGGGACAGCGACGCCATTGGTCCCAGTGTGGATCATGTTTACGGCCATTGGCGCGATTGTCGGAACGTCGATCCCGCCGGAATACGCGTTGGATTTCGCTTTGCCGATTACGTTTTTGGCGATGATCGGGCCGATGATGCGAACTTTGGCGCATGTAGTTGCTGCATTTGTGTCGATGTGTGCCGGGCTTGCGTTGATCTGGTTGCCATCCGGATCGGGCCTGCTGATTGCGGCTGGTTGCGCGATGGTGACAGGCGTCGTCGTTGAAAGCTGGATGGAGAAGCGGACATGACCTTTTCAGATGCAGAAATTTGGCTGATCATCGTGGCGCTTGGGATCGGGACCTACCTGATCCGGTTTTCGTTCTTGGGGCTGATTGGTGATCGCCCAATGCCGCCGATTGTGCTGCGCTTGTTGCGCTATACGCCAGTCGCCGTGCTGCCTGCGATGGTGGCACCTTTGGTCGTTTGGCCGGATGCAACTGGCGGTGATCTAGACCCTGCGAGGATGGCAGCCGCTATTGCAACGCTTGCTGTCGGTATTTGGAAGAAGAACCTTTTGTGGGCAATCGGGGCAGGGGCGGTCACGCTTTATGCGGGCCTGTACCTGACAGGGCAGTTTTAGTCCTGTTCGCGCACTTCACGCGTAGTCACGCCAGTTACGGCTGCAAAATCGTCCGATAGATTATTTGGAAACCACGAACTACCAACCGCATCAAAGCTGGGGAGCTGCGTCAGCAACCCGGAAATGGCGCGGCTGCAATGTGCTTTGGGTTCTGCGCCATTGGCGAGTGCAAGCCGCAACGCCTGATTAGCAACGGCTGGTGATACGGCCACTTTTTGGATGACGACGTAAAATTCGGTGCGGGCGTGGAAAGAGATATAGGCCTGTTCCGCCGCAGGGCTAAAGCCGAACAAAACGTCGTTGCGTTCCGGTGTGCTGGTTGCTTTGAAGCTTCCGGCCGGATCAAACAGAACGCGCTGTTCTGCATCGATCAGCAGTCCAGAATGGGCCCCATTGCCAGAGCTAGTATTCTTGACAGTAAACAGGGTCAGCGCGCTTGGGCCATTGCTGCGATATACTGCGGCGTTCACCGCCGTATCCGGTGCCCAAACCGGTTCAGCCGAACAGGCCGCAAGCGCAAAAGGTGCGCCCACCACAAACGCGCGTCGGGTGAGCGTCGCAGTCATTAGCCGCCGACGAGCGCCAAGAAGATCAGAAAGACGATGATTGCGATCGTGCCGCGTGTCACCATCTTGATAAAGCCGTCAAACGTCTTTTCTTGAACTGTGATGTCCATTTCGCCGTGCTTGTGGTCTGCCATGATCGTGGCCCTTCTTGATAGATTTTGCGCTGTCCTAGCTGATTCAGTGTGCACTGTCACGTGTGTAGGGCGGGTTAAGTTGCCGCATCTTCCGCATCACGTTCCAGCGCAGAGGCAAGTTGAAACCCGATCCGGTTCGGTTCGGCCTGATCAACACGCTTTGGACTCGACACTAACATGACATTCAACTGGCTGACGTGTTGCACCAGCTGCGTTTTTGCACCGGCGCCATTGGTCCCGTAATAGGTGACGATGTCGGGGTCAAAATATCCCAAACCTTCGATTTTCATGACACCGGCGTCGCCGCCGACGAAACCAAGCCCAACTTCGTGATCGCTGTCGAGTTGTTTCTCGAAATTTTGGATATAGAGGATGATCCGCTCGTAGGCCCATTGCGCCGGGCTTTTCTTGGCTGCGGGTTCTTTCATCGCTTTGGGTAGATCACCTGTCGACGGGCAGTCCTGATCGGTGGTGTGCACCTCTTTGATTTTCGGCAAGATGTCATTTTCAAGCGCTTCGGCTGAAGTTACGATTTCGTCGTTCATGAGAGGGGCACCGCCGTTGTTTCTTTGATCTCCTCCATAACAAAGCTGGCCGAGATGTCCGATACAGAAATTCGTGATGTTAGTCGTTTGTAGAAGGCGTCATAGGCGGGCACATCTGCGACCCGAACGCGTAGGACGTAATCCAGATCCCCTGTCATCCGGTAAGCCCCGACAATTTCGGGCATCCCTGCCAATGCTTTGCGGAACGTATCGATCCAACCTGCTTCGTGTTGGTTCGTCTTGATCAGAACCATCGCGGTCAATGGGCAGCCGGCGCGTTTGGGATCGACCAAGGCGACGCGGCCCGTGATCACGCCGTGCTGTTCCAACTGTTTCACGCGCCGCCATGTGGCGTTGCGCGATAGGTTCACGCGTTCGGACAGGTCGTCGACGGACAAAGTGGCATCTTGTTGCAGGTGCGTTAGGATCGACTTGTCGATTGTGTCTAATTGTTCAATCATATTGGGATCATGTCCCATCATTGGCGTAAGTGGAAGGGATGTTTGGGACGTTTTTTGCGGGATGCGATGTTAATGTTGCAGCAACACATGCACAGGAGCCGCCCCAATGTCTGATTTGTCTTCCTCGACCCAATCCGGTGTCATCGCACGCCTTTTCACTGACCATCCGGCAACTGTGAACGAAACCTATTTTGGTCACATGAAATTCGCGTTTAGCTTTGCGTTTTGGTTAGGTGTTGCGGCGTTTGCGGCTTTGCTTCACGCAATTATCCCTGCCTTATGTGAAACGACAGCAAGCCGTATCTTGATGCGCTTGCATGGTCGGATCACGGCCCGTCACTGATGTGCCGGATCGCGTCGTATATCGGGCCTGAAATCCCGCTTGAGAATATCATCGTCCGTCCGAACCATTCGTTGCTGGCTCAAAGCCAGAAAGCGAACGAAGCCAAGCTGGCCGTGAATGGCGACGGGTTTGGTGTCAGTTGGTACAATGACACATCGGATTTGCCCGGTTTGTACCGCGACGTGCTACCTGCGTGGGCGGACGACAATCTGACGAACCTGTGCCGCATGGTGCGGTCGCCGTTGTTTATCGCGCACGTGCGCGCATCAACAATGGGCGAAACCAGCCGCGTGAATTGCCATCCGTTTAGCCACGGGCGTTGGTCCTTTTGCCATAATGGTCAGATCCCGCACTTCCCCGCGATCCGGCGGCAGATGGAGGCGGCTTTGCCCGATGATCTGTATGCTGCGCGTCGTGGCACGACAGATAGCGAGATGATCTTTCTAACGCTGCTTGCGAACGGTTTGGATGATGATCCGGCAGAGGCGATGCGCAAAACGGTTGCTGCCATCACAGCACAAGAAGTCATGAGCCCCGTGAAAATGACATGTGTGCTCAGCGACGGTGAAAGCCTGTACGGTTTCCGCTACGGGTCCGACGGGATTGCGCCAACGCTGTACGTGTCAGGTACGCTCGATAATGGTGGCCGTGCGATTGCGTCAGAACCGTTGACTGGCATGGCGACGGGGTGGGACGCCATCGAACAGCATACTTTGTGCCGCTTAGGTCCAGAACAAAACGAGATGCGATCGCTCGTCGCTTAAGTCTGCCATCGCCATGCGCCATCGTCCCCCATGGTGCGCGTGGCGATGCCTGTCTGGTGCAGGTGGTTGAGGTGTGCCAGCGCCTCGACCAGCGCCAGACCGTAAGCACTGCGCCCGATCTTGCGTTTGAACAGTGGCACAAAGCATTCGCCACCTGTGCGCGGTTCTTTCAGGTGTTCGATCAACCGTTCCAGCGCCCCGTGATGATTTTCGATCATCTGACGTAGGCGTAGTGGCAGACCTGTGAACGGCAGTTTGTGACCCGGCAACACCAACTGGTCATCCGTCGCAAAGGGCTGAAAGCTTTCGCAGGCGTCGAGCCATTCTTGGACCGGATCAGCGTCTGGTTCGGTTGGATACACACCAAGGTTCGCGCTGATAGAGGGCAGCAGTTGATCGCCGCCGACGACCAGATTGTCATCACGAGACCAGAAGGTCGCATGTTCAGGGGCGTGGCCGTCGCCCATGCGGATGTCCCATGTGCGGCCACCGAATTGGACGGTGTCCCCATCGATCAGCCGCGTGTAGCCCATCGGCAGGGGATCAACACAATCGGCAAAGTTAAATGGACGTTCGGTTTTGCGATGCGCGAATTCTTCGGCAGACATGCCAGCGCGGCGATAGAAATCAAGCGCTTCGTCTGTATAGCTGGCTTGTTCGTCCAGCGTCAGCATCCGTGTCATCAGCCAGCCGGTGCGCGGCATCAGCAATTCGGCACCTTTGGCGATGAACCAGCCAGCAAGACCGACGTGATCAGGGTGGTGATGGGTGACGATCAGGCGGGACACGGGTTTACCTTGCAGTGGGCCCGCCAGCAGGGTTTCCCAGATTGCCTTGCCTTTTCGCGATGAAAAACCGGTATCGATGATTGTCCAGCTGTCACCTTCATCGAAAGCAAAGATGTTCACGTGGTCCAGCGCCATGGGCAGCGGTAGGCGCATCCAAAGGACACCGTCGGCGACCGTGATCGCCTCACCCTCGGGTGGTGGTGTGTCCCAAGGGTAGGTAATCAACGGCGTTGTCATTGCATGTCCTGTCGGCGTTGGCCGCTTAGGCTGCGAAGTCGTCTGGTGTGATGGCCATCAGATCAGCGCTGCCAGTGCGCGTATGCGCCAAAAGGCTGGCGTGCTCTGGCAGTAACCGATTGATATAGAACCGTGCAAGGCGTTCGCGCGAAGCGTCGCCTGCGACAGCGGCTTGCAGATGAGCGTGACCACCCAATACGCGCGCAAATGCACGCAGATAAGGAACCGCGCCTGCGAAACGGTCGGTCAGGTCATCCTGCGCGACCAACCATTCGGTCGTTTCACGCAGGTTTTCGATGGCCTGCCAAACAGCTTCGGCGAGGTTCGGGAATTTCTTCTTCGTGGCGTCCGTAATTTCTTGAATTTCTTCAAGCAAAGCAAAGGCGGCATCACCGCCGTCCATCAGTTTACGCGCAACGAGGTCCATGGCTTGGATGCCGTTGGTGCCTTCGTAGATCGCGGTCACGCGGACATCGCGGGAATATTGCGCGGCCCCTGTTTCTTCGATGAAGCCCATGCCGCCGTGCACTTGCACACCCATAGAGGCCACATCGATACCCGTGTCTGTTCCGAATGCTTTGCAGATCGGCGTCAGGAACGCAGCGCGTGCTTTCCATTTCGGATCGTCAGTCGCCGTTGTCATGTCGATGGCGACAGCGTTCATCAAAGCGATAGCGCGGGCGGCAAAAACCTCTGCCTTCATCGTCGCCAGCATGCGGCGCACGTCAGCGTGTTCGATAATCGCACCCGTGCCCGGTGCTTTGCCTTGTTTGCGTTCATTTGCGTAAGCAACCGCGTGCTGCAATGCGCCTTCGGCAACACCAAGGCCCTGCACACCCACGCCCAAACGGGCGTTGTTCATCATCGTGAACATGGCGGCCATACCGCCGTTTTCAGGACCGACGAGCCAGCCTTTCGCACCGGAATATTCCATCACAGCGGTCGGGGACCCGTGCAGGCCCATTTTGTGTTCCAGTGACACAACGCGCAGTTCATTGCGTTCGCCAAGGTTGCCGTCTGCGTCTGGAATGAACTTTGGCACCATGAACAGGCTGATGCCTTTGGTGCCCGGAACGCTATCCGGCAGACGGGCCAGCACAAGGTGGCAGACGTTTTCGGTAAAGTCGTTGTCGCCCCAAGAGATATAGATTTTCTGGCCGGAAATCGCATAGCTGCCGTCGCCGTTTGGTTCGGCCTTTGACCGCAGCGCACCCACGTCAGAACCGGCCTGCGGTTCGGTCAGGTTCATTGTACCGCACCATTCGCCGGAAATGAGCTTCGGCAGATACAGATCTTTAATTTCGTCTGACGCGTGATGCTCCAGCGCTTCGATCTGGCCCTGCGACATCAGCGGGTTCAACTGCAACGACAGGCAAGCAGACGACATCATATCGTTCACAGCCGTTGTCAGCGTCATCGGAAGGCCCATGCCGCCAAAGTCAGGCGCGGCTGAAATCCCGATCCAGCCGCCTTCTGCGATTGCTTTGTAGCCGTCAGCGAAACCCGGGGATGTGCGCACAACGCCGTTTTCCAGAACAGCCGGATGTAGGTCACCGGGTCGTTGCAATGGCGCGAGTACGTTTTCGCACATCTTGGCGGCTTCTGTCAGGATGGCCTCTACCGTGTCAGACGTCGCATCCGCGAAGCGATCGGTGTCCGCAACGGCGCCGAAGCCTGCGATGGTGTCCATGAGAAAACGAATGTCTTGGACCGGTGCACGATATGGCATGAGGACCTCCTGAGGGCGGCTGCGGCTTGGCAAGAACGCAAGCCGCGCTTATGGGTAAAAGTTACCCGCAAAATGTGCCATGTCCGGCACCCCATCAACTGAAACGCCACGTCATGACTTTTGCCGCCTCACGTCGACTGACCGCAGACCCGCGCGGAATCGCACAAGCGGCGCATATTTGGGCGGACGGTGGGCTGGTCGCGGTCCCGACTGAAACTGTGTACGGGCTTGGCGCTGATGCACGCGATGATACAGCCGTTGCGCGCATTTACGAAGCAAAGGGGCGTCCGTCATTCAATCCGTTGATTGTGCATGTCCCCGACTTGGCGGCGGCAGAGATATATTGTGTTTTCAATGATGATGCGCAGCGTTTAGCGCAGGCATTTTGGCCGGGCGCATTGACGCTGGTGCTGCCGATTAAGCCTGACGCGGGCATCAGCAAGCTGGTCACGGCAGGATTGGACACATTGGCCGTGCGTGTGCCCGATCACCCGCTCGCGCGTGATGTCCTAAATGCGTTCGGTGGGCCGATCGCGGCCCCTTCAGCCAATCTGTCGGGACGGATTAGTCCGACGACGGCCGATCATGTTTTGGCGGGCTTGGATGGTCGGATTGATGCCGTGCTAGATGGCGGTGCTTGCCCCGTCGGCGTCGAATCGACAATTGTTGCCTGTGTGGGTGTGCCTGCATTGCTACGCACAGGGGGCGTTCCCGTCGAGGCGTTGTCGGCCTGTCTTGGTCAGCCGCTTTTGCAGCCCGATGATCCGGACACCCCGCAAGCACCGGGACAATTGGCATCGCATTATGCGCCGCAAGGAACGGTCCGCTTGAACGTGACGGAACTGCACGACGGTGAGGTGCTTCTGGGGTTTGGTCCGGTAGATGCGGACGTCAATCTGTCGCCAAGCGGTGATCTGATAGAGGCCGCATCGCAGTTGTTTGCCTGCCTGCATCAGTTGGACGAGATGGGTGCTGCGCATATTGCGGTATCGCCAATTCCACAAACCGGATTGGGTGCCGCAATCAATGATCGCTTGAAAAGAGCGGCTGCCCCGCGCGATTGAGGTCGAATCTTCTGTTAAAGTCCGAGCCTTATCCGGCGTTTTGCCGTTCGATATAGCTGCGCAGTTCTTCCGCCTCGCGCCGTGCTTCGCGTAGGCCATCCATGGCGGCCCGCAATTCGGCTTCGGTTTGGGCGTGTTGGTTGGTCATCTCAGCTTCACGTTGCTGCAAATAAGTGATCGCCTGATCGCGCGTTTCTTCGGCGTCGTGCAGGGATTGGGCCATCTTATCCAATTCACCGATTTCGGCTTTGGTCACACGGGTAAACCGGTTGATCAGCCAGCTCGCAAACCATCCAAGGGCAAAGGCCACAAAAAGGATAATTGCGGTGGCAATGATAAATTCGGTTCTATTCACGTCAGGTCCGTTCTTATTCTTGTGCTGGTGCTTCGGCTTCTTCTAGCGCCGTTGGTACTTCGGGTGTTGTTTCGGGCACAATAAGCCGGAATTCAATACGCCTGTTCGCTTCACGACCTTCGGCTGTGTCATTATCCGCAATTGGATCAGCCTCACCATAGCCTTTTGCTTCAAAACTGGAAACCGGAACACGGCGGGCACGCAGCGCATCAAGCACGGCGCTGGCCCGTTCTTGCGACAGTTGCGCATTCATTTCTTCGCGGCCTTGGCTGTCTGTATAGCCCGCAATTTCGATCCGCAGATCAGGGCAGCGTTTCAGAATATCCGCGATTTCATCGACAACAGCTGTTGTGTCGGACGTGATCGACGATGCACCGGGATCGAATGTAATTTTCCGGACAGCCGTGACTTCGGTGATCTTGGCGACGCATTCTTCGGGCGTTGGCAGACCTGCAATCGGATCAAGTTCTTTGACATATTCAACTTCGATATCGAATTCGGCCGATTGTCCCAGTTTATCAATCAGCAGGCGAGAGATATCAGCCTGCGCTGTCTCTGAACCGGTTTTCCCGCGCACAGTGACGGAAGCTGGTTCAACGACGACGGACCCGTTAGACAATTCAGACATCGCTTCAATGCCGGCCAACACGCGGATGACCCAACCGGAGGGAAGATCGTCAACAACGCGCGTGCCAATCGTTACGTTGCTTTGCCCGAACTTTGCGGATGCATAGTTGCCCGCTGTTGTATTGGTCAGTTCGTCCGGCACGCGTCCGCGCAGCTGCACAGCACCTTCAGGGCTACGTGTAATCGTGAATTGCGGTGGGCCCGCGGATGGATCGGTCGGTGCGCGTGGTAGATCGGACGCAAGCGCATAGACGTCTGGCAACGCATTTTCCAACTGACCGACAACGCGGTCGAATGTCGTTTGCGCGGTGCCTTGCTGCGCGACAAGCGCGATATCGGTGTCAGAGATCGTGACAGTGCCGCCGCCAAGATCTTTGACCGCTGTGATCGACAAAGCGACCGCTTCGCCCCACGTCCGTGATGGCACGCCAAGCGCCTCGATACAGCCGGGGTCGCCTGTAAATCCTGCATCTTCTGCGGCAGCAACGATGGCGGACAATGCTTCGGTGCTATCAACGGCACAGGCATCGAAACGCGCGCCTTCTTCATCGATTGCAAAGCGTGTGGTGAATGGAGAAATGACAGGTCGCGGTGCCGTTAGATCGACCGTAACCCAGACATTTGTCGGTTTATTGCGGGACAGGTTGCTTTCCAGTTCCGCTTTTTCCAGTTCGGAATCGGTGATTGCATTCACAAGCACACGTTTCGACGAAACAGAGATTTTCGAGCGCGGCAAATCAGACAAGGCGCGCAGCGCATAGTTCAGGGCGGGTTGCCACGTTTCGGGAACTGGATAATCCGCAACTTCGAGCAGATCAGTGACGTCTTGGCCGTCTGCGATGTCCGCGATCCGTTCAGCCAGCGCTTCGCGGTCGGTATCGGCGGGGATTAGCCCAATCAAGGATACGCCGCTGTCGTTGCGCAGAATTTCAATCGCAAATTCGGGCGGCGCGATGGACTGCGAATCAATCACGTCCATGTTGTCGATGACGCGGCTGGCGTCCACGATGCTCCCTGCGGCGGAAATAGCGCGGAACCGAACAGCTTCGGATGGGGCTTGGCCTTCCAGCACAACTTGCAGTCCATCACTGACCACAGAAGCCCAGTCATGCCCTTGATCTATTAGGACTTCACGCACGCCCACGACGGACCGTTCTTCGATGAATGTAACCGCGGCCCGCGCAGAGACGACGCAGACGCCAGCGGCGGCTGCAAAAACGACGAGGCGGGTGAATAAGGCAGATAGACGCATTACTTTTGAAATTTTCTCATATTTGCATCAACTGCATAGGCCCCAAATGCCTAAGGTTCAATCAAAGGAAAAACGCGACGGCGAAAAAGACCAGCGGGATTAAGCCTGCGTTCCGGTTTGACCGGAATAGCATCAGCAACCTGTCGTTGTCGTCAGGGTCGAACCGGCCCAATTGCCACATCAGGTGCCAACCCATCGCCCAAGGCCCGCCAAGAGCGACGACAAGCGACAAGAACGACCGATCAATGGTCGCAATGACAACGGCAAGTCCCAGCAAAAGGACTGTCCCGATCAGGAAATATCGTAGCCAGGTTCTGGTATTATCACCAAACAAACGGGCCGTTGACTTAACCCCGATCAGCGCGTCGTCTTCAGTGTCTTGATGTGCATAGATGGTGTCGTAGAACAACGTCCACGATATCCCAGCGACATACAAGACGACCGCCGGCCAGCCTAAGCTGCCTGTTGACGCGGCCCATGCCAGCAGCGCGCCCCAGTTGAATGCAAGACCCAGAAACACCTGCGGCCACCATGTGAACCGTTTTGCGAATGGATAGATGGCGACAGGAATAATAGACAAGAACCCCAGTCCGATTGCGGTCATCGGGAAGGTCAGCAAGATCGCAAGCGAAACCAGCGCCTGCGCGGCCATCCAGATATAGGCGCCTTTCACGGACACCTGTCCCGATGGAATTGGTCGTGATCGGGTTCTAGCGACCTTTGCGTCAAATTCGCGATCAGTGATGTCGTTCCACGTGCATCCCGCGCCACGCATCAGGAATGCCCCAATGCCGCATCCTGCGATGATCCAAACGCTAAACGTCGTGAAACTGCCTGTCATGAGGCTCGCCAATGCGACCGCCCACAGACAGGGAACATACAACAGCCATGTCCCAATAGGCCGATCAGCACGCGATAAACGTAGATACCCACGTGTTGGGGAAGGCGCGAAATGGTCGACCCAATTGTCAGCGCTGTCCGCAACGGTCCCGAATTGGGCTTCGCCCTCTGGCGTCTTGTCGATCTCGGTCATAAAGTCCGCCTATGGCATCGAAAGTTCGTCTTTATGTAGATCATCCCCTTGGTGAAGGGCAATTGGTTCCGTTGTCGCGGGATCAAGCCCATTATCTATTCGGGGTGATGCGTATGTCCGCTGGCACAGTCCTGTCGTTGATCAACGGGCGTGATGGTGAATGGGACGCAGAAGTCGCCGAGGCAGGCAAACGCAGCGGCGTGCTGGCCTGCCAGGCGCAGACCAAGCCAATGCAGTATCCCCCTGACCTTTGGCTCTTGTTCGCGCCGATCCGCAAAGAACGCATGTCGTTCATCGTGGAAAAAGCAACCGAACTCGGGGCGGCAAAGATTATGCCGGTGCAAACTGCCTATACGAATAACGGGGACCGCGTGCGGCTTGAGAAACTGCAAGCGCAGGTGGTCGAGGCGACCGAACAATGCGGCGGTACTTTCGTGCCTGAAATGACCGCGCCTGCGAAGTTGAAACAAGTGCTGGCCGGATGGGACGCATCGCGCACGCTTTATTTCTGCGACGAGGCGATGATTGGCGAAACTGCTGGTTTTACCGGACCGCCACCGGAAAATGGTGCCGCTATCCTGATTGGGCCAGAGGGTGGTTTTTCCCCCGAAGAACGCGAAATACTGCGAAATCTGCCATATTCACAGATAATTAGTCTGGGTCCGCGTATATTGCGGGCAGAAACAGCCGCTGTGGCTGCTTTGACGCTTTGGCAGAATGCGATGGGCGATTGGCAATGATCCGTGTAGACGACGGGGATCGGGAAGCCTTGGTCGATTTCATGCTCGCCCACGCGCCAATCCTGATGTTCCCACTGACAAACCTGACCCGCTACGGCATGGGCAGCAGCCATCCACGCGCGATCAGTGCTTGGGTGGCCAAAGATGGCGATAAGATCACGGATGTGTTGACGATCAGCGCAGAAGGGATCGTATTTCCATGTTGCCCGAACGGCGATTGGGCCAGCGTCGCGTCGGTGATCAAAGGACGGCAAATCAAAGGGTTCATTGGCGAAGGCCAACAGGTCGCAGCTGTACGCCACGCGACTGGCCTGACGCGCAAGGCAAACCTTGACGCCACTGAACCGTCGTTTGTTCTGAACATTGCGGATATGGGAATGCCGGATGTTGATGGTTTTTCGCTCCACCCGCTGTCCGCAGCATCACGCGCCTTATTGATCGACTGGCGGGCCCATTATCAAATGGACACGCTAGAGGCTCCAAAAGACGTGGCGCATGATCGGGCGATCAGGGAAATCGACGCCTACCTCGCGGCAGATTCGCACCGCGTTCTGTTTAAAGATGGGGTGCCTGTTTCAATGACAGGCTTCAACGCGCAACTCCCAGAGATCGTGCAAATCGGCGGTGTTTATACGCCACCAGAATTCCGGTCACGCGGTTTTGCGCGGGTGGCTCTTGCGATGCACCTCATGGAAGCGTCTATTGATGGGGTCACAACAGCGGTGTTGTCGGCGGCGAATGATGCTGCGGCACGCGCTTATGTGGCGATTGGATTTGAACGCACCGGCAGTTTTGCCATCGCGATTTACGAGGATGCACAGGTCGCCCATGGCTGATTTCTTTCGACCCGAAGCGAAAGCCACGATCTGGCGGTTTCGCGATGTTTGGGGTGCCTTGCTGGTGTTGGCGCTTGGTGTTTGGTGGTCGATCACCGGCCTCGGGTTTGTGACTTGGCTGGGATATATCATTGCGGCGATTGGTGTGATGCTGTTGGTCGCGGGCATCCAGCGTGGGCGGTTTCGCCAAGGCAGTGATGGCCCAGGGATTGTGCAGATCACCGAACGTAGGTTGGCCTATTTCGGCCCGCTTGATGGCGGTGTCATGGACATCAACGATATGTCGCGGCTGAGCTTTGACCCCACTGGGCATCCCGCCCCTTATTGGGTGCTAACCGGACCAGAGGCGCGCGACATCGCGATTCCAACAACAGCCACAGGGGCCGAAGCCTTGTTTGATGTGTTCTCAGCCTTACCTGACCTAAAGACTGAAAAGCTGTTGGGCGTTCTATCTGATCCACCAGCACAACGTGTTGTGATCTGGCAGAGACCAGTTCATCTCTTGCATTAACCCGCGACTGGGTTCACCAGATAAATCCAGAATATTCCAAGTTGAGAAAGACCAGCAGATGTCCATTCCCCAAACCGGCGGCGGCCTGATCGAAGATCATTCTCAACTGGCAGAAATGCTATCGAAGGGCTGCAAGCCAAAAGAAGACTGGCGTATCGGCACCGAGCACGAGAAATTCGGGTATTGCCAAGACAGTCTGATGCCACTGCCATACGAAGGCGATCGGTCGATCAAGGCGGTGCTGAATGGCCTGAAAACCCGTTACAACTGGGCACCTGTCGAAGAAGGCGGCAACATCATCGGCTTGACCAAAGACGGTGCAAACGTGTCGCTCGAACCGGGTGGCCAGTTGGAACTGTCTGGTGCTCCGCTCGAGACGATTCACCAGACCTGTGACGAAGTGAATACCCACCTTGAAGAAGTGAAATCTGTCGCGGACGAAATTGGCGTGAAGTTCATCGGTCTGGGCGCTGCCCCCGAATGGACGCACGACCAAATGCCGCTGATGCCCAAGGGTCGTTATAAGCTGATGAACGCTTATATGGAAAAGGTTGGCACGCACGGGACCCAGATGATGCGTCGGACCTGTACCGTTCAGGTAAACCTCGATTTCGGGTCTGAAGCCGACATGGTGCAAAAGCTGCGCACATCGTTGGCATTGCAGCCTGTGGCGACTGCGCTTTTTGCGAATTCACCCTTCTTTGAAGGCACGTCGAACGGTCACAAATCGTGGCGTTCGCGCATCTGGCGTAGCTTGGATGACAGCCGCACCGGCATGCTGCCTTGGGTGTTCGAAGACGGCATGGGGTTTGAGCGCTGGGTCGATTGGGTGCTCGATGTGCCGATGTATTTTGTCTACCGCGACGGAAAATACATCGACGCGCTGGGCATGTCGTTCCGCGATTTCCTGAAGGGTGAATTGCCTGCGCTACCCGGTGAAAAGCCGTTGTTGTCCGATTGGGCGGATCATCTGACAACCGTTTTCCCTGAAGCGCGGATCAAACAGTTTATTGAAATGCGCGGCGCGGATGGCGGCCCTTGGCGGCGGTTGTGCGCCTTGCCCGCGTTCTGGGTTGGCATGATGTACGACCAGACGGCTTTGGATGCCGCGTGGGACTTGTGCAAAGACTGGACCGCTGAGCAGCGCGAAGCGTTGCGGTTTGCTGCATCCATTGATGGTCTGCAGGCCAAGGTCGACGGCATCAATATGCATGATCTGGCGCGCGAAGTGGTAGCGATTTCACATGCTGGCCTGAAAGCACGGGCGAAACCCGGTGCGGGCGGTATGGTCGCGGACGAAACCCATTTCCTGAACGCGCTGCATGAAACCATCGAGACAGGCAAAACGCCTGCGGATGAATTGCTGGATCACTACAATGGCGACTGGAACGGTGATCTGAAAAAGATCTACAGCGATTTTTCCTACTAAGCGCTGGTTTAAAGACAAACGTTGAACATTTGCGATCCTGTCCGGCTTTGCCAGACATATTCATCCGCCACTTTAGGCGGCCATTGGATGCTAAGCCACGCGTTCGGCGCGGCGCATGATCAACGTTTGTCTTACGTCACATTTGAACGATTCGCCCTAACACGTGGTTAACGCGAACCGTCATTCTCTTAAGCAAGCGGGTCAGGACCGAACCGGTTTGGTCCTTCGGTGCCTTTGAGGCAGAAAATGATGATCAAGGCGATGGCGCCGACCGCGGGAATAAAGGCGATCAGGTACCACCAGCCGACCATGTCGCGGTCGTGCAGGCGACGCACGCCAACCGCAATGCTAGGTAAAAGGATCGCAAGCGAACCGATTGCATTCAAAATCCCAAACGTGCCCAACATCGCATCCAACGCAGTTGTGACCAGCCCAAGGACGAAGGCAAACAGTGCGAACCACCACAGTTCTGAACGACGGGCGCGACCCGTAAAGTCGGCGTATTTATTGAAGCACGTTTTGACGGAAGTTTGGAAATCCATGAGAAATGGCCTTTGTCGGTGAGAAATGAAATGTTTAATGATGTGTGAAGAGTAACGAGACCTGCGTGCCTGACGCAAGGTCCGGTTTTCCGCACCGTGTGCTGCCGCCGCCACCGGTTTCAGTCCTAGGAAAGGGGCACTTTGTCGTTTCTACTGAACCCTCGTTGGATCATGATCATTCTACTGGCTTTGCCGGTGACCGGGATCACTGCATTACACCCTCAGGCGGGAAGCGCCTTTGTTATGGGAGCGTGGGCTGGTGTGCTTTTCGCCGGCCCGCCGATCTTTTTCATCGCTTGGGTGCTGCGCATACAAAGCCTTGCAGACACGCTGCGCCCGTTAATGCACCTTCCAATCCTGATCGCGTTGACGATCGCGCTGTTATATTACGCGGGCGTCGATTTTGGGCCGCTCGGTGTTTTTGGCGGTGTCGGGGCGGCTGCATGGTGGATCAGGCGGAAGGTGTCATTCGGCCTTCTTTGATCCGATCTTGGTTTCTGTCCCTGCCCGCAGACGGCCAATGTTGGCGCTGTGGCGGAGGTAGACCAGCACGGCGAGGACCAGCAGCAATACAATCAATGGACCGTATCCGAAGAAAATGGCGAAGGCGGGTGCAAACCCGGCGGCCAGCAAAGCGGCCAGCGACGAAAACCGGAACACGGCTGCGACGACTAGCCAAGTCAGACAGCATGCCAGCCCAATCGGCCATGCCAATGCCCACATCATCCCGAGATGGGTAGCGACACCTTTACCGCCTTTAAAGCCCAACCAGACAGGAAAACAATGGCCCAGAAACGCGGCCAGTGCTGCGATTTGCACCGCATCTTCGCCCGCGAAGGCCCGTGCGAGCAGAACGGCGACCGCCCCTTTGCCTGCATCAAAGATCAGCGTCAGCGCGGCCGCTTTTTTGTTGCCGGTCCGCAAAACATTGGTCGCCCCGATGTTGCCGGACCCGATTTCGCGCAGATTGCCAAGGTTCAGTGCCTTCGCGATGATCATGCCGTAGGGCACGGACCCCAGCAGATATCCGATCGCAGCCCAAAGCAGCAGACCGCCCATTCCTGTCGTCAATTCTGGCATGATTATTCCCCCGCCACGCGATTGCCTGCGGCCCACGTTCCCAAAACGCGGCCTTGCATTCGTGCGCCATCAAACGGCGTATTTTTGGATTTTGACTGTAGCGTTTCGCGGTTCAGCACGAATGGCGCATCTGCATCGAACAAGACCAGATCGGCAGGCGCACCTTCCATCATGCGTCCGCTTTCCAAACCCAGCAGACGTGACGGGTTCAGAGAAAGTGCTCTGAACAAGCGTGGCAGGTCGATTTGGTCTTCGTGGTATAGGCGTAGTGCGGCAGGCAGCAACGTTTCTAGTCCAACCGCCCCGCTTGCCGCTTCTTCATATGGCAAGCGTTTGCTTTCTTCGTCTTGTGGTGTGTGCATCGAACTGATGATGTCGATCAGGCCATCCGCGACCGCTTGGACGACCGCGACCCGATCTTCTTCGGACCGCAACGGCGGTTTGACCTTAAAGAACGTCCGGTAGTCCGCGACATCCAATTCGTTTAGCGTTAAATGGTGGATGCCAATGCCGGCGGTCACTTGCAAACCGTTCCGCTTGGCGCGTTCCAGCGCAGGCAACGCACGCGCCGTGGTGATTTGGTCAGCGTGGTAGCGCGCGCCAGTCATTTCGATCAAACTAATATCGCGATCAAGCCCCATGCGTTCGGCCATTGGCGACACGCCGGGCAGGCCACGCAGGGACGCAAACTTGCCCGATGTGACGGCTGCGCCATGCGACAGACCCGGATCTTGGACATGGGCAATCACAAGGGCATCAAGCGATTTGGCGTAAGTCAAAGCCCGCGAAAAAACCTTTGTATTCGTCACGACGCGGTCGCAATCGGTGAACGCGACGGCACCAGCATCGGTCAGTAGCCCGATTTCCGTCATTTCACGCCCCTCGCGCCCTTTGGTTAGGGCCGCCATCGGCAGGACACGCACGGGCGCATCCAACGCGGCACGGCGTGCGACGAATTCAAGCGTTTCAGGGGTATCAATCGCGGGCGTCGTGTCTGGACGCGTCACAATCGTGGTGACACCACCAGCGGCGGCGGCACGTCCGGCAGACCGGAAGCTTTCCTTGTGCCGCTCACCGGGTTCAGAGACCTTAACGCCAATATCAACGATCCCAGGCGCCAGACATTTACCACCACAATCCACGACCGTGGGGCCTGTCATGTCGGGGTGGGCGTCGTCGAACACGCGGGTGATCGCGCCATCTTCGACCAGTATCGCGCCAGCCTTGTCGGTCAACGCCACTGGGTCGATCAAACGTGCGTTTATGAACAAGAGCTTAGTCATTGCATGTCTTTCTAAAGGGCTGAACCGTTGATGTGAGACGTGTCATAAATCGGTGTCTCCGGCAAGTTTGCGCATCTGGATGAACACTTCGCGGGCATCAGCAATACGTTCGAAACCGATGTCTGTTGAGGTCCGCCCGTTGGTCTGCGTTGCGAAGTAGATCGAAGGCGGCGTGCCATTGCGATAGATCAGGTCATCGAGCGGCGGGATTGGATAGCTGGCGGATCGCACACCAATCGGTTTGGTAATCAACATGCGTTGATTGGTCAGGCGATAGCGTGTGTTGTAACGGGTCAGACTGTCCATCACCGGACCTGCGAAAACGATCACCACACCTACGACGATGCCAGGCGCAAGGATCGCCCAATAGCTGCCGGTATTGGCGCGATCAATCACCGTCGCGAGACCAAGACATGCCAGCACCAATGCAACCGCAAAAATGCCTGTGGCCATTGTCGCCATGCCAAACCGCAGTTTGGTGTCAGGGCGACCTTCCCACAGGATTTCTTCGTCGGGCTGAAGGGCTGGAAAGTCGGACATTAACCGCCGACCCAAATCATCAGCCAAACCAACAGCCCCATGACGATCAAGGCGGCGGTTGCCACCATGCCACCAATACGGGCGTCGGATTTTGGTTTCTTCGCGAGGGCATTCGGTGGGACGATCGTGCCTTCTGAACTATCGGATGTGAGCGGTGTCATCGGTGGTGGCGCTGCACCTTCTTCGGTAAATGTCGCGACCAACTTGGCTGCACCATCTGTGCGCAGCACTGCGCCCGCTTCCCCGAATGCGCCAGAGCGGACGATGGCAAAGTCCCCTTTGAGACTATTCAGCTGGTCCATTTCTGGCGTCATATCGGCCTGAGATATCCCGTAACCAAGCATCAGAAATTGCGCCAAACCAATGTCGTTAAGGGTTTCCGCTGATACGACCTGAACGTCATCGGGTGCCGTGATCGGTGCATTTAGTGCATTAGCAAGGGCGTCATAAGTGTCACCCAACAGCCCAGACAAAGCCGGATCAAGCTGAAACACGCGAACACGACCGTGTTCATGGGGAAGGATCACATTGGTCACGCCATGACACCTTCGATTGCAGCACCGCGTCGCGCCCGTAGGTTTCGCGCGAGCAAATCCATCGCGGCCATGCGCACGGCAACCCCCATTTCGACCTGTGTCTGGATAACTGACCGGTTGATGTCGTCGGCGATCGTCCCGTCGATTTCAACACCGCGATTCATCGGGCCGGGGTGCATGACAATGGCGTCAGGCTTGGCATGCGCGAGTTTCGCAGCATCGAGGCCATAGCGGTGGTAATATTCACGTTCTGACGGGATGAACCCGCCATCCATCCGTTCCTTTTGCAGCCGCAGCATCATGACGACATCGACGTCCTTCAGGCCTTCTTCCATGTCGTGGAAAACTTCGCAGCCGAACTGCGCAACGCCTGATGGCATCAATGTCGGCGGGGCGATCAGGCGGATGCGGTTTTCCATTTTGCCAAGCAGCATGATGTTGGATCGCGCGACGCGCGAATGGGCGATATCACCACAAATAGCGACGGAAAGCCTGTGCAAACGGCCTTTTGCGCGTCGAATTGTCAGCGCATCCAGCAGGGCCTGCGTCGGGTGTTCATGTTTGCCGTCGCCCGCGTTCAGAACAGCACCGTTGACCTTCTGGGCCAGCAAATCGACCGCACCGGAATGTGGATGCCGTACGACCAACAGATCGGGGTGCATCGCATTTAGGGTCAACGCCGTATCAATCAGCGTTTCCCCCTTCTTCAGCGATGACGCCTGCATCGCCATGTTCATCACGTCAGCGCCTAGCCGTTTGCCTGCCAGCTCGAAACTCGCCTGTGTGCGGGTCGAGTTTTCAAAGAACATGTTGATTTGTGTCATGCCCGCCAATGTACTGCGATGCCGCGCAGAATTAGGATTGTCGGCATATTGATCGGCCAGATCGAGCAGGGCTGTGATTTCTGTGGGGTGGAGCGGCTCTATCCCCAAAAGATGCTGGGCGCGAAACGACATGGGACGGCTCCTTATGCGTGGTTTGCGCCGTTATATGAAGCAGGCTGCGATCACGCAACGGGGTGCGCGCAATCAGCGCTACCGTAGGTCCGATTTGAAGGATATGAATGGGGTCATGGATTCTGTGGATACATATTGGGACGACCGCGCGCTGCTGGAATGGCAGGTCGAAGTAGGCGCTGATGAAGCGATCAGTGAATCGCCCGTGAACCGCTATGATCTGGAGCCAGCCAAACCTAAAACGCCGCCGAACCCGAATGCGGGTGGCAAACCGCCGATTCCCGTGGCGGTGAAGGAACTGGATACAGTCGCACTCGCGCAATCTGCGGCAGCCGGCGCTGGTGATATCGACGGGCTTCGTGCGGCGCTTGACGGATTTGAACATTGCCATCTGAAAAAAGGTGCCCGCAAAATGGTGTTCGCGGCTGGTCAGCCTGCGGCGCGCGTGATGATCGTAGGCGACGCACCGTCACGCGAAGAAGACGTGGCCGGTATGCCATTTGCGGGTGTCCAAGGTGATTTGCTGGCCAAGATGATGGATGCAATTTCGCTGCGTGTGGACGCAGAAGATGAGGCCCGGTCCGTTTATCTGACGACCGCGATGCCGTGGCGGGTGCCGGGCGATGCACTGCCCAATGCCAAAGACCTCGCAATGATGCGTCCGTTTCTGGAACGCCACATCGCGCTGGCAAACCCCGATGTGGTGATCTTGATGGGCAATACGCCTTGCCAGATGTTGTTGGGGCGCGGCGGGATCAGGGGCCTGCGCGGTAAATGGACCGATGCAGTTGGACGTCCTGCGATGCCGATGGCGCATCCTGTGTCGCTGCTGAAGAACCCGCTTGCGAAACGCGATGCTTGGGCTGATTTGTTGTCGGTGCAAGCCAAACTCAGGGATCTCGCCACATGACCGACCGCGCTTTTTTGCCAACACGTATCGCGGTGCTGACGGTTAGCGACACGCGGACGCTGGACGATGATAAATCGGGCAACACGCTTGTGGCACGATTGGAAGACGCGGGGCATCTGCTTGCGGATCGTATGATCCTGCCCGACGAACGTGATCAGATCGCGGATCAACTGCGTAAATGGTGTGCGGATGATGCGGTGGATGTTGTCATCTCGACCGGCGGGACAGGCCTGACAGGCCGTGACGTGACCGTCGAAGCGCACCGCGATGTCTACGAAAAAGAGATCGACGCCTTCGGGACCGTTTTCACCATCGTTTCCATGCAAAAGATCGGAACATCCGCGATCCAAAGCCGTGCGACGGGTGGTGTTGCGAACGGAACGTACCTGTTTGCACTGCCCGGCAGTCCGGGAGCGTGCAAAGACGCGTGGGATGAAATTCTCGTGAAGCAGCTCGACTATCGCCACATGCCCTGCAATTTTGTAGAAATAATGCCACGTTTAGACGAACATCAGCGACGGAAATGATTTCTCGCGTCGTTTGATACAGTGAATGATCCGTCTGCGGGGCGCGGGCGTATTGATTTCAGGAGTATACAAACATGCGATTTTTACGTCGAAGCCTTGTTGGCATCTTCCTGTTGTCTGTCACCTTGGCGTTGATGGCGTGGGCCGGAAACATGGTGCGTGGGGCTGTCACGGAACGGATGGCACAAGAACCGCGTAGTTTTCCGCAACGCGAACGGGTCTTTGCAGTCAATGTGGTGACGTTAGAACCGCAGACAATCGCGCCCATTATGACTGTCTTTGGTGAACTGCAAAGCCAGCGTAGTCTTGATCTGCGCAGCCCTGTTGGGGGGACCGTGCTGGAAGCAGACGTAAACCTGACCGAAGGCGCGCTGGTGAAGGCAGGGCAGGTAATTGCCCAGATCGATCCGTTTGAAGCCCAGTCCGCCTTGGACCGTGTGCGCGCGGATTTGCAGGACGCGCAGGCCGAATTGCGCGATGCAGAACGCGGGCTTGCACTGAACGAAGACGAACTTGTCGCGGCGCAATCACAGGCGACATTGCGTGCGGCAGCCCTGACGCGTGCGCGTGATTTGCAGACACGTGGTGTCGGTACGGCAGCCGCAGTCGAAACCGCAGAGCTTGCGGCATCAGCATCAGACGCGGCGGTTCTGTCACGCAGGCAATCAGTGGCGCAGGCCGAGGCACGATTGGACCAAGCGACGACCAGACTTGCACGCGCTCAAATTACCCTTAGCGAAGCAGAACGTACGCTCGCCAATACACGCGTCACGGCTGATTTCGACGGTGCTCTGTCCGACGTTGGCGTTATTCCCGGCGGTCGGATTACTGCAAATGAACGGATTGCCCAACTGATCGACCCTGATGCGCTTGAGGTGTCGTTCAGGGTGTCGACGTCGCAATATGCCCGTTTGTTAGATGGGGCTGGTGATCTGCTAAACGCGCCGATTTCCGTCGGACTTGATGTGTCAGGTGTTGATCTGATCGCGACAGGTCAGATTACACGCGAAAGTGCCGCTGTTGGCGAAGGTCAGACAGGGCGACTTTTGTTTGCGCGTCTTGAAGGATCTGGCGGTTTCCGACCCGGCGATTTCGTAACGGTTCGGATCGAAGAACCCGTGCTGAACCGCGTCGCACAGGTGCCCGCGACGGCCGTCGCAGCTGATGGCACGGTTCTGGTCGTCGGCGAAGAAGACCGTTTGTCGTCAGAGCAGGTCGAACTTTTGCGCAGGCAGGGTGACGACGTGATTATCACCGTGCGCGGTCTTGCAGGTGAAACGATTGTTGCGGAACGGTCGCCTTTGTTGGGCGCGGGGATCAAGGTCGATCCAATCCGGCCCGGTCAAGCGGATGAAGCTCCGGCAGAACCTGAAATGGTCACGCTTGATCCTGAACGCAAGGCAAAGATCGTTGCTTTCGTCGAAGCATCCCGCATGCCCGACGACGCGAAGGCCCGTATTCTATCCCAATTGGACGCTGACGAAATTCCCGTCGCAACAGTGAACCGGATCGAAGGCCGGATGGGGGGCTAGATCATGGCAACGGGTGGCGCGATCTTGACGAAAGGGGCAGGCGGCATCCTGTCATATTTTACACGGCACCGCACGGCGGCGAATTTGCTGCTGGTGTTGATGCTGTCTGCGGGTTTGTTCGCATTCCCCAATATGCGGGCGCAGTTCTTTCCTGACGTTGTCGTCGACGATCTGTCGGTCAATGTCTCGTGGTCGGGTGCCGGCGCAGAAGACGTCGACGCGGCCATCGTGCAGGTTTTGGAACCAGTGTTGTTGGCAGTAGAAGGCGTGTCATCATCGGCAGCCACATCGCAAGAAGGCCGCGCAAGCATCCGGTTAGAGTTTGAACCCGGCTATGACATTGATCGTGCCGCCGAAGATGTGCAGCTCGCTGTCGATAGTACAAATAACCTGCCCACAGATGCGGAAGACCCAGAGATCAGGCGCGGCGGGTGGCGTGACCGCGTGACCAACGTCATGCTCACTGGTCCGGTCGGCGTCGAACAATTGGGCCGTTTTGCGGATGAAATGGTTGTGCGCCTGTTTGCGGAAGGGGTCACAAAGGTCAATATTCGCGGCGTTGCAGCGCCTTCGACAATCGTCGAAGTGCCGTCACTGTCGCTAATCGAATATGACATCGGGTTGTCTGACATCGCAGACCGGATCGGCGAAGAAGCCGCCGCTGATCCTGCGGGTGATGTGTCCAACGCGGCCCGAGTGCGCACAGGTGTGGCAAAACGATCTGCCGATGAAATTGAGGCCATTGTTCTGCGGGCTAATCCTGACGGGTCTAGTCTGACGATCGGCGATGTGGCCAATGTGCGCGTTGAAGGTGTAGACCGTGAACGCGCCTATTACGTGGGAGGAAACCCCGCGATCCAAATCGAAGTCCAGCGTACCGCGCAAGGCGATGCGATTGGTATCCAAGACACTGTTCAAGAAGTCGCGGACGAACTGAAGGCGTCACTGCCACAAGGTGTCGAAATTGATCTCGTGTCCGCGCGGGCAGAGGTGATTCAGGCGCGTCTGGATATCCTGCTGGAAAACGGCCTGATGGGGTTGGCGTTGGTCGTCGGATTATTGTTCTTGTTCTTGAATGCGCGCACCGCGTTTTGGGTCGCGGCGGGTATTCCGGTCGCGATGCTCGCGGCGATTGCGCTGATGTATGTCTCGGGCCTGACGATCAATATGATCTCGCTTTTTGCGCTGATCATCACGCTGGGGATTGTGGTCGATGATGCCATCGTTGTCGGTGAACACGCGGATTTCAGGGCGCGTAATCTGCGCGAACACCCTGTCGAAGCTGCCGAGAATGCAGCGCGGCGCATGTTCAGTCCGGTATTTTCTTCGACGATCACAACCATCATCGCGTTCTTTGGTCTGGTTGTGATCGGTGGACGGTTCGGCGATTTGATCGCGGACATTCCGTTTACCGTAATCGTTGTTTTGGCGGCATCTTTGGTCGAATGTTTCCTCATTCTGCCGAACCACTTGTCGCACGCGATTGCGACGACATCGAAAGAACATTGGTATGATATGCCGTCGCGGATTGTGAACCGCGGGTTTGATGCGGTGAAAGAAAACCTGTTCCGGCCTTTCATGGCGGGTGTCATTTGGGCGCGATACCCTGTTTTTGCGGGCGCGTTGGTGCTGCTGGCGTCGCAGGTGGCTTTGGTCATCACGGGCGACGTGCAATGGCGCTTTTTCTCTGCGCCTGAACAGGGGCAGGTGACAGGTAACTTTGCCATGCTACCGGGGGCCACGCGCGACGATACCTTCGAAATGATGCAGGAAATGCAACGCGCGACCGAAGCGCTGGGCGCGAAATATGAAGATGAACATGGGATCAATC
Organism: Rhodobacteraceae bacterium S2214; assembly: GCA_025141675.1. Classification (NCBI taxonomy): domain Bacteria; kingdom Pseudomonadati; phylum Pseudomonadota; class Alphaproteobacteria; order Rhodobacterales; family Paracoccaceae; species Rhodobacteraceae bacterium S2214. Next base: position 663,615 of record CP081161.1, read on the forward strand.
CGCTTGTTTATGTCTTCGCGCAAATCGGTGGCAATTCTGGCCGCGCCCTGTCTGGGGCTGACAGTAAAAGCGCGGATCAACTGGGCGCGATTACGATTGAATTGGTTGACGCGGATAGCCGTCCTTACACGAGCGGCACGTTTGTATCAGAACTGCAAGACAGCGTCCGCCAACATCCTATGGCCGAAACAGTCAGCTTCCGGTCTTGGGGCAGTGGTCCGGGGGGCGATAGCCTTGATATCCAGATGTTTGGGGCAGATGCCGAAACGCTGAAAGCAGCGGCCGAAGCGTTGAAAACCGAACTGCTCCAATTCCCAGAGATTTCTGGTCTCGAAGACACGCTGGCCTACGACAAAGAAGAACTGATCCTTGATCTGACACCGCAAGGACAGGCATTGGGGCTGAACATTGACGGACTTGGCCGTGTTCTGCGTGAAAAACTGGGTGGTATTGAAGCGGCGTCTTATCCTGATGGCACCCGCTCTGCGACGATCCGAGTCGAGCTTCCGGCAGGTGAATTGTCCGCTGATTTTCTGGATCGGACGCAAATCCGAACACCGAGCGGCGTTTATGTGCCATTGTCTGACGTAGTGACAGTCGAAAGCCGGACGGGGTTTTCCACGGTGCGGCGTGAAAACGGTGTATTGCTAATTTCTGTGCTGGGCGACTTGGATGACGAAGACGCCGACCGTGCCGCCCAAGTGCAGCTTTCGATTAACGAAGATATCTTGCCGGGAATCGAGACGCGGTTTGGTGTCGATACGGCGTTGTCGGGTCAAAGCGAACAGGAGCGTGCTTTTGTCGAAGACGCGCGTAATGGGCTGATTTTGGTTCTGGTGGGCATCTATCTGGTGCTTGCTTGGATATTCTCAAGCTGGTCGCGTCCAATTGTCGTGATGTCGGTTATCCCATTTGCATTGATCGGGACGATCTACGGACACAACGCATGGGGCATCCCGATGAGCTTGTTCACGGTCGTCGGCATGTTGGGCATGGTTGGGATCATTATCAACGACAGTATCGTGCTGGTCACGACGATTGATGAATACGCTGCTGATCGCGGTATCTTTCCTGCGATTATTGACGGGACAGCGGACAGATTACGTCCTGTGCTACTGACAACATTGACGACGGTTCTTGGGCTGGCACCACTGCTTTACGAAGGATCGAACCAAGCCGAATTTCTGAAGCCAACCGTTGTGACCTTGGTCTTCGGGCTTGGGTTCGGAATGGTGTTGGTGATGTTCATCATCCCTGCGCTGATGGCTATTCAGGCTGATGTCGGCAAACAAATACGGGCCGCGAAACGTGCGCTGCGTGTCCGCAAATTCGGGGCAACATGGCCTGCGATGTTGGGTGCATGTGTGGCGGTTGGATTGTTTGCAGTCACGTTGGGGCCCGTGATCGTCACGGGTGCTGCGTTGCCTCAAGCCGTCGCGTTCCTGCCAGCACTGTCGGGCGGGTTCGGGGCTGCGTTCGGGATATTCGCAGGCGGTTTGGCCGTCGCGCTGATGGGAATCTACATGATCGCCGGCATTGGGTTGGCGTTGCGGTGGCGCAAGGCCTAACCTTTTGGGCAGCCACGCACGTCAACGGCGTAATCACTGCCAAGGACGGTGATCCGGATCGCTGAACGATCAAGGGCAAAGCTGCTGGATGACGCGTGGATCATATCCACGGTCGCCTGCAATGTATCGCCGTTACGCGTTATGTCGGCCTGCGACACCCAAACTTCCGGATTGCCTGCTTCGACAATGACGGCCTCTGTTTGACCTGCGGGGGGCATCGTTAACGTGGCAGTTACCATCAAGCCGCGTTCCCCCGGGGACACATCACAGGTTGCGGTTTGCACACCGGCATCGCGCGCAGAAACCGGCTGGTTCAGCAACGACGCGGTGATAGCGCCGTCGCGGCGTCCATCAGCGGGAAGCAGGGCATCGAATGGCAGTGAAACGGGCACGCAAATGTCTTCGCACACGCCAATGGTGACTTCGCCAGACATGTGAATGGGCGCATTCGGGTCGATCTGGGTCAATTCGATCGGCAGAACCAGCGTATCGTGATACCCGATTGACTGCATGGCACCTTGTTCAAAGACCTGTGGGACGGGCCAATGAAATTGGGCGGCAGTGATGTTCTGCGATCCTGTCCACGAAAACTGCGGCGGGATGCCTGCGTCACCGGGTGCACGCCAATAGGTTTTCCAGCCGGGCCGCAATGTCACGCGGACACCAGCCATATGCGTACCTGACGGCGTTTGCCATCCAGGGATGACGTCGATTCGGGCAAGATCGTCAAAAGGGCCCGCCATCGCGGGTGAGGCCAGCGTCGCAGCCATCAAACAAGTCGTCTTAAGAATCGCGGTTAGTGTTTTCATAACCTCTACATAGTCAGGAACGGCTGTAATTGAACTCACGTCTTGGCGAGCAAAATTTTGTGTGACTTGTACTACCGGCATAAGCTTGCAAGAATTGGAATATGACTATGCAGCCAACAAATCTTACCGGTAAGCTTTTAATCGCCATGCCCATCATGGGTGATGATCGTTTTGCGAAAAGCGTCGTCTACATTTGCGCCCATTCCGAAGACGGCGCGATGGGTATCATCGTCAATAAACCATCCACGGAAGTCCGGTTTGCGAACCTTCTGGAGCAGCTTGAAATTGAAATGGCACCGACGGCACGAAAGATACGAATCCATCTTGGTGGGCCTGTCGAACAGTCGCGCGGGTTTGTTTTGCATTCCACCGATTACGCGTCCGAAGGCGGCACTATCGAAGTTGACGACAATATCTCGATGACCGCCACTATGGATGTCATTGAAGAAATCGCGCGGGGCGCTGGCCCGACAAGCGCAATGATGGCGCTAGGGTACGCGGGATGGGGACCCGGCCAGTTGGAAGGTGAGATCGGGCAGAATGGGTGGCTGACCTGCGACGCGGATGATGACATCGTGTTTGGTCGCGCCAATGATCACAAATGGACCGCCGCCCTAAAAGGTATGGGCGTCGATCCGTTGATGTTGTCTGAAACGGCTGGGCGGGCCTAGTTTTTCTTCTTTGCCAATGCTTTGAGAAGTACGAACGCGCCAAGCACCAGCGTAAACGCATCAATCGCACCCGGTCCGGACATGCCCGGCGCACCACCTTGCGGCAGGAACGGTTTGGCTTGTTGAATGGTTGCTTGTGTGTTGGTCGGGGCTGCGGTGCCGATGATACCTGTTTCGGAATGCTTTGCCGTCTTTGACCAGTTCTTCAGGGCGGATGAAATGCCTTTCAACGCGCGTGTTTCGGCGTTGTCGCCGCCGTAGAACTGCTTGGACAATTCGTCCAGTTCCGCGATGACCTTGTCCAGAGCATTGGAAATCTGTTTGACGTTGTTCTGCCCACTTTGCAGGCGCTGGTTGGCCTGATGGTCTTTGGGACCACCCGGATTGTGCCGATGAACCATATGGTTGAAGTGGCTTTGCGATTTCATGTCGCGCTGCACAAGCTTGATGGTCTGTTCCCAGCCTTCGATTTTGCTGGCCAACTGGGTATGCGCCAGTTTTCTTGGGTCAGGCGCACCGGGCAGAATTTTGATCGTTTCAGCCCGAATCGTCATGGCTAATTGTTCGAGGCGGATCACTTTTGCTTGGTGCGACATGTAACAAGTCCTTGGTTTAACCGGATTCGGTGGACCGTATCATGCTGATAATGACAGTAAAGCGACAATCAGGGATTGTTACTCCTGCGCCATGATCGCCTCGAGGATGGCAATTGCGCTTTCGCTATTCCAGTGCGCGTCACCTTGAAGTCGCGCGATTTCGCGGCCTTCGGGATCGAGGATAAGGGTCACTGGCAGGCCTAAAACCCCCATGTCGCGGGCCAATGTCGATCTGGGATCTGCGTGTAAAGGCAAATTGTCGACTTCAATTTCGTCAAAGAACCGTTCCATCGCGGGGCGTGGGTTGCGGCCGGTCGCAATAGTGACAACAGAAAATTCGTCGCTGCCAAGCTGGTCTTGCAGGTCTGAAAGTTGCGGCATTTCGGCCCGGCAGGGGGCACACCATGTGGCCCAAAAGTTGACCACCGCGAATTGGCCTTCGTACGCGCCAAAGGTCATTTCGTTTCCGTCTTCACCGACAAATGTTTCATCAGATGCTGGTTTCGGCTCGGAATGGAAGTTCAGCTTGCGCATATCGCCCTCGCGCAGCGCCTCAAATGTGCTGACATCCGCCATGGCGGTATTTGCAAGCAGCCCAAGGGCCGTATAAAGCAAAGCAGATTTCAAATTCAGCACGGGGCATCCTTTCTCATGACCAAATCCGCGAACACAATGTGGGGTGGCCGTTTTGCCGCTGGACCGGACGCCATTATGGAAGCGATCAACGCATCCATCGGGTTCGATCAACGTCTAGCTGCCCAAGACATTGCTGGTTCACGTGCCCATGCCGCCATGTTGGCCGCCACAGGCATCATAACGGATAACGACGCCGAAGCGATCCGTGAAGGCCTGCTCACGGTGTTGTCAGAGATTGAAACCGGAGAATTTCCGTTTTCCACTGCACTCGAAGATATTCACATGAATGTCGAAGCGCGGCTGAAAGATTTGATCGGCGAACCGGCTGGTCGTTTGCACACGGGTCGGTCGCGGAACGATCAGGTTGCCGTCGATTTCCGTCTATGGGTCCGTGACCAATGTGACGCGGCTGATGCAGCACTTGAGACGTTGATGAAGTCGTTGTTGGGCCAAGCCGAAGCGGGCGCCGACTGGGTCATGCCTGGTTTCACGCACCTGCAGGTCGCGCAGCCTGTCACGTGGGGCCACCACATGCTGGCCTATGTCGAAATGTTCGCCCGTGACCGGTCCCGTTTTGCGGATGCACGCAAGCGGATGAATACATCGCCATTGGGGGCTGCTGCTTTGGCCGGAACGTCGTTCCCGATTGATCGTGACATGACGGCGCAGGCGCTTGGGTTTGATCGGCCTATGTCCAATTCGCTGGATGCAACGTCTGACCGTGATTTCGCATTGGAATTCCTTGCTGCGTCTTCGATCACTGCGATGCACTTGTCACGCTTGGCCGAAGAACTGGTGATCTGGTCCTCTGCCCAGTTCCGGTTCGTGAAAATGTCCGACAAATGGTCCACCGGATCGTCGATCATGCCGCAAAAGCGTAACCCTGACGCCGCTGAACTGATCCGTGCCAAGATCGGCCGGATTTTCGGGGCAAATGTTGCGCTGATGACCGTGATGAAAGGTCTGCCGCTGACCTATTCAAAGGACATGCAAGAAGACAAAGAGCAAGTGTTCGACGCCGCTGACAATTTGTTCCTCGCGCTGGCCGCGATGGCAGGTATGGTTGCCGATATGGAAGCCAACGTTCCGTCATTGGAAGCCGCCGCCGCGACGGGGTTCTCCACCGCGACGGATTTGGCCGATTGGCTGGTCCGCGAATTGGGCCTGCCGTTCCGCGATGCGCACCACGTGACAGGATCGCTGGTTGCGATGGCAGAGGCGAAATCTTGCGACCTGCCAGAATTGTCCCTAGCCGACATGCAGTCGGTCCACCAAGATATCACACAATCGGTGTTTGACGTGCTGGGTGTGAAAAACTCTGTCGCGTCGCGCACCAGCTTTGGCGGCACAGCCCCTGCTAACGTACGGGCGCAGGCCGCACGGTGGAAGGACGAATTGGGATGAAAATTGTTGTGCTGATGGTTGTTGCTGTGGGTCTTGCGGGATGCGGGGCCAACGGCGCACCGTTGCGCCCGTCAGGTAGCACAAGCCTTTCGGTCGGGTCTGGCGGCGTGTCGGTCGGCAATTCCCTTGGGCTGTCGAACGGCACCTTTTCGCTTGGAGTGAGCCAAAGCTCTTCGTTGAACTAGGTCATGATCCGCGTCGTCGCTATGTGCCTGATGCTAGCAGGATGTGACGATGCAGCCCTTGTTTTTGACGTCGATAGCGACAGTTTACGTCCTGAGCAGCTGCGCGAACCATTCGGCGGCGATGACCTAAGGCTGGAGTTGTGACGATGCGGATGATTTGGCTGGCACTGGCGATCTGGGGTGCAATCCACCCGATGTATTATTTCATCCAATGGTTTCAGGCGAACGGCTGGGACATCATGGCGATGGTTGATGCATGGCACGCCAACGCGGCCAGTTCGGGTCTTGTTTGGGATTTGACCATTGCGGCGGTAACGCTGACAATCTGGATTATCGTTGAGGTCGTGCAAACCCGTGCGTGGATTCGGCTTGTGGCGATCCCTGCAACATTCTGTATCGGTGTCAGCTGCGGTTTGCCGCTTTACCTTTATTTCCGGTCCGCACACAAAACTTAACTGTAGCCTAGCGCCTTGATGGCATTGCCGTGGTCGCGGGCCACTGTCTTGATTTGATCGGCCGTCAGGATATCGCGCCAAGCCCCTGCAATTCCTTTGCGGAAAAAGCGTGGTTGGTGTTCCGTGTTTTCGGTGAATCCGTCCGCTTTTTCCTGACGTTTCAGTTCCTCGAAACGCGAGTTATTGATCGCACGTGCTAACTTCGCCTTATCCACGGCCACACCGATATGGCGCAGGACGCGGCCGAAAGTTTCGACTGGTGTATCATGCATGTCTTCATAACGAATGACGCGCACGTTGTGGGTCTTGGCACCCGCCCAGCTTTGCACGTGAGACGACCAATCGGATGTGAACTGCAGTGCCGTGCCTTGGGACCCGCCGACGACGGCGTTATGTTCGCGCATCCGCTCAATCGCTTCGTCGATGCTTAATCCGTAGTGGCTGGCGAATGAAATCGCCACATCGCCGGGGTGGCGCGCAACGTAGATGGCACCGCGCGTGTACGGGGCGGGGATCAAAGGCGTACCGTTAATTGTACTGTTGTAATTGTGGGTTTTGACAAGCGCCACCTTCGGTCCGGTGATCGCAGTTCTCAGCAGGAACCTATTGCGCAAAGCGACCGTCTTGGCCGCATCAGCCAGATCGTAATCTCCGCCGTTGGCGCGTTCATAGTGGCGGGCGTCCGCGTCTGCATAGCCAAGCTTGCCGACCGAATTGATCGACAAAGCGTCTTCGCCGCCAAGCAAATAGTTGGCGAGAAAAACACGAAGCCAAGTGTTGCCAGATTTCGGATATGACGCAATCCAAAATAGGGACTGACGGGGCGGCTGTTCCATCGTGGAAACCTTCGGGGCGAAAAATGGGACTTACGAAACATTACGTCGAATATAGCCCCCACTTAATCCTCTCATTTCTGAATGCACCCCCAAGTCGTAAAAATGTGATCAGAACGGCGAATTTTCTCTGACGCGATGAAAGAATAGGCGCTTGGGCTTCACACGGAATCTGGTAATAGACGCGGAATCTGTTTGAAAGGTCGGGCCCATGGATCATTTTCTGTATCGCGATGGACAATTGTTCGCTGAAGACGTTCCAGTCGCTGAAATCGCGGCAAGCGTCGGCACGCCGTTCTACGTATATTCGACCGCGACCCTGACCCGTCACTTCAAATTGTTCGACGATGCGCTGGACGGTTTGGATCATCTGGTTTGTTTTGCCATGAAATCCCTGTCCAATCAGGCGATCATCAAAGTTTTAGCCGATGCTGGCGCTGGCATGGACGTGGTGTCTGGCGGTGAATATTTCCGCGCAAAGGCGGCCGGCGTTCCGGGCGACAAGATCGTTTTTTCCGGTGTTGGCAAAACCGTTGATGAAATGCGCATGGCATTGGAAGGTGGCATTCGCCAGTTCAACGTCGAAAGCGAACCCGAAATGATCGTGCTCGACCGCGTGGCGCAAGAATTGGGTGTTGTGGCCCCGATCACCGTCCGCGTGAACCCTGATGTGGATGCCAAAACCCACGCCAAGATCGCGACTGGCAAATCTGAAAACAAATTCGGCATTCCAATCAGCCGCGCCCGCGAAGTTTATGCGATGGCCGCGAAATTGAAGGGCCTGAAGGTCATCGGGATCGACGTGCACATCGGATCGCAGCTGACTGATCTTGAACCGTTCGAAGCGGCCTACCTGAAGGTTGCGGAACTGACGGAAACACTGCGCGCGGATGGTCACGAAATCACGCGTCTTGATCTGGGCGGTGGTCTGGGTATCCCTTACGCGCGGTCCAACGAGGCCCCGCCGTTGCCGTCCGAATATGGTGAGCTGATTAAACGGACCGTTGGCCACCTAGGTTGCGAGATCGAGATTGAACCGGGTCGTCTGATTTCAGGAAACGCTGGACTGCTCGTGTCGAAGGTCATCTACATCAAAGAAGGTGAAGACCGCCAATTCATGATCATCGATGGCGCAATGAACGATCTGATCCGCCCCGCAATGTACGAAGCCTACCACGACATCGACCCGATCATCGAATCGGTGCCGGGGGCGGAACCTGCGAAATACGATATCGTCGGTCCTGTTTGTGAAAGCGGTGATACCTTTGCCAAAGGTCGCGTGATGACTGAGGTGAAGGCCGACGATCTGATCGCGTTCCGGTCTGCTGGTGCTTACGGCGCCGTGATGGCGTCCGAATATAACTCGCGTCCATTGATCCCCGAAGTTCTGGTGAATGGCGATCAATTTGCGGTTATTCGCGCACGCCCTACCTATGAAGAGATGATTGCACGCGATACGCTTCCAACATGGCTCTGATCCGTTAAGGTAAGGGTCAGATAAAAGGACCCGATACCCTGACACAGCGCCCGACAGCCCCTGACCAAATGCGCCACTTGGCGTTTCCCATCGCTGCGACCCGTCTGGGCATGGTGGCCGAAGGCGTGACACGGGCGTTCTGGCCGTTTTGGTCTGTGCTGTTTGTGTTGATCGCACCGCTGATGTTTGGCTGGCATGATCTTCTGACGCGTCCTTGGATTTGGGGTTTGGGCACCGTCAGTGTCGCGTTCCTGATTGTGGCATTCATTTGGGGCCTGCGTCGGTTCAAAATGCCAGAGCGGGAAGCCGCCGTCGCGCGTGTTGATGCGGCGTTGCCCGGACGGCCTATCGCCGCGATTGCCGATACCCAAGCGATTGGCGCAGGTGATCCCGAATCTGAAGCCGTGTGGAAAGCCCATGTCGCCCGCATGGAAGACCGCACCAAACAGGCAACTTTTGTCGAACCTGATCTGCGCATTTCCGACCGCGACCCTTACGGGCTGCGCTTTATCGCGCTGCTGTTCTTTGTTGTTGCGTTGCTTTTCGGATCGGTACTGCGAGTTGGCACATTGGTCGAACCCACTGGCCAAACGCTTGCCACTGGCCCTGTCTGGGAAGGCTGGGTCGAGCCGCCTGCCTATACGGGCAAGCCTTCGATCTACTTGAACGACATCCCCGAGGGCGTGCTGCGCGTGCCGGAAGGGTCGCAAATCACGATCCGGCTTTACGGCGAAGTGGGCGCATTGACCGTTGCGGAAACTGTATCGGGCACGGTGGCTAACCCAGATGAAGAACCCGAAACACAGCAGCAATTCGTCGCCGTGCAGGATGGTACGCTCGCGGTTGAAGGTGAAAATGGCATCGTTTGGAACCTGCTTTTGGTTGCCGATCAGCCGCCGCTGGTTGAACTAACCGGACCGATTGAATCAGACGCGATGGGCGAGATGTCCCAACCGTTCTTGGGGATGGATGATTACGGTGTCGTGTCCGGCACGGCCACCATCGCGCTTGATCTTGATGCCGTTGATCGGCGTCATGGTTTGGCCGTTGATCCTGATGGATTTGAAACGCTGGTGTTGGACCTGCCGATGCCGTTCACGGGCGACCGAACTGATTTCGAAGAATTCCTCGTTGATGATTTGTCCGAACACCCGCTTGCGAATTTGCCTGTGACCATGACCTTGGAAGTCACAGATGCCGCTGGTCAAACGGCGCAAAGCCCGTCCGAGCCGTTGATCCTGCCCGGTCGCCGGTTTTTCCAGCCATTCGCGAAATCCATCATTGAACAACGCCGCGACCTGATGTGGTCGCGTGATAACGTGTCGCGGATTACGGATGTGATGAAAGCGATTTCACACCGCCCCGAAGGGCTGTTTTCGAACGAGACAACATATCTGCGGATGCGCGCGATCATTCGCCAGCTTGATGGATTCGTGGACGACGGGATCACCGAGGAAGGTCAGGCAGAAGTCGTGACCGCGCTTTGGGATCTCGCCATTCAGCTGGAGGATGGCACACTTGCCGATGCCCGGGAACGACTCGCCCGCGCCCAAGAACGGCTAGCCGAGGCGATGCGCGATGGTGCGTCGGACGAAGAAATCGCAGAGCTGATGCAGGAATTGCGCGAAGCGACTGATCAATACATGCAACTGCTTGCCGAAGAAATGGACCCGAATGAAGACGGGACAGATCAGGCGGATAATTCGGAAAACACTCAAGAATTGTCTGGCGACGAACTGCAGGCAATGATGGACCGCATCCAAGAACTAATGGAAGAAGGCCGCATGGCCGAAGCTGCCGAACTGATGGAACAGCTGAACCAGATGCTTGAGAATATGCGCATCACCCAAGGTGACGGCAGCGGCAATGGCCCGCGCACGCCGGGTCAGCAGGCGATGGAAGACCTAGAAGATACGCTGCGCGAGCAGGAAGAACTGTCTGATGATGCGTTCCGCGAATTGCAGGAACGGTCTAATCCAGAACGCCAGCAGGCCGAAAACGGCCAGCAGCAAGGTCAGCAACCCGGTCAACAGCAACCGCAAGGTGGTGAGCAGGGACAGCAACAGGGCCAACAAGGTCAGTCGCAGAACCAGCCGGGTCAAGATGGTCAGCAAGGATCAGGTCAAGGTGTCGGTGAGGACAGCCAAGGTGGCGGTCAAGATGATCAGGGTTCTGGTGGCGAAGGTTCAGGTGCCGAAGACGGGCGGTCGCTGGCAGAACGGCAGCAGGCCCTGCGCGATGAACTGGAACGTCAGCGTGGTGCGCTGCCGTCGCTTGATGGTGAGGCTGGCGAAATCGCAGAGAATTCGTTGAACCGTGCCGAACGCGCGATGGAAGGTGCGGAAGACGCATTGGGTCAAGGCAACCTTGCCGAAGCGATTGATCGCCAAGCTGAAGCGCTAGATGCGTTGCGTAACGGGATGCGGTCACTCAGCCGTGCATTGGCCGAAAACCAATCCGAAGAACCGGGTCAAGGCGAACAGGACGGTGGGGCGACCCAACGTGCGGAACAATCCCAGCGTGACCCGCTAGGCCGCGAAATGGGATCAGAGGGCGGTCAGTTCGGAACAGACGAAGGCATGTTGCAGGGCGGTGATGTTTATCGCCGCGCCGAAGAACTGCTTGATGAATTGCGTCGTCGCAGTGCCGATCAGGAACGGCCGGAAATCGAACGCGATTACCTGCGCCGCCTTCTCGACCGTTTCTGATATAGGGCGCTATTCGGTGGCGATTGCCGTCAACATGGCCTGCACGTTGTCGTCCAACCAAATGCGGGCAACATCGACAGCATCCACGTAGCTTTGCAATGCGCCAGCAAGCGCTGGAACAGCCGCGGCGATCCGGTCCGCCTGCACGTAGATCAGCACAAGCACCATGATAATTAGCAAAACCGAGATGAAACCGCGCCGGAAACTTTTGCGGTTGGCTTCTGCGGCTAGGGCTGGAACTGCTGTTCCGTCTTCGGCGCGTTCCGCATCCGAACGCAGGCTCGAATTGATTTCTTCGATATCAGGCAGCAAATCACGACGGGATGCATGGGCGGCAGCAGCGGCACTTGCTGCTGTGCTTGCCGTTTTGGCAGCTGCCGCATCTTGATCTTCGGCCGTTGGTGCGACGTCCGACGTCGGTTCCGGGGCTTTGATCGGCGCAGGTGCTGGATCGCTGAGGCCAAGATCAGACTGGCTTTCCATGCTCACCGCGGATTCGGATTTACGCTGTGCGGCTTCAAGTGCAGCTTCTTCACGCAAGATATCCGCAACCGACGGATCCACAGGTTTGCGGTTCTTTGGTGGTTGCGGTGCAGGCGCCAGATTGTCGTCGTCAGACACATCTTTGAAAGCATCATCAATGGATCCACTGAACTTGTCAGCATCTGCCGCTGGGCGTTCTGCCGCTGGGCGTTCAGGCGCGGGTGGTGGCGTGATCTTCCGTGGTTCCGGTGGTGTGTCATTCGCCGACGCACCTGGTGTTTCAAACCACGTGTGCTGACAATTTGAACATTGCACGTCCCGGCCACCGCTGGGAATTGCGTCATCGGCAACCGCGTATTGGGCGCCACAATTTGGGCAAATTAGCCGCATGGATGTTTTCCTTCTGCCAACAAACGGCAGTTAGACTTGTGAGTGTTAACCAACAATTATCAATCACAGCGCGAAAGGCCAATGATTTGCAACGAAGTTGGACGCGAATTGATTGAAACCTGTTGCAGTTTTGGGCAATACACATCCCAACCGGGAAAAGGAAAGTTCGTGTGATTGCACTTGATAACGTTGCCTACCACTATGGCGGGGCAAAACTTTTCTCTCAATTGACCCTGACGTTGGAACCCGGTTCTTTTCATTTTCTGACCGGTCCGTCTGGGGCGGGGAAGACCACTTTGCTCAAACTGTGCTACGGCGCACTGCAAGCCACTGAAGGCGAAGTTCGCGTTTTTGACACGCCAGCCACTGCGTTGGATCGCGATCAGGTTGCAATGATCCGTCGGCGTATCGGGGTGGTTCATCAGAACTGCGAATTCCTGGATCACTTGTCGATTGCAGAAAACATCGCCTTGCCGCTGACCGTATCCGACAGGCTTGATCTGATGGAAAACCTGACGGATCTGCTTGGCTGGGTTGGTTTGACAAAGCAAATGGATCAGTTGCCGCCGGAACTGTCCGGGGGCGAACGTCAGCGGGCTGCTTTGGCCCGTGCAGTGATTATGTCACCGGATGTGATCATCGCAGATGAACCCACAGGCAATGTTGATTGGGAAATGTCGCAGCGGTTGCTAACGTTGTTGGTTGAGCTGAACCGGATGGGTAAAACAGTTCTGATTGCGACCCACGACCTGAACCTGATCCGGACTGCTAAGTCGCAGGTTGCCGCACGCGTGTTACGTTTGAAGGATGGCCAGTTGCTGCAGGCGGGGGCAGAACTATGAACACGTTGCGCAAGATTTTCGAACTGCTCGTTGGTGACGCCCAAGCAGACCGGACGGTGCCACCCACAGGGTTCACCGCGCGTTTGACTGTCTTCACGGCAGGCGCAATGGCGTTTCTGGCCGTGTTCGCATTGGCGTTGTCCTTGGCCACAGGTCGTCTGGCGGATCGGTGGGGGGCAGAACTGGCCCGCACATCGACATTGCGTATTTCCGCACCAGAAGATCAGGCCGCCGCCCAACTACAAGCCGCGATTACCGTGCTTGAAACCACCCCCGGCGTGGGGTCCGCGCGCGCATTGACGTCCGAAGAACAAGAAGCGTTGCTAGAGCCATGGTTCGGCCCCGGCTTGCCGCTGGACACATTGCCGATCCCGCAACTGGTCGAGATTATCGAAGACGGCGACGGATATGACGCGACCGGGCTACGGGCACGTTTGCAGGCCGAAGTACCGGGTGCCGTATTGGACGACCACACGCGCTGGCGCGAACCACTGATTGAAGCCGCCTCGCGTCTCCGTAGTCTCGGTTGGGTCGCGATCCTGCTGATCGGGGCATCCATGGTCGCTTTGATCACCTTGGCGGCACAAGCGGCCTTGGCAGCCAACGCTCAGGTAATCCGGGTAATGCGGCTGGTAGGCGCAAAAGATACCTATATCGCCCGTGCATTTGTGCGGCGCTTCACCCTGCGTGGGCTTGGCGGGGCCGCGATTGGCACGCTATTGGGTCTGGGTGCAGTCTTGTTGTTGCCAAGCGCTGATGCCGCGGGCGGTTTTCTGACTGGTCTTGGCTTTCAGGGCATCCAGTGGATATTTCCACTAGTGATCCCACTTGTCGGCGGCATATCCGCCTTTATTGCGACGCGTATGGCCGCCTTGCGCATGTTGAAGGAACAATCATGAGTTACGCTATCCAATGGGTCCGTTCCCTTGTGTTTAACCTCAGCATGTATGTGGTGATGGCTGTCATCGGTATCCTGTGGGCACCGTTTGTCTTGTTTTCGTCGCGGGCGGCGGTTTATGCCTGCCACCTGTACTGCCACACAATCATCTGGATGGCGGGGTGGATGATCGGCCTAAAGATCGAATACCGAGGCACGCCACCAACGCACGAGACGATGATCGCAGCGAAGCACCAGTCGTTTCTGGATGTTCTCGCGATCTATGGGGCGGTGCCGCGTGGCAAATTCATCATGAAACGCATCCTGATGTATGCGCCGATCTTGGGTTGGTTCGGCCTGCGTGTCGGCTGTATTCCGGTTGATCGCGGCAAACGGGGTGCTGCAATCATCAAAATGCTCGCTGATGTGAAAGCCGGTGCAGCACAGCCCGGGCAGTTGATCATTTACCCACAAGGTACGCGCGTCGCACCCGGTGTGGATGCGAAATACAAGACAGGGACAGGCGCATTGTACCGTCAACTTGGTCAGTCTTGCGTGCCAGTAGCGCTGAACATCGGTGTGTTCTGGCCAAAGCGTGGCATTTACCGCAAACCGGGCACAGCAGTGGTTGAATTTCTTGAGGAAATCAAACCGGGTCTGCCGCAAAAGGAATTCATGGAGCTGATCGAAACACGCATCGAAGCCGCGTCAAACCGTCTGAATGCCGAAGCAGGATTTGTTCCAATTGAAAAAGCCTGATCAAATCGCCGATATTGCATCGCTCGAAGCGTTGTATGGCACGCCGGCCAGGGCGTCAGTGATCAAGGTCACGGATCATCTGATCCCAACCTATGCGGCTTGGATTGAACGATCTCGGTTCTGTATCCTTAGCACTGTGGGTGATGCGGGCACGGACGCATCGCCGCGCGGGGATGATGGCCCTGTTGTCCGGATCGCGGATGCGAAAACGCTGTTGATGCCGGACTGGCGCGGCAATAATCGTATGGACAGCCTGCGCAATATTGTCAGTGACGGACGTGTCAGCCTGATGTTCATGGTCCCGGGATCAAACAATGTGATCCGCGTGAACGGAACGGCGATTGTGACGGCTGATCCTGATGTTTTGGACGGTTTTTCAGACAAGGGGCGCAAACCGCGGTCCGTAATCGTGATCACCATTGCCGAAGTGTATAGCCAATGCGCCCGCGCCCTAATGCGGGCCAAGACATGGACATCGGGCGATGAAAGCGCGGGTTTACCAACGGTAGGCGATATGTTGGCAGAGGTTGAAGCGGGCTTTGACGGCGCTGCCTATGATGCGGAATGGGAACCGCGTGCAGCAAAGACGATGTGGTAATCTAGCTGGTCTTCCCGAATGTGATGTTCGACGCAGGACCAAGGCCGCGCCACAGGCTAACCCCGATCACGACAAGACTGATCACCAACCAAATACCGCCCCACATGACCGTTGCCCCGCCAAATTCCTCGGCGAGCATCCGTGCGTCTGACCGCAGATTCGACCGTTGGATCGTGTCGCTGAAAATGTCGTAGGGCACGTAGATCATACTCGTCAGGCCGATCACCCGCAGGATCAGATCATTGACGTCATGGGGCAGGAACCGCGCAGTGGCGAGCATGGCCGCCCCCGTACCGACGCAAAACAGGATCGCGAAACCGTCGCGGATATAAAGCGCGGTCACCAGCAACATCAATGCACCAAACAGGCCCATGATGATCCGGTCCGCGTGTGACCTTGTCGCCGCGATCAGCAGGGCCAGCCCGATCAGTAACGACCCCAGATAACCCGCTGTCAGTGTGAGGAACCGGTTGCCGCCGCGTGACCAAACAGCCCCGCCTTGATCAGCAGAAATGGTAAGGCTCAGCACATCACCGCCCGTGAAAACAGTCATCGCCGCATGAGAAAGTTCATGCAGGAACACGATCAGAATCTTCAACGGTATGATGACAGGCGTGGGCCACAACGCGAACACAAGGCCGATCAGGACGATCAGCTGCCAATGTCCGCGCAGGGCTTGCATGACTTAGGCAGCCAACCCTTTAGAGCCAAGGTTGAGATATTTCTGACGGCGCGCTTTGCGCACTTCTTCGGCCGGAAGTTTGGCCAGATCATCGACCATCGCGATCAACGCGGATTGAACGGACGCGATAGCATCTTCGCTGGCACGATGTGCGCCACCTTTGGGTTCGGCGATGATCATATCACAGACGCCCATTTCGTGCAGGTTTTGGGCGGTCAGGCGCAATGCCTCGGCCGCTTCATTCGCTTTGCCAGCATCTTTCCAGAGGATGGATGCACAGCCTTCGGGGCTGATCACGGAATAGATGGAATGTTCCAACATCGCGACTTTGTTCGCCGTGGCAAAAGCAACAGCGCCACCTGACCCGCCTTCACCAATCACAACGGAAATCAGCGGAACGGACAGGTCGAGGCATTTCTCGGTAGACCGCGCAATTGCTTCGGATTGACCACGTTCTTCGGCGCCTTTGCCCGGATATGCACCGGGTGTGTCGACAAGGGTGATGACAGGCAAACCGAAACGGTCGGCCATATCCATCAGGCGGATCGCTTTGCGATATCCTTCGGGGCGGGCCATGCCGAAGTTGCGTTCAATGCGGGATTTGGTGTCGTTGCCTTTTTCATGGCCAATTACCATTACGGGACGCCCATCCAGACGAGCAATGCCGCCCATGACGGCGTGATCGTCGGCAAAGTTCCGGTCACCAGCCAGCGGCGTGTATTCGGTGAAAATGGCGTCGATGTAGTCTTGGCAATGCGGGCGTTCAGGATGACGCGCCACTTGGCATTTCCGCCAAGGTGTCAGGTTTGCATAAAGCTGGTCGAGCAGATCAACGGCTTTTTGATCAAGCTGTGCCGCTTCTTTTTCAACATCGGCTTCCGGATTTTCGCGGGCCATGGCGCGTAGTTCGTTAGCTTTGCCTTCGATCTCGGCCAGTGGTTTTTCAAACTCAAGATATTGGGTCATGACGCGCCTTATGTTTCGTTGCGTCAGATATAGGGTGTGATGTGGGGGAGTTGCAATGGTTTGAGCGCGGGTTGGCAGGGAGACGTGCGGCTGCGCCGACACCCCTCCCGCCATCCCGTAGGTATTAGCCTGCGATCAGTTCGGATTGCGCGACGATCACTTCGGCCTGTTTGATGGAGGCGATGTCGACAAGACGACCTTTATAGACGGTTGCCCCTTCTCCCCGTGCTGTTGCGTCCTTCATTGCCGCGAGGATTTCGCGTGCTTCGGCAACGGCTTCATCTGATGGTGTGAACACTTCGTTCGCCAACGCGATTTGCTTCGGATGGATCGCCCATTTGCCGACCATACCCAATGTCGCGGATCGTTTTGCTTGGGCACGGAAGCCATCGTCGTCAGAAAAGTCGCCGAACGGCCCATCCACAGGCAGGATGCCATGGGTCCGGCAGGCTGCTACAATAGCGGCTTGTGCCCAGTGCCAAGGGTCTGAGAAATGACGGTTTTCACCGTGCTGCATGTAGTAGTTTTCTTGCGTTCCACCGATGCCGGTTGTTTGCATACCCATGGACGCGGCAAAATCTGCAGCACCAAGGCTCATCGCCTGCAAGCGCGGGGAAGACGCCGCGATTTCTTCGACATGCGCGATGCCGGCTGCGGATTCGATGATGACTTCAAGTGACACTTGTTTCGTCCGGCCTTTGGCCCGTTCAATCGCGGTAATCAGGGCGTCGACGGCATAGATATCGGCCGCGCATCCAACCTTTGGGATCATGATCTGGTCGATGCGGTCGCCAGCCTGTTCGAGCAGGTCTACGACGTCGCGATACCAATACGGCGTGTCGAGTGAATTGATCCGCACGGACAGGTATTTCGTGTTCCAGTCGATCGTATTGATCGCTTCGATGATATTGGCGCGCGCGGCGTCTTTGTCAGACGGGGACACGGAATCTTCGAGGTCGAGGTTGATGACGTCTGCGTCGGACGCCGCCATTTTCGGGAATAGTTTCGTATTCGATCCCGGCCCAAAAAGCTGGCAGCGGTTCGGGCGTGCAGGGGCCGTTGGTTGCAGGCGGAATGACATGCGTGATCCTTTGAGCAGTAAAGTTTCGTTTTGAGTTGCTCAATGGGTAGAATGTTGCGCATCGGTTGGCAAGGCGCATTTTGCGACCGCAGCATTCTGACGCTGCGATGCAGTGTCATTTGGACCCTAGATGCCTCCGGCGGTGATAATTGCGGCCAAAAGAAAAGGGGCGGTACCGTTATGGCCCGCCCCGATTGTCTTAGATGCCTGCGTCGACAATCGCCTTGGCGAGTATCGGGACCGTTTTTTCGTTCAGACCCGCGATGTTCATGCGGCTATCGCCAACCATGTAGATGCCGTGATCGGCCCGCAGTTTTTCAACCAGTTCAGGTGTGGTGCCAAGGCGCGAGAACATACCGCGGTGATCCGCAAGAAAGCTGAAGCGATCCGAATTCGTCAGGCGTTTCAGTTCATCGGCCAGCTGTTGACGCAGAGCCAGCATGCCATTGCGGGTTTCTTCCAGTTCCGCTTCCCAATCGGCCCGTAGGTCTGGGTCGTTCAGAATAGTTGTCACAACGCGTGCGCCGTGATCTGGCGGGAAGGAATAGTTCTGGCGGTTCAAGAACTGCAATGTTTGCTGGGTCAGCGGCTGCGCGTCGGCAGTCGCAGAAATCGCCATTAGGATGCCAGTCCGTTCGCGGTAGATGCCGAAGTTTTTCGAACAAGACGCCGCAATCAGCACCTCATCAAAGGAAGACGCAATTTTGCGTGTTGCTGCCGCGTCATCGTCCAGACCGTCGCCGAAACCTTGGTAGGCGATATCGACCATCGGGATCGCACCGCGTGATTTGAGCAAGGTGATGACCTGCTCCAATTGATCCGCCGTCAGGTTTGCGCCAGTTGGATTGTGGCAGCAGCCGTGAATCAGCACGACATCGCCAGCAGGCACTGTGCCGAGGTCTTCGAGAAGGCCTGCGAAATCAACGCCGCGTGTATCGTTGTCGAAATACCGGTATTCTGACATCTTCATACCGAGGTATTTGATGATCGACGGATGGTTTGGCCAAGTTGGGTTCGACAGCCAAACAGTTGCATCAGGGGCTGCCATTTTGATCAGCTCTAGCGCCTGGCGAATGGCGCCAGTGCCGCCAGGTGTTGCGACGGCAGCGATCCGGTCGCGGGCAACGGCGTCGCCCAGCACGAGGTCGATCATCGCGTTGCCAAATTCTGGATCACCAGCAAGGCCTGTGTAGGCTTTAGATGACTGGTCTTCCAAAATCCGCTTTTCGGCAGCTTTCACGGCGCGCATGACAGGCGTGTTGCCTGATGCGTCTTTGTAAACGCCGACGCCAAGGTCAACTTTGGTGTCGCGCGGGTCGGCCTTGTAGGCGGCCATCAAGGCAAGGATTTTATCGGCAGGTTGGGCTTTAAGTGCTTCAAGCATTGTATTTATCCGGTTTGTATCGGGAGATCGGCGTACATGCCCCATTCGGACCATGAGCCGTCGTAAAGTGCGTGATCGGTTTTGCCGATCCGTTCGAGAGCCAGCGCCAGTACGGCGGCTGTCACACCTGAGCCACATGTAGTGATCACAGGCTTCGTCAGGTCAGCCTCTGCCGTATGAAAGACGGCACGGATGCCGTCAGGGTCTTTCATCGTGCCGTCGGTGTTCAACAGCGTCGTAAAGGGAACGTTCACCGATCCCGGAATATGGCCTTTGCGCATACCTTCGCGGGGCTCGTCTGCCTCGCCACGGAAACGGTCGGCGCTGCGTGCGTCGATGATCGTGTAGTCGCCCAGCTTTGCGGCGCGGGCCACTTGGGTCACGTCCTTCACCATTTCGTTGCGCGGGGTCACGGTCATGTGGCGATCGCGGATCGTTGGTTTGTCCTTGGTGATCGGGTGTCCTGCTGCCAGCCATTGGGGCAGGCCGCCGTCTAGTACGGCGATGTTCTTTTGCCCCATCAAGCGGAACAACCACCACACGCGAGCCGCCGAAAACAGGCCAAGCGCGTCGTAGACCACAACCTGATGGCCGTCACCCACACCCATTGCCCGCATGCGGGACATGAACTTTTCAACCGGCGGGACCATATGTGGCAATTCAGACCGCAGATCGGCGATTTCGTCGATGTCGAAGAACCGCGCACCGGGAATGTGACCTGCGGCGTATTCGGCTTTTGCGTCGCGTTCCATGCCAGGCAGGAACCACGTGGCGTCGAAAATACGCAGATCGGAATCTTTGAGATGTGCCGCAAGCCAGTCGGCGCTGACAAGAGTTTGTGGGTCGTCGGTCATGATAGGGCCTCCGCAAAGATCGAGGCCGTGATTATAGGGACAGGCGTGTACTGACAAGCAAACATTGGCCCAAAACGAAAAAGGGCGCCCCAATGGGACGCCCGAATTCGAAAGCGGTTAAAGATTAACCAGCCATTTTGTTTTTGATCATACCAACAACGGCAGTCAGGATCGCGCCACCGGCACCACCACCAACGGCAGACCCGATGATGTCGCCAAGACCGCCACCTGGTGCCGCCGCTTCGCCAGCAACCGCCGCGCCGCCTGTCAGCATGCCAAGGATCTGACCGCCGCCAAGGCCACCGATCAGACCAACGATAGAGTTCATTGTTGTGCCCATAGAGGCAGATTTAACGCCTGCGCCTGCAGCGTTACCGCCAACTGCACCCGCGATAAGCTGTGTAATAAGTGTTTCCATAGTCCCCGGTCCTTTATCTATTGCGCGTATTGCACAATTTATGGACGGAACGTTAACACGGATTTGGAATAACGCCAGATGGGAGAATGTATGCGTTATTCCCCGTGCCGCAAAAGACGTTGCTTCTGACGGCCCCAGTCGCGTTTTGCTTCGGTGGCCCGCTTGTCGTGGTTCTTTTTACCCTTTGCGGTGGCGATCTTGAGCTTCACCATGCCTTTGTCGTTGAAATACATCACCAGCGGGACAAGCGTCATGCCCTCGCGGTTGGTGGCATTCGACATCTTGATCAGCTCGCGCCGTTTGCACAGCAGCTTGCGCTTGCGCCGTACTTCATGCGGGAACATCGCGGCCTCGTAAGGGGCGATATAGGCGTTGGTCAGCCACAATTCGTCATCTTCAACCGACGCATAGCTTTCGGCAATATTCGACTGGCCGATCCGAAGGGATTTCACCTCGGATCCGGTAAGAATGATCCCAACTTCAAGGTCTTCCTCGATTGCATAATCGTATCGGGCACGCCGATTTTCGGCGATGACTTTGTAATTGGTCTTTTCTTTGGGTTTCTTGTTCTTTGCCATGGTCGCATTGAGATAGGCGATAGGGTGTTGTTCTACAAGGCCAGTCTGGGCAGAGTGTTGATTGACGTTGACCTTAAGGCGGACCACCAATGTTCCTACAAATCTTCATCGGCAGCTTGCTTTTGCTGGTGTCCATCGGTGTCGCCAGTCTTGGGTATTGGATTATGGAAACCTTGTTGGGGCGTGCCAGAGAATGGTTGGGCCGTCCGCCACACCGACTAAAGATGTTTATGGTGTTGGCTGCCGTATCGACTTGGATTCTCGGGCAGATCACCATCGGCGTTTGGCTCTGGGCCCTGACATTTTTGGGTCTTGGTATTTTCGAGACATTGGAACCGTCCGTCTATTTCGCTCTGGTTGCGTTCACGACGTTGGGCTTTGGTGACATCCTCTTGCCGACGGAATGGCGGATTCTTGGCGGCATGGCCGCGGCCAACGGGCTGTTGAATTTCGGGCTGCTGACCGCTGTCTTGATCGAAGGAATGCGTTTCGCCCGTGTGCAGCAGCGCAATGAGCGGGAGAAGAAGTTGTGACCGTAGCCGTTATCCCAAATGCAAAGGCCCGCCATATCTTTTTAGCGAAGCACGGGCTGGTCACAGCCCCAGTTGGCGTTGGAAAAGGGGCGGATTTGCAAGAGGTCGTGAACGATCTGGGGTTTGTTCAGCTCGATTCCGTCAACACGTTCGCACGGGCCCACGACCTGATCATGTGGTCGCGCAGGCAACAATATCGACCGACGCATCTGTCAAACCTGCTTACCAAAGATCGTGGTGTGTTCGAACATTGGACCCACGATGCGTCCGCGATTTCGATGGATCATTTCGTGCACTGGCGGCTCAAATTCGCCCGCGACGCGGCGTGGCTTGAAAGTCGCTGGAAAGAATGGCGGCGCGACGACTTTACCAAGAAAATCGACGAAGTTTTGCGCCACATCGACGGAAATGGCTGTTGTACCTCGGGCGACGTTGGGACGGACGAAGAACGCGGCAAAGGTGGCTGGTGGGATTGGCATCCATCAAAAACCGCATTGGAATATCTGTGGCGGTCAGGGCAGGTATCGGTGGTACGCCGCGAAAACTTCACCAAGATTTACGACCTGACGGAACGGGTTATCCCGCCCGAGCATTTGAATGCCCGCTTGGCGGAAAAAGATACGGTCGATTGGGCCTGTGGATTTGCTTTGGATAAGCTTGGATTTGCCACATCCGGTGAAATTGCAGCGTTCTTTGCGCTGGTGACACCGGTTGAGGCGCGGGCGTGGTGTAAGGCTGCGTTGGCAGATGGCCGTGTGATCGAGGTGGATGTCGCCGGTGTCGACGGCAAGCTGCGTCGCAGTTTCGCGCGGCCCGATGTACATGACCTAAACCTTCCCGACCTGTCCCAACGCGTGCGGATCATGTCGCCGTTTGATCCTGCTTTGCGTGACCGGAAACGGGCAGAGCGATTGTTCGGCTTTCACTACCGCATCGAAATCTTCGTGCCCGCGCCAAAGCGCCAATACGGGTATTACGTCTTTCCAGTCATGGAAGGTGATCAGCTGATCGGTCGGATCGACATGAAACGCCAAGGGACGACGCTTGTCGTGACCGCGTTCTGGCCGGAACCATCGGTGCGTATGGGGGCTGGTCGGATCAAGCGGCTTCAGTCTGAAATCGGACGTGCGGCGCGATTTGGTGGCTGTGACGACGTGGCATACGCCGAAGATTGGTTGCGGGGATAAATACAAAAACACCGCCTGCTGGGGATGCGGACGGTGTTTTGTGGGTAGAAGGTCTGGATCGGCCCGGGGACGAAGGCCGATCCAGAATGTCGCCTTAGCGACGGTCGTAGTCTTTTGTCAGCACTTCTGAACCGTTGACGTTCAGTACTGCGAGGATGTCGCTGTTTGCGCCGAGACCCAGGTCAACTTTGACGTTTGTGTTCACGCCGCCACGGATTTCTTCAGAACCGAGCAGTGCGCCACGTACACCGTTTGAGTAGTCATAGATTTCAACTGTGCCAGCGCCGTCAGCTTGTACGAAGTCCAGCTGCAATTGGTCAGTCTGTTCAAATGTCTCACCGAATGGGAAGGCGTTGTATGCAGATGCTGTAGTTGCAGTAGCAGCGATAGTTGCGGCGGCGAGTACGATTGTTTTCAGGTTAGTCATTTTCATATTCCTTTGATGTGTGTGTGACCGAATGGTCGTTATCTGTTGTGAGTGGTGGAAAAGGCGTGATTAGCGACGGTCGTAGTCTTTTGTCAGCACTTCTGAACCGTTGACGTTCAGTACTGCGAGGATGTCGCTGTTTGCGCCGAGACCCAGGTCAACTTTGACGTTTGTGTTCACGCCGCCACGGATTTCTTCAGAACCGAGCAGTGCGCCACGTACACCGTTTGAGTAGTCGTAGATTTCAACTGTGCCAGCGCCGTCAGCTTGTACGAAGTCCAGCTGCAATTGGTCAGTCTGTTCAAATGTCTCACCGAATGGGAAGGCGTTGTACGCAGATGCTGTAGTTGCTGTTGCTGCGATTGTAGCTGCTGCGAGTACGATTGTTTTCAGGTTAGTCATGATCGTGTTCCTTTAATGTGTGTGACCGGGAGGTGGTCGGTTATTTGTTTGAAGCGACAGTAGCTTGCCGCGTTTCGATGAGATGAAGATGGGATCAAAAACGGGGTTCGGGAAGGGGACACCCTGTCACGAAAAAGAGAACGCATTTGATGCTCTGATCCCCTTGATTTTGTTTTTGGCGACCATTTGGCGAGTTCCGTGCAACCCTGCACAACGGCCGTTTCCAAGCCGCACAGAACAGGCCATTTTCGCGCTTTTTGCGGGTAGAATTATTTCAATTCCAAACAGCAATGATCACGAAAAAAAACCCCGCTCCAGAATGTGAAGCGGGGTTGTTTCAATGTCGTCGCTGGCGCGTGATTGTTTGTTGCGCGATTGCTTCAACGGCTCGCGTGGCCGTGAGCAATTGAAGGCGAATCTAGTCGATCAGACCGGCGAATTGCATCGCGGATTTAACCTTCGCTTTGGTTTCGTTCGTCAAACCAACCAAAGGTAGGCGCACTTCGTCGCTGCATAGGCCCAAAAGGGACATGCCATACTTTGCGCCGACCAAACCGGGCTCTGTGAAGATGGCTTCGTGCAGGGGCATCAACCGATCCAGCAATTCTAGCGCCTTTGGATAGTCGCCAGCCAGCGTCGCCTGCTGGAATTCGGCGCAAAGTGCGGGTGCGACGTTCGCCGTGACCGAAATACAGCCCACACCGCCATGCGCGTTGAAGCCGAGCGCAGTTGCGTCTTCGCCGGACAATTGGACGAAGTCTATGCCACATGTCATGCGCGTGCGCGGGACACGTGCCAAATCGCCGGTCGCGTCTTTAACGCCGATGATCATGTCGTGCTTGGCAAGCTCGCCCATCGTCGCTGGTGTGATGTCCACAACCGACCGACCGGGGATGTTGTATAGGACAATCGGCAAACCGCAGTCAGCTGCAGCTGTGAAATGTGCGATCAGACCCGCTTGGGTCGGCTTGTTATAGTATGGGCTGACAACCAGCGCGGCCGCAGCCCCTGCTTCTTTCGCAGCTTTCACAAGGCGCACAGTTTCAATCGTGTTGTTTGAACCTGCACCGGCGATAACCGGAATGCGGCCGTCTGCTGCTTCGACCACGATCCGTACAACATCATCGTGTTCTGCGTGGGTCAGTGTCGGGCTTTCGCCGGTGGTACCAACAGGGACCAAACCGTTGCTGCCCTGATCAATATGCCAATCGACCAGCTTTTTGAGCGCATCACGATCCACCTGGCCGTTCGTAAACGGCGTGACGAGCGCGGGAAGAGACCCTGTGATCATGACGCATTTCCTTATGTGCGAGGGGCAGATTCGCCCCATTTGAAGTCGCGCGGAACCTAGACAGCTTTCCGCCGATGAACAAGTTCAGCATTGTGTATTAGCCTAAGACACTTACTTTGATGATACACCTCTCCAAAGGCCTTTGTTCATGCGTTTGATCCTATCTGCTCTTGCTATCGCCATCGGCGCAACGGCGACCGTCGCACAAGACAGCGACGCGGCCTTGGTGGCTGCGATCCAATTGGCAGATGATGGTGACTATCAAGCCGCCTTTGAAAGCGTCGATGACGCCGTGTCGCGGGATGTCCTGACGTGGATGCAATTGCGTGACGGTAACGGATCGTTCGATGACTACCGCACTTTCCTAGACAATCATCCGGATTGGCCCGGACAAACGCGACTATATACAAGAGCAGAGCGCGCGATTGAAAAAGGTGGCGATGCCGCCGACATCATCGCGTGGTTCGGTGACCGGACGCCGGAAACGGGCATAGGGGCAGTGCGCCTTGCCGAAGCGTTGATTGTGCAGGGTGATCCTGACGCGGCAGAAGACGTGATCATCGCGGCGTGGCTGAACCTGCGATTATTGGCTGAGGATCAAACCGCCATTCTCGATGGTTTCGCGGACGTAGTCGCACCCCATCACGTCGAACGTGCCGACAATCTGTTGTGGCGCTGGCTGACCGATGAAGCGGCGCGCATGATACCTTTGTTGGATGATGATCAGGCCGCACTTGTCGCGGCGCGGATCGCCTACATTCGTGAACGTGGGATCAATGACGCCATCGCCGCCGTGCCTGCTGCGTTGCGGACAAACGCCGGATTGGCCTATGACCGTTACAACTGGCTTGCCAGCGATGGCGAGCGGACAGAGGCGATCGCGATCCTGAAAGGTCGATCAACGTCGGAAGATGCGTTAGGCGAACCATTCCGGTGGTCAAGTTGGCGCCGTGTTCTGGCGCGTTGGGAAATGCGCGAAGGCCGTATTCAAAGCGCCTATGATCTCGCGTCCAACCATTTCCTAACCGAAGGCAGTTCTTACGCCGATCTGGAATGGCTGTCGGGCTACATTGCACTGCGCTATTTCGATGATGCGACCTTGGCGTTGTCTCATTTTGACGCAATGGTAGCTGCCGTCGATACGCCGATCTCGCTCGGACGTGCGGGATACTGGCGCGGGCGTGCCTATCAGGCGCTGGGTGATGCAAATGCAGCGGCGCTTGCTTATGCCGAAGCGTCGGATCATCAAACCAGCTTCTACGGATTGCTCGCGGGCGAACAATTGGGCATGGCTCTTGATCCTGCTTTGACGGGGCGGGCGGATGCGCAGGATTGGCAAGGCGCTGATGTTTTAGAGAATGAACTCGTGATTGCCGCCCTTGCATTGCTTGAGGCGGGCGAACGAGGGCTGGCCACGCAGTTCTTCGCGCAACTCGGCCGACAGCTGGACGCGGATGATACGGGGCGTTTGGCGGCTCTGATGGAAGAGATGGACCATTCATATTACGCAGTCTTGCTTGGCAAAGCGGCAGCGGCGCGGGGGATCATTGTGCCATCCGCTTATTTCCCGATGCACGGCGTCGCCGACATGGACTTGCCGGTTGAACCCGCATTGTCCTTGGCGATTGCGCGGCGTGAAAGCGAATTCAACGCAGGTGCAGGCAGCCCCGTGGGGGCGCTGGGCCTGATGCAATTGATGCCCGCGACGGCACAAGAAGTCGCAGGGTTCTTGGATCTTCCCTATTCCAAGGCGCGATTAACGTCCGATTGGACCTACAACGCCCAGCTTGGATCAAAGTATCTGTCTGTGCTGCAAGACCAGTTCGGCTTTTCACCTGTCCAGATCGCAGCCGGTTACAATGCAGGCCCCAGCAGGCCGTGGTCATGGATGGACCAGCGCGGCGATCCACGGATCGGTGAAGCGGATGTGGTGGATTGGATCGAACACATCCCGTTCCGCGAAACGCGCAATTACGTCATGCGGGTCACTGAATCGATCCCTGTCTATCGTGCGCGTCTGACCGGACAGACAGGCCCCATCGCGTTTACGGCTTTGTTGGTCGGGGACAAGCCATTGGTGCGACCGCAAATCCGACCGGTGCCGCAGCCCGTTGAAGAACCGCTCAGCGTTTCAACGTCTGACGCACCAGCTATCGCGGCACCCGCCCCCGTTCCAACACCAAATGGCGTACCGGGGATCAGACCAATATCGCGTCCGGGCAACTAGGTCTTGGCAGCTTGCCTTGCCCGCCAAACGGTAAACAGCCCCGACGCGATGACAAGACCCGCGCCCACTGCCACGTGAAGCTCTAACACTTCGCTAAAAACAATGATCCCAATCGTGCTGGCAAAGACCAATTGCAGGTAGGCGAAGGGCTGCACAGCACTGGCCTCGGCCACTTCATAGCATTTGATCAGCAGGAAATGCCCAAGCGCGCCAGTGATACACAGTGCTGACATCCACGCCCAATCAGGGGCGGTCATCGGTTCCCACGATGAAATGCCGATGGCGGTCAGCAAAACTGCCCCGACCGTGCCTGTCCAAAAGAAGCTGGTGGCGGCGGTGTCTTTCCGCGCCGCATAACGGGTCAGCAGCGAATAAAGCGCAAACATCAGAGCGGCGATCAACGGAACAATCGCGGCAGGAGCAAAGACGGTGATACCCGGTTGTAGAATGATCAACACACCGATGAAGCCCACACCAATCGCGGCCCATCTGCGCCACCCGACAGCTTCACCCAAGATCGGACCGGACAGGGCGGCAACGATCAGTGGGTAGCTTGCGAAAATCGCGTGGCTTTCGACAAGGCCCAACAGGACAAACCCCGTGACCATCACGCAAATCTCGGCACCCAGCAAAAGGCCACGAAATATCTGCAACGCGGGCTGCTTGGTCGCCGCTGCTGCCTTGATCGACCCGGCTTGGCGGCGGGCGATGGCGATGACGAAGGCGGCAAAGAACCAATAGCGGATCATCACAATCATCAGGACGTTGTATTCGCCCGCCAAATGGCGCGAAATCCCGTCTTGCAGGGCAAAGACGAATGTCGTCCCGATCATGTACAGAATACCAAGGCGCGTATTATTGGACTGCATCAGATGTCTTTCACAGCACGGGTCATATGACGTTTGCGGCCGAAGCCCGGTGTACGCGTGACGGTCAACCCAGCCTCTTCCAGCGCCCGCCTGACATGGCCCGCCGCAGAATATGTGGCGATGGTACCTTGCGGGGCGGTGTGATCGGCGACGGATTGCATGACGTCTGCCCCCCACATCTCGGGGTTTTTGGCGGGCGAAAATCCGTCAAGAAACCAGGCGTCGGCCTGCGCGTTCCACGCGGGCAGGGTTTCGCGGACGTCGCCAGTGATCACTTCTAGCGTTACGCCCGGCGCGTAAATCGCGGGGCCTTCCATCGCGCCATCCCAAATCGACAATAACTGCGGTGCGAGATCACCCAATTCGGGAAATGGGGCATGGGCGGTGCAGGCTACGTCGGCTGTCAGCGGAAACCCTTCGAAACTTGTGAAATGGAACGTGCCTTTGCGGCCTGTGTCGATCCACGCCTGAACAGTCGTCAGGAAATTCAGCCCTGTCCCAAATCCCAACTCTGCAATGTGAATATGCCCACCAAACCGCGCAGGCAGATCGTTGCCATCCAAGAACACATGCCGCGTTTCCGCCAAACCGTTATCCAGCGAATAATACGGGTCATCAAACTGGGTCGAAACAGGCACGTCCCCCAGTTCGGTTTTGCGCCAAGATAGGTCAGTTGTCTGGTCGCGCATGGGGTTTTGCCTTACGTGTCGCATGTGTCTTGGGGTTAAGGCATCTTTGCGGGGATAATACGACGATGGCAATCGCAGATGTGACGATCATGGGGGCAGGGGTGTTTGGCCTTTCGGTCGGATATGCCTGTGCGGTGCGCGGTGCAGCGGTGCAGATCATTGATCCCAACGGTGTGGCGTCAGGGGCCAGCGGTGGTCTGGTTGGCGCATTGGCCCCGCATGTGCCGGAAAACTGGAACAGTAAGAAAGCGTTTCAATTCGAAAGCCTGATGATGGCTGAAAAGTTCTGGACCGAAGTGCAGGCATTGACCGGACAGGACGTCGGTTACGCACGCTCGGGGCGTTTGCAGCCATTGGCGGATGATGCCGCTGTGGATTTGGCACGTAAGCGGGCCGTCTCAGCAGCAGAACTGTGGGAAGGTCGGGCGATCTGGGGCGTGGTTCCTGCGGATACACTCGGGGCATGGATCCCGCCGTCGCCATCCGGTTTTGTCGTGCGCGATACGTTGTCCGGTTTGATCCATCCGCGACGGGCGACCAAAGCGTTGGCCGCAGCAATCCTAAAACTTGGCGGGCGGATCGAAACTAACGGCAAGGCCGAGGGCAAGGTCGTATGGGCCACAGGCTGGCAAGGGTTGGTCGACATGACAAACCGTCATACGCGCCAGATCGGTAACGGCGTGAAGGGCCAAGCGCTGTTGTTGCAACACGCAGCAATCGGCGCACCGCAATTGTTTGCCGACGCCTTGCATATCGTGCCGCATGCGGACGGCACGGTCGCGGTCGGGTCCACGTCCGAGCGTGAGTTTGATGATCCAACCGCCGTGGATGCGCAACTGGATGACATCCACGCCCGCGCCATCGCGGCGTTCCCTGTGCTATCAGGCGCACCGGTGATTGAACGCTGGGCGGGGGTCCGCCCGCGCAGCCGCAGTCGTGCGCCGATGTTGGGGCGTCATCCGTTCGACGGCGGTGCTTTTGTAGCCAATGGCGGGTTCAAGATCGGCTTTGGTATGGCGCCATTGGTCGGACAGGTCATGGCCGATCTGATCCTAGACGGCGTCGACCGCATTCCTGATGCGTTTCAGGCGGATCAGAACCTTTAGGCGGTGATTTGACCGCTTGTGCACAACCGACCATCGCCGCCACGCACCCAAAACTGGCCGTCATTGGCGCAAAGCGTGGCTGTTTCCCCCAAGATCAATGGGGACGATCCGCGATAGCTGAAATCGGTGAAACCGCCGCGCAGTTTGACGGCTAGCTGCATCATCAGATGCGCCAACAATGGGCCATGCACAACAAGACCGGCGTAACCTTCGGCATCGCGTGCATAGTCAGCGTCGTAGTGAATGCGGTGGCCGTTGAATGTCAGGGCGGAATACCGAAACAACTGGGTCGACGTGAATGCGAGCGGTTCGGAATGCGCCGCAACCTTCGGCGCAGGTGTTGGGTCGGCTGGCTGCGCGTCTTGCGGGCGATACACCAGTTCCTGCCATTCCGTCACGGCCAAGGCGTGACGCTGTTTGATGTCGTGACGGACGCGGACAAATGCCAACGGGCCTGAACGCCCGTCTTTGCGCGTCACGGCTTCCACGGTGCTGACTTTTTCGGCCTTGATGCCTGCCTTCAACGGTTGATGTTGCACAATCCGACCCGCGGCCCACATGCGGCGCGGCAATCCGAGGTCAGGGATAAACCCGCCCGTCGCAGGGTGGCCATCGGGGCCAAGCGCGTCAGGCGTCTGGGCATCCCAAAAATAGATATGATGGGCAAATGGCGGCAAGGCATCACCGCTTTGGATCGACGGTGTTTGTCCAAGCGTAGCTTCCAAGGCCGCGGCCCGCGCCGGATCAAGCGTGTCGGTGATGGATTGCGTTTGATGGGTTTTCGACTGCATGATGTGGCCTAACCCGAATGGAAGGAGGGTGCAAATGCCCGCAGTCACGTCGCTTGATCATCTGGTTTTGACCGTCGCGGACGTTGATCGCAGCATCGCATTCTACACGCGGATTTTGGGTATGACGGCAGAAGCATTCCAACCTGCCGATGGGTCAACGCGCTGGGCGCTGAAGTTCGGGGATCAGAAGATCAACCTGCATCCAGCAGTTTCGCCATTCGCGCCCCATGCCATGACTCCGACGACGGGCAGTGCGGACCTGTGTTTTCTTAGCGAAACCCAGCTTTCGGTGTGGCACGCCCATTTCGATAAACGTGAGATCAAGGTTCTCGAAGGCCCCATCGCACGCACAGGCGCTGCGGGGCCAATCGTTTCTTTGTATATCAATGACCCCGACGGAAACCTGATCGAGATATCGAACCGCGCTTAAATTGCAGCTTTCAACCGATCCATCAAATCGTTGAGCGCTTTGAGGTTCACTTCGTTTTTCAGCAAACCGCCTTCGTCGAATTGTTCGTAGTTTGCGCCAACAAGAACCTCTGGCCCAAGGATCAGTTTTGGCCGGAATGGCGCAAGGACTGAGACAAGGTGTGTTTGTGTCCGCTCACCGCCAGATCGACCGGCTGTGGCCGACATGATAGCAACGGGTTTGTCTGCCCACGGCGCGCCTTCTGTCCGGCTGACCCAGTCAAACGCATTCTTCAACACGCCGGGGATATTTTTGTTGTACTCGGGTGTCGAAATGATCACCGCGTCTGCCTGTGCAATCTGATCGGTCAGTGTCTGGACGGCAGCAGGAATGCCTTCATTTTCTTCGAGATCACCATCGTAAAGCGGAACCCGCAGGTCAGCTTCGATAAACGTATCTGCGCCGAATACTTGTGCTGCGTGGCGCACGAGCATGGTGTTAGTGGATTTTGCGCGTAAAGCGCCTGATATGCCAAGAAGCGTAGTCATGTGTTCATCCTTCGTAATCTGTTGCTAAA
This sequence comes from Rhodobacteraceae bacterium S2214, assembly GCA_025141675.1. NCBI lineage: Bacteria > Pseudomonadati > Pseudomonadota > Alphaproteobacteria > Rhodobacterales > Paracoccaceae > Rhodobacteraceae bacterium S2214. The sequence continues at coordinate 695,377 of CP081161.1, forward strand.
GGACTTAATCTGACTGCCGGGTTTTCCAACTGAAAAGGCTGTGCAGTGACGCGACCTGATTGAGCGCAGATGCGCACACGATTGTTTGCAGGGCCATCCGGCCCTGCGATTATGCCTCGCAAAGGAGATTGGGGGCCAAAAGACGCGGTTAGGCGTCGCTTTGCTGCCAGTTGTCTTTTTGACTGGGCAAAAACGCCTCGATTGCCGCTGTTGCGATTACTACCGTGTCACCGGTTTCTGCGTTCGCTACGTTCTGTCCGCCTTTGATTGCCGTGACCGCGGCGCGTCCACGCGGCAGCATCTCTGCGAGTGCTTCAGTGTCCAGTTTGTCTGGTTCCTGCACGCCAACCGTGACCTGAACCCGCATCGTGTCGGTTTGCAGGTCTATGCTTTGAAACAAGGGTAGGGTCGAATGGCGAAACGCGTCTTCAATCGCGCGTTTGGCCGCCTTTTGGTAATCCATGCCGTGCAGATCGTTGCCCATACCCATTTCGATGATAACGCGCTGGTCCATTATGTCCGCTCCATCATAAACGACACATTGATCGCGGCGTTGGCGATGACTGTTGGTTTGCCGTCAGGGCGCGGCACATCAAGCCCGCCATGGTGTACCGTCACACTGGGTTGTCCGTAAGGAAAGATATCGAGTAACGCATCGGTATCGACTTGATCCGGATTCTGCACCGCAATTTCTACGTCAATGATCATGGCTTCTTTCGGGAACCCAAAGAGTTCGGCCATGTTGATGGAATTATGCCATAGCGCGTCTTGCAGCGCCCGTTTGGCCGCTTGGGTATAATCCTGACGGCGGAGCGACGTGCCCATGCCAAATTCGGTGAGGACGCGGTGTTTTGGCATCGGGGACTCCTGTCTAGTTCAGACTAAATTGACGTTGTTTGGCGTCCCACCGCAAGCCGGTTTTCGCAGCAAGACGTTTGCAGCTATCGTCAAGACCCAGCGCGTTGCACCAATCATTGATGGATCTGACGGGGATCGCGTGAATATCGCCGAACCCATCCACAAGAACACACTCTCGCGGCCCCTGTTGGCCTGCGTAGTCGCGATGGCCAAACACGAAATTGCGTGCGGTCATATCACCGGCCCGAATGCCAAAACGGTACAGACGTGCGATGGTGTCGTTGAACAACGCAAGATCGGTGGCACTCAGATTGTCCTTGGTCGCGTGCAGCGTCTGACCAAGCCCACCGTCAGTGACATTTTCTGAAATGCATCCCAGTCCCCTATCCGTCTGTACAAACCCGTACATATGCGTAATGGGCGGAATATCGGTGGGGGCGATGCGGAGCATCATACGCAGGTATTCGCCATATTCCTTACGGGTCCAGCGGGTGCGGATGCTCGGAAAATGGCGTTCCGTAAACGTGGCGAGCTTCGCGCGGCGCTTGGTGTCTGCGATGGGTTTGAGCACTTTGATCAGTCTGGTTGGATCGGTCGGGTGCACGTAGATGATCCGCTGCGATCCTTCGGCAACAGGGGTAAGGTGGCTGAGCTTCAAAAGCGGTTGAAAGGTCTGCTGCATGGGCCCATCAACAACGGGGGCGGCAGGTTGCTTGGACATGACGTTCCCCTTGCACAAGTTGTACGGCCTCAAGGCATCGGTAAAGCCTGTCGCTTTTTTGGGCAAGTGACTGTTGAGTGATCAGCTTGACCAAAGGTAAATGGAAAGCCTGCGAATGGTACATTGCAAACGTCAAAAGCATTTACCATTATCAGGGATCACGCCTTATATTATGAAGGACCGCTTCGTTGTTAGCTGAAAAACATCCCCAACAGGATCAACGTCTTGCAACTTTGGCGTCGTACGACGTTCTCGACTCCGCGAATGAGGCCGATTTCAACGATATTGTTGCCTTGGCATCGGCTATTTGTGACGTACCCGTGTCGCTGATCAGTTTGGTTGATGATGACCGCCAGTGGTTCAAGGCGCGCGTTGGTTTTGATCCGACGGAAACGACATTGGACCAATCTGTTTGCTCGCATGCGATCTTGGAAGATGACTTCTTGGAAGTCTCCGACATGTCCAAGGACCAGCGCACAGCGGATAACCCACTTCATACTGGTGAGGTTGGCGTGCAGTTCTACGCAGGGGCGAATTTGGTGGCCCCTGACGGCATGCCAATCGGGACGCTTTGTGTGCTGGATCACAAACCGCGGCAATTGACGGAGTTTCAGAAGCAATCACTGAAGACGCTATCGCGCCAAGTGATGGTGCAGCTTGAACTGCGCAAACGGCTCGCGTTGGAAGAAGCGCTGAAGGCCGAGATGGATCACCGCGTGAAGAATTCCTTGCAGACGATTGCATCGGTTTTGCGCGTCGCGGCCCGCAGTATCGACGACGTCGATGCGCAAGGTGTACTGGATACGGTTGAACGCCGGATTTCCGCCGTAGGGACGCTGCACAGTGAACTGATGGGCAGCAAAGGACACAATTCGGTTGATACCAAGCCGTATCTTGATCGGGTGGTGCGACTGCTTGCCGATGTTGCCCCTGATAATGTCGAGATGACAGTTGATGCGGTTGATGTGGCGCTTGATGCGCGCAAGGCGTCTGCGTTGGGGATGATCGTCAGTGAATTTGTCGCCAATTCCATCAAGCATGCCTTTCCTAACGGGCGGGCGGGTGTCGTGGAAATCGCGCTTACGACAGATCAGGCTGAAGGGCGGTTGACCTGTCGTGATAACGGCGTGGGCAAAGACGGCGGTCACGATGCAGAGGCAGACGGGCGCAGCGGAATGGGCGCACGCCTGATGTCTGCTGCCGCGGTGCAATTGAACGGGCACCTTGACTATGAAACGCAAAACGATGGCACAATGCTAAGCGTCGTGTTCGCGATCTAAGGGGGTTCGCGCAGGAAGGGTTTAGTATTCTACCCCGATTTGCGCTTTGATCCCTGACCGGAACGGGTGCTTGACCAGCTCCATTTCGGTCACCAAGTCCGCGATTTCGATCAGGTCGGCGTGGGCGTTGCGGCCTGTTAGCACGACGTGCGTCATGTCTGGCTTTTGGGTGGCAAGGAATTCCACGACTTCGTTGATATCCACATAATCGTAGCGGATCGCGATGTTGATCTCGTCCAGCAGGACCATTTTGTTGGTCTCGTCCAAGATCAGTTCTTTCGCCTTGGCCCATGCTGCTTGTGCCATTTCGGTGTCACGGCTCTTATCCTGGGTTTCCCAGGTGAACCCTTCTCCCATCGTGTGGAATGCGCATTCGTCGCTGAATTTCGACAGGATCAGATCGCGTTCGCCCGTTGACATACCGCCTTTGATGAACTGAACCACGCCACACTTCATATCATGCGCAATGCACCGGAAAATCATCCCGAAGGCAGCAGACGATTTACCCTTACCTTTACCAGTATGGACGATCACAAGACCCTTTTTGTCGGTCTTTGTCGCCATGATTTTATCGCGCGCGGCCTTCTTCTTGGCCATTTTCATTGCATGGCGGTCGTCGGGCTGGGGGGTGTCGGTCATGGGGGCATCCTTTGTGGGTGGTCTACCCAGTGTGTTACGTGTTGACCACAATCACAAGACATGGCGTCACCTTGTGATTTTTCCCCTCACGGTTCTGTGAATAAGGCGATATCAAGGCAAAAAACGAGACAAGACATACCGAGGCAGTTCAGATGCGTTTATTTTCTATGGTTCTTTTTGCGAGTTATCTGGGCGTAGCGGTATTGGCTGCTGGCGTCTAAGCCGTCTCACCTTTCCAATCCCAAACAAAAAAAACAGGGACCGAAGTCCCTGTAGGTTCACTGTGCGGAGTAGCGCATTCAGTGGGTTACGTACTCTGTGAGCGGTCACTGTGGTTATGGGGCACGTTCATTGGGGGTCGTAATAAAACGGCTGGTTGGTAGCCTGTGGACGTCGTTTGGGTCTAGCGAACCACGGTCAGCGTATTCGTCGTCAGGCATCAAGGCGCGCTTTAAGACGATGGGAAGCGCAAGGCCAAGCAAGTAGGCGACGATACAAGAGAGTGCGTTAAGTCCTAGAGGCTCGCAAGCCATCTGCACGAGATGTGCACACACAAGCGACGCCATAAGTGTCGGTATAGACAGGTAGCGCGGGTTGCGTTGCGTTGGCGTTTTGTAAGTCATTTTGTATCCTACTCTTTCGTATCGTTACCTTACGTAACAACATTCCTCATGGCGACGTGAACATTTGCAGCAGTACCTCTGCAATTCTGCAGCCGGATATCTGTGGGTAATGCGCATATGCGCACTATACTTACGGGCAGGTTAAATGCGCTGTTGGGGCGCTTCTTAGTCTCTTGCACCTGTTCTCTGATCGTTAGGCATGCCCCATACGTCAAATGGTTAGTTTTGGAATTACCATGATGGGGATCAACCGAAATGATGGATTGGAACGACCTGCAATATGTGCTGGCTTTGAAAGAAGGCGGAACAATGAAGCAGGCCGCTATACTATTGAGAACAGACCCTACGACGGTTTCGCGACATATTAAGCGGATCGCGATCCATTTCGAGACAGACCTGTTCAAGATGCAGAAGGGTGGGAAATGGGTTCTCACGACGCAGGGCGAAGAACTGACGACCTTAGCAAAGAATTTCAAAAAGGGTTTGGATCAATTTCAACTTGGTGAAGGTGGTTCTACAGAGTGCGAGACAATTGTAATTACGTCGCTTGAATTCTTGTTGACCCATTATCTGTCGCCGAAAATTGAAAGCGGAATGAATTGCTTTCCCGATACGAAATTGTCGCTGGTCGCCGCGGATCGACGGTTGTCTTTGGCGTATGGCGAAGCAGACATCGCATTGCGTTTTGGTCGGCCGACAGAAGGCCATCTCATTACCAGCAAAATTGCGGACATTTCTTTTGACTTGGTCCAATTACGCGGAACGAAACCGAAAGAATGGATTGGTCTGCAAGAAGACCTGGATTGGACGCCGGACATGCGTGGCGGCGTTGGGCACTTCGGAAAGCCTCCGATCTTGCGCGTGTCGTCATATGCCGCAGCCCGTGAAGCCGCGATAGCAACGGGCCATGCCACGGTGGGCCCATCGGTTATCATGCGCGAAGGCGGCCAGCTGGAAACCATGCCGGATACATCACCGGTTCACCGCGAAGTTTGGAGCGTCATCCACGAAACCCGCCGGTTGAGCCAGCGGTTGGCTGCGGTCCGCACATGGATCAAGAACGCTGTGCTTGAGATGCAGCTACAGCAACACAACATGGCGTAGCGGTTACGGAACCGCCGCGACGATTTCCTGAATACGTGCCGCCGCCGAATTGGATCGCGGCTGCCAAAGATCCCGATCAATCGCTTCTTGCAGCCTTTGTGCGATTTCGATCAATGCGGGCGCGTTGTGTTCGTTGATGAAATCTCGGACGGTGTCGTCCTCCAAAAATGCGTTCTCGACAAGATCGAAATGGTGATTGCGAACGGCACCAGTCGTTGCCGCAAATGCGAACAGATAGTCCACGGTCGCGGCCATCTCAAACGCGCCCTTGTAGCCGTGCCGCATGACCCCGTTGATCCATTTAGGATTCACTACGCGGGACCGCACAACCCGCCCGATTTCATCTTCGAGCGTACGAATGACAGGGCGTTCGGGGCGGGAATGGTCGTTGTGGTAGATCGGGCGATCCTGACCTTGCAACGTGCTGATGGCAGCGGCGGCCCCGCCTTCGAATTGGTAATAATCGTCACTATCGAGGATATCGTGTTCGCGGTTGTCTTGGTTTTGCACGACGGCTTCGGTCTGGGTCAGGCGTTGTTCAAAAGCAGCCCGCTTTTCTGCGCCATCATTGCCAGCGCCATAGGCGTATGATCCCCATGTCAGGTAGGCCTCGCCAAGGTCGGATTTGTCGGCCCAAAGGCGTTCGTCGATCATGGCTTGCAGGCCCGCACCATAGGCGCCGGGCTTTGATCCGAAGACACGGGCGGTATCTTCGCCTTTTTGGGCGCGTGCGGCGGCAGGGTTGAGATCAGCTGGCTCATCAAGCTCTTGGACGGCTTTAGCGGCAGAATCGACAAGCGTGATGAGTTGGGGGAACGCGTCTCGGAAGAAACCGGAAATACGCAAGGTGACGTCGACGCGCGGGCGGCCAAGCACGCCTTGTGGAAGGATTTCGAAACCGGTGACGCGACGGTTGGCGCTGTCCCACTTTGGTTTGACGCCCATAAGGGCGAGCGCCTGTGCGATGTCGTCGCCGCCAGTGCGCATGTTGGCGGTGCCCCAAGCGGTCAGAAGCATGGTGCGCGGCCAGTCGCCGTGGTCTTGCAGATGTTTTTCAATGAGTAGGTTTGCCGATTTCCACCCGAGCGCCCAAGCCGTCGGTGTGGGCACGGCCCGGCTATCGACGCTGTAGAAATTGCGCCCTGTAGGAAGCGTATCAAGCCGCCCGCGGGTGGGCGCGCCGGACGGGCCCGGTGTGACGAAGTGCCCTGCAAGGGCGGTGAGGAGCGCCGCTGACTCTGCCGGGCCACATTGCGTGACTTTGGGCGTTATGTTCGCGGCGATCTCGTCGAGGACGGGTTGTGACGCTCGTGGGACTACGCCCACATCGCCCCACCCCCCGTCCCGCAGGAGGTGCTGAGACAGAATTTCAAGGCGTTCGACCGTATCCCCGTTTGTTCGCCACTTGTCGGATGTGAGTCCCCCGAGCAGTTCAGGTTTTTCGAGTGCGGGCGCAGCCAGATCGCAATCAAGCGGGTCAATTGTCAGGTCGAGGTCTGACGCGATCGCCCGAAGTAGCGAAGCATTCCCATCTTTCCCTTCACCGCGCGGTACGCGTGCTAGGGCGATTGTCAGGTCGCGGGCAAGATCATCAGTCGGCGATTGTCCGAAGATATGCAGACCGTCCCGAATTTGCGCTTCTTTCAATTCACATAGGTAGGCGTCAAGCTTTGCCAGATCGCTGTCTTGGTCACCGGTGAAGGCTGCATCTTTGGACAATCCGCTGACATCTGAAAGCGATAGGATTTCGCGGCGCAGGTGGTCGATGCGACGTGGGTCAACGCCTGCAGCCTCATAGTATTCGTCGACCAGCGCTTCGAGATTGCGCAGTGGTCCGTAGCTTTCCGCCCGTGTTAGCGGTGGCGTCAGGTGATCTATGATCACCGCTGATGTCCGGCGTTTGGCCTGGGTTCCTTCGCCCGGATCGTTGACGATGAATGGGTAGATATGGGGCGTTGGGCCAAAGACGGCTTCGGGCCAGCAGGTTTCCGATAGCGCCACGGCTTTGCCCGGCAGCCATTCGAGGTTGCCGTGTTTGCCCATGTGAATAAGGGCGTCAGCGCCCCAGTGGTGCCGCAGGTAGAAGTAGAAGGCGAGGTAATTGTGCGGCGGTACGAGGTCCGGAGAATGGTAGGTTTCGGTCGGGTCGATGTTGTATCCCCGTGCCGGTTGCAGGGCCACGACGGCATTTCCGAAGTGATGGATGCTGAGTTTGAAACCCGCGGATTGTGCATCCGTCTTTTCGCTGATGAAGGGATCGGCATCGGGCGTCCCCCATCTGTCTGTGATCTGTTGTTTGACGTCCCAAGGGAGCGCGTTGAATTGCTGCTCATAGACATCAAGCGGCAGGTACGATCCGCCGTCTGTATCTGCCCGATCCGTGAGCCAGTTTGTCGGCCCTGCCATGATCTGATCCATCAGAGATTTGGCGTCACTCGGAGCATCGATTTTGTACCCTGCGTCTTTCAAAAGCGTGAGCGCGTGGATTGTAGCTGCGGGTGTATCCAGGCCTACGCCGTTTGCTAACCGTCCGTCTTTGTTAGGATAATTGGCAAGGATGAGGGCGGTCTTTTTGTTTTCCGCGGGTGTTTCCCGCAGCTTTGCCCAGTTTGCGGTGAGCTGTGTGACGAAATCAATTCTGTCGCCGCGTGCTTGGTAGGTGGCAATGGGGCATTCGGTGGCTTCGTCGAAGAAGGCTTCGCCTTTGAAGCTGACTGCGCGGGACAGCACGCGCCCGTCGACTTCGGGCAGGGCCACGTTCATCGCGATGTCGCGTGCGGATAGGCCTTGGGGGCTGTCTGCCCATGCGTCTTCGGAAGCGCTGGACAGGATGACCTGGAACACCGGTGCGTTGTTTGCAGAGCCCATAGTTAAAGGGTTTTGCGGGCTGTCGTCGCCGTCGTGGGGCGACCCAACGGCGAAGGCTGTGCAGTTCAGGATTACCGAAGGCGGTGCGTCTTGGAATATCTGGTCGAGCGTCGCTACGGACAGTGGATCTTTCAATGACGCCACGAAAACCGGCATCGGTTGAAGTTCCGCACGCAGCAGGGATTTCACCAGTCTGTTGATCGGATTGAGCCCGCCGCCCTGCACCAAAGCACGGTAAAAAATGATTGGCACAACGCGTGCACAAGGCGTGCACAATGCGTGCACCGCCGCGACCGACGAAATGCCGGTTCCAGGCCAGTAAACGCCTGCCCGTAAAAGCGGCGACGCGGCCTGCGGTTTGGTCCCGCCATCAATGATGGCCTGCGCATAGCTGAGGAAGTTTGTGCTGTTCTGCGGCCCGCCTTCAACCAAATAGGACCAGAGCGCGTCATAGTCGTCGTTGGCGCATGTGCTGAGATCACGCAGTTCTTGATCGGGCTTGTCGTCACCGGGTAGCGCGACAAAGGTGACGCCTGCTTCGCGTAGGCGTGCGGCGTATTGCACAAGGCCGTATTTCCAATAACCCGCACCGCCCAGAACACGCGCGATCACGAGGCGCGACTTGGTTGCGCAATTGTCGAGGTGCAGGTCGACAGACATCGGATGCTGGAGGTGCATCATATTGGCGAGCCGCAGGGACGGTGGATTGTCCATTTCGGCACGCGCCTCAGACAAGGCTGCCAGTTCTGTGTCCGCCGCAGAGATCACGATGACGTCCGCAGGGGTTTGCCCGAGGTCGACTGGTTCTTGTCCGTCGTCGATTGCACCGGGGGTGGCGGCTAGCAGGTGCATCTGGTTGGACCTCGTGTTAGGTGCGCCTCAAATGAGAGGTTTGGATCATGGATTATAAAGCTGCGGGTGCCCCCAAGAAGGGCAAAAACCAACCGCGTCATAGTGAACACAACGCACACGGGTCCGGCAAAAAGCCGTTTGGCGCGCGTGAAACGAAAGCGGAATTGCTGGCGCGGATGAAAGCCGCGGCTGAAGCGAAGAAAGCAAAGTGAGAATGGGGGCCAGCCCCCAAACCCCCGAGGTATTTTTGACCAAAAGAAGAGCCGCCGGGGCGCGTCATGTCAGGGGTTTTTCCATGAAGATGGAAGAACCTGCTGCATTGTAGGGCGGGAATGCGTCGCAGCGTTTGAATCCGTGGGATTCGTAGAGTTTGTGGGCTGCGTGTAAAACGTCGCCGGTTTCCAATTTCATCATTGTTGCACCCGCGTCCCGCGCTGAGTCTTCGAGTTGGCGCAGGATTGCGCCTGCCACGCCTTTGCCGCGTGCGTCTTCGGACACGAACATTGATTTTACCTCTGCGTAGTCAGGTTTCAGCGCGATTGCGCCAGTGCCCAGAACCGTGCCGTTTTCGCGTGCCGTGTAGAATTTGATGTCTGGTGACACGAGGTCATCGACGTCGAGATAGAAGTTATCTTCGGGCGGAAACAGGGATTCCATCAACGCGTGGCTTGCTTTGAGCAGCGCTGTGGTTGCGGGTTCATGCGGGTCAGTTTCCGCCACGATGATCATGCTGTCAGCGCTTTTGTGATGGCTGCTTGGTCAAGTCCAGCTTCGCCGATGACAACCAGACGTGTTTCGCGTGGTGCGTCGCCGAAGGGTTGGTCGAAGTAGGTATCGACCCGCGGACCAACCGCCTGCAGCGTTTGCCGCATGGGTTTGCCTGTGACCGCGACGAAGCCTTTGAGGCGCAGGATATTGTGCGCGCGGATTGTGTCGCTGACTTGCGTGGCGAAGGTTGCCGCATCAGCGATTTCGCCCCGTGTGACGATGAAGGATTCGAATTCGTCGTGGCCGTGTTCATGTTCGTGATCATGGTGATGATCGTCGTCGTGGTGGTCATCATCGTGGTGGTGATGATGATGGTGGATTTCGTGGCGGGCTTCGAGGTCGGCCTCTGATCCGATGCCTTGGCCAAGCAGTACGTCGACAGGTAGGGCGCCCATGGCGGCCTTGACGACTTGCACGCCAGCGCGGCTGTCGGTTTTGAGTTTGGTGGTTAACGTTGTGACCTCGTTGTCGGACAGCAGGTCTGCCTTGTTCACGACGATCATGTCGGCACATGCGATCTGGTCTTCGAACAATTCGGACAAGGGCGTTTCATGGTCGAGGTTTTCGTCCTGCGCCCGTTGCGCGTCGACTGCCGCGATGTTGTGCGCGAATTGGCCGTCGGTGACAGCGCGCCCGTCCACGACGGTCACGACGCCGTCCACGGTGACTTTGGTTGAAATGCCGGGCCAGTTGAAGGCGCGGACAAGTGGTTGCGGCAGGGCAAGGCCGGAGGTTTCGATCACGATGTGGTCGGGTTTTGGATCGCGGGCCAGAAGCTGCTCCATCGTTGGGATGAAATCATCCGCCACGGTGCAGCAGATGCAGCCGTTGGACAGTTCAACGATATCGTCTTCGGTGCAGACCTCGTCGCCGCAGCCTTTGAGGATGTCGCCATCAACGCCAAGATCGCCGAATTCATTGATGATCAGCGCGATCCGTTTGCCCTCTGCGTTTTGCAGCATGTGCCGGATGAGCGTGGTTTTGCCGGCCCCAAGGAAGCCGGTGACGACGGTGGCGGGAATTTTAGCTGCCATGATGTATGTCCAATGTCTGGGTGGCTTGGTATGGGATCATTATGACCAAGCGACTTGTGATTTGTAAAACCTGTGACGGACCCGGTGTGGCGCTTGCAGATGCGTTGCGCGGGCGGGCGACAGGGTGGGAAGTTGTGATGCACGAATGCCTGTCGGCCTGTGCAGAGCCTGTGTCGATGGCCGTCCAAGCAGATGGAAAGGCCACGTATGTGTTTGCCGGACTGACCGACGCGGATGCGGATGATGCGGTGGCATTTGCGCGGTTGTATGATGACACAGATGACGGATGGGTGGCTGACGCCCGGCCTGCCGGACGGCTGCGGTTTTGTTTGAAGACGCGGGTGCCAGCACTGTAGGTCATGGGGCTGTGATCTCGACGGCCAGTGGTTGCCCGTCTTTGCCCCATTCCGCGTGATTGTCGGCGTTGAGGGTGACGCGGATCACTTGGCCGGTCTCGATATGATCGATGTGGAACCAGTTGCTGTAAGCGCGCGCCAGTTTCACCCCGTCGATGTAGATGTGGGCGTGGCCTGTGCCTTGGGTCGGGTCTGTGTTGACCGTTTCTGGCGTGAAGGTGAAACCGTCCGCCATGATATGCAGGTTCGCCGCGTCGCCCATTTCCGGCATCAGCATGATGGACAGGTCGGGTGCTGTGCCTTCCCATTCCAGAAGGCCGGACATGTCGTGGTCCATGTCGCCATGACCCGCATGGTCGTGTGATGACGGGCCCATGCCGCCAGCCACAAGAAACCCGCTGCCAAAGCCGAAGGTCAGGCCGATGATAAAGAGGAGGAGCAGACGCATCACGCTTCTCCTAGATTTTTGGACCAAACCGCGCCGAGCAGCAGGCCAAGCACCGCCCAGACGGCAAGGCCCGTGCCGATGGCGCGTGCCGCGAATTCGGCGCCCAGTTCAGGTGGGGCGGGTCCGGTCAAGGTGTCGGGCATGGGCGCGCCGATGATATGCGGTGCGGCGAGCAGGATGATGGCAACGCCCCACATCGCCCAATTGCGTCCAAAGGCGACGAACCACAGGCCAAGGCCCGTTGCCGCAACCGTGGCGAACCACCAGATTTGCCGCGCTTCGACATCAGCGGCGTTCATGCCGGGGAGTTCTGGGGCAAGGCCAAAGGCGGGGGCCATCTGTACGGTGATCCAACCCGCGACGCCCCAGATCAGTCCTGTGCGTGCTGTGATTGGTTGACCACGTTCTTCGGCAAAGACCATCAGCGCGAGTAGCATAAGCGCGTAGCCCACGTAGATCAGCGCAGAGAACATGATGCTGAGACCATCGCGCATAATGTCGATGCCGCCTTCGTGTGCGACATGGGCCGCGGACGGATCAGCACCGAAATGAGTTAATGCACCGGTTTCAAACAATTCAGCGTGTAGCAGAATAGGCTGCACGAATGCGAATTGGAGCACGGCTGCGAACAGACCTGCCCCAAAGCCAGCGATCAATGCGCTGACGACAACTTTGCTAAACATGACGTGTGGTGTGTTTAGTGGCAGGGAAAGCCAGTTGCGTGACGCACGTCGTGTGCAGCGTCATGCAATGTGGATGCCTGTACGTGGCCAGCGACAGCGATGATGCCAAGGCCGATAAATGCGGCGGCAAACAACGACAATGTCGAGGATACGGATTTAGTCTGTGGAGCGGCGATTGCGCGTGCTTCGGTCTTCATGTCTTTTCTCCTTTGCCCGTCACACCCGACGGGGATGGGTTGTCGTCATGCAAGGCCGGTCTCCTGGCTTGCGGGTCTATGCGCTTTGTTGCCTTCCCGGTTTCCCAGTGGCGTCTTAACAAAGCACTCTCCGCATACAGTCGCGGGGGCGGCTGTGGTTTTGGGCCTCCGAATTGGGATCGGCCCTGTCCACATTCCCGTTTGATCCCCTGATGCTTTGCACCGTGCGGGGAACCATGCCTGTGTTTTGTGCGCTGTGCGGCGCGGCGGGTCAAGGATGAAACCGACGCGATTTGTTTGTGATGCGGCGTCAGCGGTGGCTAGGGCACGATTTATCCAGAAAAACAGGATGTCCCCGGCGGGCGGCGTCTTGAACAGGTGAAAGGCCGATTTGCGCAATATCTTGTGGATAAGTGGCTGGATTTGGCCATATGCGGGGTGGATTTGTTGACTTTGTCCGCTGTCACGGGCGATGGTTTCGGACCGTTAGAATCACTGTAGGCCCTGTATCTGTGCGTTTTAGTAAGCTTCGCTTGAATGGCTTTAAAAGCTTTGTCGATCCGACTGATTTGATTATCGCGGATGGGCTGACTGGCGTTGTGGGCCCGAATGGATGCGGAAAATCCAACCTTCTTGAGGCTTTGCGCTGGGTCATGGGCGAGAATCGCGCCAAGGCCATGCGTGGCGGCGGTATGGAGGATGTGATTTTTGCAGGCACGGCGACCCGTCCTGCCCGTAACTTTGCCGAAGTGTCGTTGCAGATTGATAACTTCGATCGGCTTGCCCCTGCTGCGTTCAACGATTCGGATAATCTGGAAGTTGTGCGCCGGATCACGCGCGATGCGGGCTCTGCGTATAAGGTCAGCACGAAAGATGTCCGCGCGCGTGATGTGCAGATGTTGTTCGCCGATGCATCAACCGGTGCACATTCGCCTGCCTTGGTCCGTCAGGGTCAGATTTCAGAGTTGATTAACGCGAAACCGAAAGCCCGTCGTCGGATTTTGGAAGAAGCCGCCGGGATTTCGGGGCTGTACCAGCGGCGTCACGAAGCGGAACTGAAGCTGAAGGGCGCAGAGACAAACCTCGTGCGCGTTGATGATGTGGTTGAGCAGTTGGCGTCGCAACTGTCGCAGCTTGCCCGTCAGGCGCGCCAAGCTGCCCGTTATCGCGAAATTGGCGATGCGTTGCGTCAGGCCGAAGGCATGTTGCTGTATCGGCGTTGGCGCGAAGCCGACGAAGGTTTGATCGCCGCTGCTGGTCAATTGCGTGAACGTACGGTTGCGGCTGCTGCTGCGGAAAAAGAGGCGTTACAGGCCACGACGGCACGCCAATTGGCAGAAGAGGCATTGCCTGCGTTGCGCGAAGAAGAAGCGATTGCGGCAGCGGTTCTGCAGCGGTTGATGGTGCAGCGCGATACCTTGTCTGAGCAGGAAAGCCGCGCGGTTGAAACGATTGCGACGCTCGAATCCCGTATCGAGCAGCTGACCAAGGATATGGAACGCGAAGGCGGGTTGAACCGCGATGCGGGCGACACCATTGAGCGGCTGGAATGGGAAGCGGCAGAGATTGCGAAGGCCGGTGTCGGTCATGATGATGCGCTTGAGGAAGCGAATGACGGTGCCCGTGAAGGGGCCGCAAAGCTGCAAGAGCGTGAAGATGATCTGCAGACGTTGACCGAAGATGTGGCGCGGCTTGCTGCCCGTCACCAGTCCGCGAAACGTCTGTTGGACGATAGCCGCACGACGCTGGAGAAGAACGAAACGGAAGCGGCCCGCGCGAAAGAGGCGATGGCTGCGGCGACTGAGGCGTTGGAAAAGGCCGAAGCGGATTTCGAGATGGCCGAGGCTGCCGAAGAGCAGGCTGTGGCGACGGCTGCGAATGCCGATGAGACGCTTGTGGAGACCGAAGCTGCCCGTGCTGAATGCCAGACGATGGAAAGCGATGCGCGGTCCCAACGGTCGGAGGCTGAAGGCGAGGCGAATGCGCTGCGTGCTGAGGTTAATGCGCTGGCGAAATTGGTTGAACGGGATACGGCTGAGGGTGGGCAGGTGCTTGATCTGCTGACCGTGCAGTCGGGGTATGAAAAAGCGCTGGGTGCGGCTTTGGCCGATGATTTGCGGGCCCCTGCGATTTCGCCTGATGCGGCGTCTGGCTGGGCGAATTTGCCTGCGTATTTGTCGGTGCAGGCTTTGCCGGATTCGGTGCAACCGCTGACGACATATGTTGACGTACCAGAAGTGCTGGAGCGGCGGATGTCGCAGGTCGGGCTGGTGAAACAGGAAGAAGGCGCGCAGTTGCAGGCGGTTTTGAAACCGGGTCAGCGGCTGGTGTCTGTTGAGGGCGATGTTTGGCGCTGGGACGGGTTCAGAGCGGCGTCAGAGGATGCCCCGTCGGCGGCTGCATTGCGGTTGCAGCAGTTGAACCGGTTGGTCGAATTGAAGCGTGATCTGGAAGAGGTTGCTGCAAAGGCCACAGGTGCCGCACAGGCGCATGAGATTTTGACGCGTCGTTTGGCGGATTTGACGGCTGCGGATCAAACTGCGCGGACAGCGCGGCGTGATGCGGACCGTTTGGTGGCTGAAGCGAACAGGGCGGCGTCGCGTGCTGAGGCGGATCGTGATCTCGCGAGCGGGAAGTTGGAAGCGTCCAACCTTGCGATGAAGCGTTATGTCGAAGAGGCAATGATTGCGCGGAAGGCGCTGACCGAGGCAGAGGCGGCTGCGACGGGTCTTGAAGATCTGGATGAGGCGCGTGGACGCGTTGAAGATATCAAAATGACGGTGGAAGCGGCGCGGATCATGATGATGACCCGTCGGTCTGCCTATGACGAATTGCGCCGCGAAGGCGATGCGCGGTTGAAGCGGTCGCAGGAAATCACGAAGGAAGTGTCCGGCTGGAAATATCGGCTTGAAACGGCGAATAAACGGACGTCTGAGCTGGCGGATCGCAGGGCTGCGTCCGAGGCAGAACTGGCTGAGGCTGCGGCGGCACCTGAGGAAATCGCTGAGAAGCGGGCCGAATTGGCGGATGCCGTGGACGAGGCTGAAGGGCGGCGCGCTGCGGCGTCTGATGTGTTGGTTACGGCGGAAACTGCGCTGCGTAATGCAGCGGTGGCAGAACGGGATTCAGAGCGCACGGCATCAGAGGCCCGCGAGGCGCGAGCGCGGTCCGAGGCGCGATCAGATGCGGCGAAAGAAACCGTGGCTTATGCCGAAGAACGGATCATGGAAGCGCAAGAAATGTCGCCTGCTGAACTGCTGACGCGGTTGGATGTTGACGTGGACAGCATGCCCGCCGTTGATGTGATCGAAGGTCAGGTGAACCAGTATAAGCGGCAGCGTGATGCGCTGGGCGCCGTGAACCTGCGGGCCGAAGAAGACGCGAAGGAAGTGCAGGAAGAGCACGACCTGTTGGTCAACGAAAAGTCCGATCTTGAGGGTGCGATTGCAACGCTGCGCACGGGGATTGCATCGCTGAACAAAGAGGGTCGTGAACGGCTGCTGACGGCGTTTGAACAGGTGAACGAGAACTTTGGTTTGCTGTTCACGCACCTGTTTGGTGGCGGTGAAGCGCGGCTCGAATTGGTGGAATCGGACGATCCGCTGGATGCGGGTCTTGAGATTTTGTGCCAGCCACCGGGCAAGAAGCTGTCCACGTTGTCGCTGTTGTCAGGTGGGGAACAGACCCTGACCGCGATGGCACTGATCTTTGCGGTGTTCCTTGCGAATCCTGCGCCGATCTGTGTTCTTGATGAGGTGGATGCGCCGTTGGATGATGCCAACGTGAACCGGTTCTGTGATATGCTGGACGAGATGACGCGCCGCACGGACACGCGGTTCTTGATCATCACGCACCACGCGGTGACGATGTCGCGGATGGATCGGTTGTTTGGTGTGACGATGGGCGAGCAGGGTGTGTCGCAGCTTGTGTCCGTAGACCTGAAGAAGGCCGAGGCGATGGTTGCTTAAACGGCAGGGAGACGCGCGTGCAAGCACGACGCCCCTCCCGCCGTCCCGTTATGTTGGTGCGTGACCTGGCATGCGTTGTTTCCACAAAGCGCGTGCTTCTTCTGGTGCAAGGCGTTCGACCTTCATCTTTTCCGCGCGTTCGGCTTTGTGTTTGTCAAAGCGGTCGATGTAGACAAGCGTGGCCCCTGCGCTGAGCAGGCTGATCGTCCAGAGCCAAAATACCAAACTGAGGCCCAGTACAATTCCGATATCGCGCGACCATTGGAACGGAATTTTTTCATCTGCCATCAAATCGATAATTGTCAAAGTTCCGGATAAGCGATCACCTTGCCCGATCAGAGCTGCGAAGCTTTCAAGAGCAGGCAGGCTAAGTTCGGACATCAGATAAACGATAAACACAAGCGCCAGAAGTGGCACGAACCCTGCACCGAAGCCTGCGAGCGGTGTGTGGGGGTTACCGCTGGGGTCACGACCAATCGCGACAGAGGCCAGCGGCACAAGCAAAGCCGTGTAGAATGCCGTAAAGCCCAACCATGACACTGTACTGAGCTTCACCATCATCGGGATGTCAGTCACAACTTTAGTCAGGACGTAGTCGAGTGTCGCATTTTCCAGCAGAACAACGATGTCGTTAACGCTGAGCGAAACCGATCTCAGGTAAAAGAATGCAGCAATCATTGCGATTAGCGTAGTCGCAAACCCAACCAGCAATCCGTAGCCTGCTGCTGGAAGGATCAGTTTCCAAAAGTTAACCGCAGGCTTATGGCCTCTTGTGGTTAATCCAAGTCGTAGTCCGATCAGCATAGGAAAAGAGTAAATTGCAGACAGCAAGATCGCGAATAGCGCGGACGTAGCAATCAAGGCAAAGGTGCCGCGAAAGTCGCCCATCCCGTTGCGGGCGTACAAAATGTAGATGTCAAAAGTGACAATGAATGCGAGTAAGGTCAGCCCGATAAGTCCGCACACCATGATCGGGAAAACGATGATGTATTGCCACAGGATGTTGAACGAAAACGGAATTGCGCGGAGTGCTATCATTGGACCAGCTCGAAAACTCATTAGGAATAATTATCCTAAAAGGGTGACCGAGCCCTGTGTCAGGATTTTGACCACAGCGTGGAGTTGTTGTGTGGGGCTTTGACTATCGCGCTAGTTTGGCAGTCGTGCCCGTAGCACCCGCAGCATGTTTTCACCCATGACTTTGCGAATTTGCGTTTCGGGTGTGCGTATGTCGACAAGCGCCTGCGTGATGGCCGCCAGTTCTGAGGTGTCGAGCGACGTTGTGACCGACCCGTCGAAATCTGACCCGAGGCTGACGTGGTTTTCGCCGACCAGATCAATCGCGGCCTGAATGCTGCGTGCGATGCCCGCTGGACTGTCGTCACAGACCGCCGTGCGCCAATAACCAATGGCGATGACACCGCCTTTGGCTGCGATATCTTGCATCAGCCCGTCGTCGTAGTTCCGTTCGCTCGGGCAGGCCCCAAAAATGCCGGTGTGGCTGACCACGATGGGCATGTCCGTGATCGCAAGCACGTCGCGTGCGACCTGGGGTGACGAATGGGCCAGATCGAGGATAAGGTTGCGTTGTTCAACTTGCGTCACAACTTCGCGGCCAAAATCGGTGAGCCCTGCGTTGTTTTCGCCATGCAGCGATCCGCCGAGTGCGTTGTCGAAGAAATGTTGCAGCGCGATCATGCGGTGGCCCGCGTCGGTAAGTTTTGCGAGGTTTGCGATATCGCCCTCGAGCGGATGCGCGCCTTCGATGCCCAGAAGCCCGCCGACCACGTTTTGGCCTGCAGCCCGATCCGCGAGGAGCTGTTCGAGGTCGGATTGCGTTTCGATGACCCGCAACTGTTCGCTCTTGTCCGCGAAGTGGTGCAGTTTTTCGGCTTGGTACAGCGCTCGTTCCAACAGGCTGTTCCATGTGCGGGGCGGCCAGAGCTGCCCGATTGCCAACAACGTAATGTTGTCCGTGGCGTCGGCCGCATTTTCATGAATGTTTTGGCCTGCCGGACTTTTTGTGACGGCCGTGAACATCTGGATGGCGACATTACCTTCTAGCAGACGCGGGATGTCGACGTGTCCGATGTCGCTGCGCTTGAGCAGATTGCGATCCCAAAGCAGCGCGTCTGCGTGCCAATCGCCGATGATCAGACTGTCGTGAAGCGCCTGTGCCTGATCGCTGATCGGGTAGGGCGCGTGTGGTCGCACGGCATTGCGTTCGGCGGCGACATAGTACGGCGCGAAATAGAAGAACGCAGCAATTGCGATAAGAACGAGAACAGCGAATGCTTTGAAAAACCGTTTCATAGTGCGTTCAAAAGTCCAGTGGTTGGCCATGCGTCCGCGGGTAGGCCCAGCCGTTGTTGTTCCAACTGGATCGCATCGCGAGTTTTCGCGCCGAGGATGCCGTCGATGCCGCCTACGTCATGCCCGCGTGCCGCAAGTTTGCTTTGTAGCGCTTGCATTTGATCGCCCGACAGGCCCGGTGTCGGGTTGCCTGCATCGTAGACCGGACCACCTGCGAGCCGTGTCGCGAAATAGGCGGCGGTGGTGACGTAAACGAAGCTTTGGTTCCATTCGAAATAGACATCGAAGTTGTCGTAGGCGAAGAACGCTGGCCCGTTGCGCCCCATTGGCAAAACGACGCGAGCCGTCAGGTTCGTGGGGGCGGT
Organism: Rhodobacteraceae bacterium S2214; assembly: GCA_025141675.1. Classification (NCBI taxonomy): domain Bacteria; kingdom Pseudomonadati; phylum Pseudomonadota; class Alphaproteobacteria; order Rhodobacterales; family Paracoccaceae; species Rhodobacteraceae bacterium S2214. The sequence goes on from CP081161.1 coordinate 714,454, forward strand.
TCCGTCGCGGGAAGTCACGCCAAGTGCGTTCCATTCGGCGACGGTTTTAGGGTGTTTCAGGCCGGTTTGCGCCCAATCCAGCGTGTCCGGCACGCGGATTTCTTGCAACCATGGTTGGTTAGGTTTCCATCCCAAACCGGACAGCACATTTGCGCCGGACATCAACGCATCTGCGGCTGATCCTTTCAGATCAATTTTGCCGTCTCCGTCGCCGTCCAACCCGCTTTCGATGATATCACCGGGCAGCATTTGGACTTGGCCGATTTCGCCCGCCCATGCGCCTGTTGTTGTGTCGGGGTTAAAATTGCCGCGTTCGTTCAATTCAATCGCTGCGATCAACTGCGGGCGGAACAGTTCGGGGCGGCGGCAATCATGCGCCAACGTCACAAGCGCGTTGCGTGTGTTAAAATCACCTTGGAAGCTGCCGTAGTCGGTTTCAAAAGCCCAAAAGGCCAGAATGACTTCGCGGGGGATGCCGAATTGCGCTTCGATCCGGTCAAAGGTGGCAGCGTTGCGTCGTGCAGCCGCAACGCCATTGTCGATCCGGTTTTGGCTGATCAAAGCACGGGAAAACGCGATGAAGTCTTTTTGAAACACGCCTTGGGACCGATCCGCGTTCAGCACGCGTTGATCAATTCGCGCCCCGTTCAGCACGCCATCGGCGGCGGTGGGGGACAACCCGTTCGCGACGGCTTCGGCTTTGACGCCTGCAAGAAACGCGGGAAGCGGGCCACCGCAGGTTTGCGCCACAGCAGGGCTTGCGAGCATGGAAAGGGCGAAAGCGAGGCGGCGCATGGCGGTTCCTGTCAGTTAGGTTTTGCGAAAGGTAACAGCCGTGCCACTGCGCGCAACGGCTGCGATTAGATGATGGCGACAAACAGCGCGATGGCGAGCGTCACCCACCACGCCGCCCACAACGTTTGCGTGGTTTGGGCGATGTCGTCGGGGCCGAGGGTGTGTTTGCCCGCCTCGTTGACATAGGGGAATAGCGTTAGTTTGCCGTCGTAACTGCGTGGGCCAGCCAGTGCGACGTTTTGCTTGTAGGCCATCGCGGCCTCTGGCCAACCTGCGTTGGGGGACCTGTGCAGGTTTGCGTCGTCGGCGATTTTGGCAAATGGTGTTTGGCGATCTGTCGCCCAGATCAGCAGTGCTGTCAGGCGGGCAGGCACCCAGTTCAGCAGGTCGTCGAAACGCGCCGCTGCCCAGCCGAATTGAAGGTGGCGCGGTGTTTTGTAGCCGATCATGCTGTCGGCGGTATTGGTGATCTTGTAGACCAGAAGGGCCGGAAGGCCGCCAATTGCAAACCAGAAAATCGGGGCGATGACCCCGTCGCTGAAATTCTCGGATCCGCTTTCAATCGCGCTGCGCGTGACGTCTGATATGGTCATGTCGCGGGTGTCGCGGCTGACGATCATCGCCACGGCACGGCGCCCTTGTTGCAAAGACATGCGCAGGCCAGTGCCGACGGCGGCCACGTGTTCGACAAGGGATCGTTGTGCAATCAACATCGCCCCAAGAATGACGTCCGCCCAAATGCCCGGAATGGCGGTGATAAGCATGCCCAGGATAAGCGCGCCAATCACCAAGGCCGCGAAACTGATCGTGCCTTTGGTTTTGCGGTTTTCGCCTGTGTTGTATGTCGTGTCGATATGGCCGACGGCCTTTCCCATGATGACAGCAGGGTGCGGGATGCGCGACCACAGCCATTTGGGTTCGCCAAAGATCCCATCAAGGATCATCGCGAAAAGAACGGTCAAAAGGCACCTTCAAGCTGGTCCCACCGATCCGGTGCGGGCAAGCCAAGGCGCAGCCATGTGTTGTCGTATGGGAATGTCCGGGACCAGATTTTGGATTGCGCAAGTTGGGCTTGGGCGGCTTTTGCGTCATCGACTTCGTACAGGCGGAACAGGCTTGTGCCACCAAGAGTGATCGCGCCTTTGCTTGCCAATAAGTCGTCCAAGCGGTTTGCATCTGCGGACAGGCGGGTGCGGGTTTCATCCGCCCATTGGGGATCGGCCAAAGCCTCTGCGCCGATTTGCAAGGCTGGGCCGGACACCTGCCATGGACCTAAGGCTTCTTTTAGGGCCGTGATGATCGCCGGATCGCCAATGGCAAAACCAAGACGCAGCCCCGCGAGCCCCCAAAATTTGCCAAAGCTTTTCAGGATGACCGTGCCGGGTTTGGCGGCCTCTGCGATGAGGGATTGATCGGGGATCACGTCAGCAAAGCTTTCGTCGATGATCCGCAGGTCGCCGGTGATGTCCGACGCCTGCCATATCCGCCCGTCAGGGTTGTTGGGATGCACGGCGACGGTTGCATTTGCCCCGTCCGGATCTGCAAACCAGTTCGCGGATTGAAACGCGGCTGCATGTTCATTGTATGTGGGGCCAGGGATATTCACGCGGCCAGCAGTTGTCAGGCGTGGCAATTGCGCAATGACCGATGATGCGCCTGCCGTCGCGAGACAGGCTGCCGCTTTCGGTACCGACCAATAGGCGCGGGCGCGTGCTGTGATCAGGTCAAATGCGCCGCTGTCAGGCAGGGCTGTCCATGCGTCAGGCGACAGCGTCGGGATCGGGTAGGGTACAGGATTTATACCCGTGGACAGGTCCAGCCACTGCGCGCGCGTGCCGCCGTACTGTGCAATTGCCGCATCCAGCCCGCCGCCGTGGTCGCGTTTTGCAGGGGCATCAATCATTCTGCGGTGTCGTCGGTTGGGATCGGTTGGTGGCGCGTGACGAAGTGCCCTTTGATCGCTTGCGGCCATGTGCGGTAGGGCACTTGGCCTGTTTCGGATGCCGCGTGTGATGTCGCGTAGGTCACAATACCCTCGGCAGCGTCCTGTTCCGGTGTGAAGTCGCCCAAGGTGTAGGCCAGTTTTCCGTGGGCTTGGATCGACACGTTGCAGCCGTGTTTGCAGCCCATCAGGCAGGAAACACGTCGTGTTTTGATGTCTGGCACGCCTGCAGCGGCGGCTTCAACGAGGCTGGCGAGCTGTTCTCCGTCGGTGATTGTGTCTTCGCCTTCGGTCCATTCCGGACGCTTACAGGTGTCGCAAACCGTGATCCAAGTTGTCATTCTTGACGTGCCTCATACAATTTTGATGCGTTTCAAGCTGATTTTGGCCGGTTCGGCAAGCGAATTGGCGGGATCGTGCCTGTTTTGAACGCAGGCTGATTGGCAGTTAACCATTCCTTAGGATTTTAGGCACAGAAAGCTTGAGCAGCCGTTAATGATTGTAGTGGTAACCGTTCGATTCCTCGAACCAAAGTCTAGTGAGAAGGTGCCATGCGTGTATTGATCGTACAAAGTAAGACCGAATTGGGGGCCTTGTGGGCCCGCCACTTGGAACGATTGCAGGCAACTGTGACGGTCGTCGAAACGGGCGACGACGCGCTTGTTCTTCTCCAAAAGCAGAGCTTCGACGTGATCGTGCTTGATCTGGTCCTGCGCGAAGGCAGCGCGCTGACCGTGGCGGACTTTGCTAATTTTAATCAACCACGCGCAAATGTCGTTTTTGTGACAGATACGACCTTCTTCTCGGATGGATCGATTTTTTCGCACAGCGCCAACGCCCGCGCCTTTGTTGAAACAGGAACGCCGCCAAGTGACTTGGCGGCGATCGTTCATCATTATGGCAATTCTGCTAGTCGGGATACCCGCGCAGCAGGCGCCTTTTGATCACCCGCGCCCGTGTGGCGCATCAAAATCAATCACAGGATTGGTCGGAATAATCCGGTTCGGATTAATTGTGTCGTGGCTGTAGTGATAGTGGCGCACGATGTGGTCCATGTTCACCGTCTCTTTCACGCCCGGCCATTGATATAGTTCGCGCGTGAACCCCCAAATATTCGGGTAATCGATGATCCGTTTGCGGTTACATTTGAAGTGTTGGTGATAGACCATGTCGAACCGGATCAGGGTCGTCCAAAGCCGCCAGTCTGCTTCGGTGATCGTGTCGCCGGTCAGGTAGCGGTTTTCGGACAGGATACCTTCGATCCAGTCGAGACTGTCGAACAGCGGGCCTACTGCGTCGTCGTATGCGTCTTGTGTCGTCGCGAAGCCGGATTTGTAGACGCCGTTGTTCACAGTGTCATAGATTCGCGTGTTGATTTCTTCGATCGCGTCGCGCTGGGCCTCTGGCCAAAAATCGGCGGTGTTACCGGTGATGTCGTTAAACGCGCTGTTGAACATCCGAATGATTTCGGACGATTCGTTGGACACGATTGTGTTCTGCTTTTTGTCCCACAGGATTGGCACCGTCACACGGCCTGAAATTTGCGGATCAGCTTTCAGGTAAATGTCGCGGGCAAACGGCAGGCCAAACAGTTTGTCGCCTGTCGCGCCATTCCCGTCTTTTTCGAACGTCCAGCCATCAGACAGCATGTCGGGGTGGACCACAGAAACGTCGATGTGGTCGGTCAGGTCTTTTAAAGTGCGAAACACCATTGTCCGGTGCGCCCATGGGCAAGCGTTTGAAATATAGAGATGATAGCGCCCGCTTTCGGCTTTGAAGCCTGCGTCGCCTGTTGGTCCCGCAGACCCGTCTGCGGTGATCCAATTGCGAAACTTTGCGGTGGACCGCACAAATGCCCCGCCGGATTTCTTTGTGTCGTACCAAACGTCATGCCATTCGCCGTCAACAAGTTGTCCCATGGGGGATGTCCTTTCAAAACTGTGTTGTGACTGATTTAGGCGAGGTCGGACTGCCGACAAACCCCTGTTCAAGCGCAGGTTCTGCGCATTGATGCACACATCTACGCGTCGCATTCGGCGCACGACTGCCGTTTTGTCCCATTGCGGGTCATGCCGTTGGTCCATATACCACCCCAATAGACGAAGCCCGAAAGGGCCAGAGAGGTTGGTGATCCGTCCGGTTGACCCTAGAGGGGACCATGGATCACGTCGTCGGACCTCCCTCATGCGGTTGCGTGGGGTTTCTGGCGTATAGGGCAGAACTTGGAGGATCAGATGCGGATCATTTTGACACTTCTCTTGGCGGTTGCCGGATCATCGGTGCAGGCCCATCCGGGGCATTTGGCCGATTTGGCAGGTCACGACCATTGGGTTGCGGGGGCTGCGATTGGTCTAGCGATCCTGACCGGCATTTACGGGGCCCTAAAGGGCAAGAAAGAGACCGACGCAGAGGTCGAACCCGAACTGGAAGAAGAAGGGGAACCCGCGTGAAAACAGGTGTCATGATTTGCGGCCACGGGTCGCGCAGCCAATCTGCGGTCGATGAATTTGCGACCTTGGCGGATAAACTGCCTGCGTTGTTGCCCGACGATTGGATGACCGACTACGGCTATCTGGAATTCGCAAACCCTGTGATCCGCGACGGTTTGGATAAGCTGCGCGAAGCAGGTTGCGATCGCGTGCTGGCCGTGCCGGGCATGCTGTTTGCGGCGATGCATGCAAAGAATGACATCCCGACTGTTTTGAATACCTACGCGGCGAAGCACGGCATCACCGTGTCTTATGGACGTGAATTGGGTGTTGATCCCAAGATGATCGCGGCTGCCGCTGGTCGTATTCGCGAAGCTGTTGATCAAGCGAATGCCGATTTGGGCGAATTGCCGTTGGAAGAGACCTGTTTGGTCGTGATTGGCCGTGGTGCGTCTGATCCGGATGCGAACGGCAACGTCGCCAAGATTGCCCGCATGGTTGCCGAAGGCATGGGTTTTGGCTGGCACGAGGTCGGGTTTTCCGGCGTGACCTTCCCGCTGGTCGAGCCGTGTTTGCAGCATGTGACGCGGCTTGGGTACAAGCGCGTCATTGTGTTCCCGTATTTCTTATTCTCGGGCATTTTGATCGACCGGATTTATGGATTTACGGATCAGGTTGCCGCCGAATATCCCGACATTGATTTTGTGAAAGCCGGTTATCTTGGGGATCATCCGCAGGTGCTGGCGACGTTTGCAGAGCGGATCATCGAGCAGGTTGGTGACAACCCGCCGCCAAATTGCGGGACATGTCAGTATCGGACGCAGGTGCTTGAGGTTGGCGGCGGTGACGTGCGCAAGATTACGCCTGAACAGCGCGAACAATTGTCGGGTGGCGATCATCCTGCTTTTGCTGCCGTGCCGCCCCCGACCTGTGTGCTGTGTAAGTACCGCACGGGCGTCGTCGGGTTTGAAGGCGAAGTCGGGGCTGTTCAAGAAAGCCACCACCATCATGTTGAGGGCCAAGGGGCAAATGCGCCGGGGTCGAATGTCGCGGATTGTGCGCTGTGCGATACATTCTGTACGGGGATGTGCCGACTGGTTGAGGCGGATCACCATCATCATCATCACGACCATGGGCATGGCCACGATCATCATCACCATGATCACGACCATCACCACCACGCAGAATACCCCCATGCGAAACATCCGCACGGGCCGGAAAGCGCGCGGAAATCGAAATCCTGATCAGAAGGCCAGCCAGTGCGACCGTATGAAAAAGATCCCAGTGCTATTTATGCGGCCAGCTTTGCGACCGTGCGGCGCGAGGCAAAGCTCGATCGCTTTGCCCCTGCAATGCAGCCTGTTGTCACGCGGTTGATCCATAGCTGCGGCATGGTGGAGATTGCGGATCGTTTGGCGTTTTCGCCTGATGCCGCGGTTCGAGGTCATGACGCATTGAAAGCAGGCAAGCCTGTGTTGTGTGACTGCGAAATGGTTGGTGCAGGGATTATTCGTCGGTATTTGCCTGCGGATAACGATGTGATTGTGACGTTGAATGATCCGTCTGTGCCGGATCGTGCGAAGGATATCGGGAATACGCGTTCTGCTGCCGCGGTTGAACTGTGGGCTGATCATCTGGACGGGGCTGTTGTGGCGATTGGCAACGCGCCGACTGCGCTGTTCCATCTGCTTGAGTTGATTGATGCGGGGGCGCCGAAACCTGCGGTGATCCTTGGGTTTCCTGTAGGGTTTATTGGCGCTGCCGAAAGCAAGGCAGAGCTTGCCGCTGATCCGCGCGGGTGTGGTTTCATTGCGCTGCGTGGACGAAAGGGTGGATCGGCGATGGCGTCCGCTGCTGTCAATGCGCTGGCTGCTGGTCTGCCGGAGGACAAAGTATGACGACAACGCCTTGGTTGCATGTTGTGGGGATTGGCGAAGACGGACTTGATGGTCTTGTGCCTGCGACCCGTGCGGTTGTGGAAGCGGCTGAAGTGATCCTTGGCGGAGAGCGGCATCACGCGTTGGCCGAGGCGGTGCAGGCCGAACGGATCGCGTGGCCGACGCCCTTTGATGCGATGATCGAAACGATTGAGGGGCTGCGGGGCAAGCGTGCCGTGATCCTCGTCACTGGCGATCCGCTGTGGTTTTCTGTGGGAGCGCGAATTGGGCGCGCGATTGATCCGGCGGAGATTGTCTATCACCCGCAACTGTCCGCATTCCAGCTGGCGTCTGCCCGCATGGGGTGGTCGTTGCCGGATGTTGAGACGTTGACCGTGCATGGCCGTCCTGTGGAGCAGATGATTGCCTTCATCCAGCCGGATGCACGGTTGTTGGTGCTGACGACGGGGGCGCAAACGCCGGCGCAGATCGCGGCATTTTTGACCGAACGTGGCTTTGGGCAGTCGAAGCTGACGGTGTTAGCTGCGATGGGCGGTAAAGACGAGTTGCGTTTTGATGGTGTGGCCGAAAGCTGGGATCACCAGGTGCCTGCGTTTAACACGCTCGCAGTTGAATGTATCGCGGCCCCTGATGCGGCGTTGCTGCCGCGTGTGCCGGGATTGGCGGATAGTTTGTTTCAGTCCGATGGGACGATGACGAAACAGGAAATTCGTGCGGCCACTGTGGCCAAGCTGATGCCGATGCGCGGGGCGCTGTTGTGGGATATCGGCTGCGGCTGCGGATCCGTTGCGATCGAATGGATGCGTGCGGCGCGGTATGCGCGTGCTGTCGGGATTGAACCGCGTGCTGATCGGCGTGCGATGGCGGGTGCGAATGCGCTGGCGCTGGGCACCCCGAAGTTAGAATTGGTGGACGGGTCCGTGCCTGCCGCGTTGGACGGGCTTGCGGCGCCTGATGCGATTTTCATTGGTGGCGGGTTGAGCCGTGCGACGTTTGATGCTGCTTGGGCGGCTTTGCGTCCTTTGGGCCGGCTGGTGGCGAATGCTGTGACCTTGGAAAGCGAGGCGGAGTTGATCGCGCTGCACCGTGATTTTGGCGGTGATTTGGTGAAGCTTATGGTGCACCGTGCCGAACCTGTGGGTCGGTTGACGGGGTGGCGCCCGGGGATGCCTGTGACCCAGTTGAGTTTGGTGAAACGATGACTGGAGACGCGCGTGCGAGCACGACGCCCCTCCCGCCATCCCGTGGTACTTTGTATGGTGTTGGCTTGGGGCCAGGTGCGCCGGATTTGATGACTTTGCGGGCTGCGCGCTTGATTGAGGCTGCTGACATCGTGGCCTATCCGACGTTGGCGGGTGGCGAGAGTTTTGCACGGTCGATCGCGGCCGATTTGATCAAATCGGATGCCGTGGAGATCGTGATGGATGTTCCAATGTCTGTGGAACGCCAGCCTGCGCAAGATGCTTATGATGCGGGTGCTGCCGCGATTGCGGAGGCTTTGGAGGCTGGCCGTGATGTGGTGTGCCTGTGCGAAGGTGATCCGTTTTTCTACGGGTCGTTCATGTATATTTTCGCGCGTCTCGCCGATCGGTTTGACGTGCAGGTTGTGCCGGGCGTGACGTCTGTGACGGCCTGTGCTGCGTCAGCGCGGATGCCGTTGGCTGCGCGTAATGAACGGCTGACTGTGCTGCCGGGTCCGTTGCCTGAGGACGAGTTGCGTGACCGGATCGCGGGCGCTGAGAGCGTTGTGATTATGAAGGTCGGCCGTCATTTGGTGAAGATCAGAGGCGTGATTGACGCGCTGGGCCTGATGGACGGCGCTGTTTATGTGGAACGTGCGACTTTGCCTACACAGATCGTGCTGCCGCTGGCGGATGCCCCTGAAAAGGCACCTTACTTTTCGATGATATTACTGACTAAAGGGGCCGATCCATGGCTGTGAAACCTGTTGTTTTGGCGCTTTCCCGTTCGGGAGAGGCCGTGGCCCATCGTGTGGCAAAGGTGCTTGGTGCGCAGGTGCATGGCCGCGAAGGTCGTGTGGATCAGGCGGATGCGTTTTTTGCGCATGCGTTGGATCATACGCGAGAATTGTTCGCGGCTGGGGTTCCGATTGTGGGCGTTTGTGCGTCGGGGATCTTGATCCGCGGTGTTGCGCCGTTGTTAGCCGACAAAACGACAGAGCCACCGGTGATTTCTGTGTCTGATAATGGGGCTGTTGTTGTACCATTGTTGGGTGGGCATCGCGGCGCGAACCGCTTGGCGGCTGAGATTTCTGATGCGCTGGGTGCTGTCGCTGCTGTGACGACGGCGGGTGACGTGGCGATGGGCGTGGCGTTGGATAGTCCGCCTGCGGGGTGGCGTTTGGTGAACCCTGATGACGCAAAGGATGCGATGGCGGGGATGTTGTCGGCTGGCGGTGCTTTGCTGGCTGAGGACGCGTCGGTGCGTGCTGAATGGTTGGATGCGGTGCCGTTTGCTGAGGATGGCACGCGGTTGTCCTGCACGTCGGCTGCTTTGCCGGATTTGGGCGGCGATCATTTGCAGTTTGCGCCGCAGGTTTTGACGTTGGGTGTTGGTTGTGCGCGGAATTGTCCGCCTGAGGAACTGGCTGCATTGGTGCAGTCGGTTTTGGATGAAGCAGGGCTAGCGCCTGAGGCGATCCATTCGGTGAATACAATCACCCTGAAAGGCGATGAGCCTGCGATTATTGATCTTGCGGCATCGCTTGGTGCGCCGATGCGTTTGTTTGAGGCGGATGTTTTGGAATCGGAGACGCCGCGTCTTGCGAATCCATCTGATGTGGTTTTCGCCGAAGTGGGTACGCATGGCGTGTCTGAGGCTGCGGCCTTGGCGCAAGGTGGCGCGGACGCCGTGCTGACCCATCCGAAGCGCAAGACGGCGAATGCGACCTGCGCGATTGCGATGGCACCTGCCCCCTTGGTTGATCTGAAGGGAAGGTCGCGTGGGCGGTTGTCGATTGTGGGTATTGGACCGGGGCAGGCGGCATGGCGCACGCCTGAGGTATCGCGGCTGGTGTCTGAAGCTGAGGAATTGGTGGGATACGGGCTTTATATTGATTTGCTGGGGCCGTTGGCTGTGGGCAAGGAGCGGTCTGATTTTCCATTGGGCGGCGAAGAGGATCGGTGCCGGTTTGCGTTGGAACAGGCAGCGTTGGGCAAGAACGTGGCCTTGGTCTGTTCGGGTGATGCAGGCATTTATGCGATGGGCGCGTTGGTGTTCGAATTGCTGGATCGGTCGGTGGATCAGATGGGTGTTTCTGATGCAGCGCACCGTGTCGAGGTTGTCTGTTCGCCGGGGGTTTCTGCGTTGCAGGGGGCTGCTGCGCGGGCTGGTGCCCCGTTGGGACATGATTTCTGTGCGATTTCATTGAGTGATTTGCTGACCCCGCGTGAGGATATTGTGAAACGTCTGAAAGCCGCTGCCGAGGGCGATTTTGTGATCGCGTTCTATAATCCGGTGTCGATGCGGCGTAGGACGTTGTTGGCTGAGGCGCGTGATATTTTGTTGCAGCATCGCCCGCCCGAGACGCCTGTCATGTTGGCGTCGTCGCTTGGGCGGCCTGAGGAGCATGTCCGCTACCGCCGCTTGGATGAGTTGGAAGTCGATGAGGTGGATATGTTGACCGTTGTGCTGGTTGGGTCGTCGCATTCGCGGCTTGCCCAATTGGGGACGGGTCCACGGATGTTCACGCCGCGTGGCTATGCCCGCAAGATTGATGGGGATTTGGCGTAGAGACGCGCGTCCTTTGGACGACGCCCCTCCCGCCATCCCGTATGGAGTTTTGAGATGACTGTTTATTTTATTGGTGCAGGTCCGGGTGATCCGGAATTGCTGACGTTGAAAGCTGCGCGTGTGATTGGCGCATGTCCTGTGTGTCTTTATGCGGGGTCGTTGGTGCCTGCTGAGGTGGTTGGTTGTGCGCCGGACGGTGCGCGTGTTTTGGACACCGCCCCGATGACGTTGGATGATACCCATGCGGAGATTTTGGCGGCGCATGCGCGTGGTGAAGACGTTGCGCGTGTCCATTCCGGTGATCCGTCATTGTATGGCGCGATTGCGGAACAGATCCGCCGATTGAAAGAAGACGGGATTTCTTACGAGATTATTCCAGGCGTGCCTGCTTATGCTGCTGCGGCGGCTGCTTTGGGGACAGAGTTGACAGTGCCTGAGATCGCGCAGTCTATCGTCTTGACACGTATGTCGATGAAATCGACAGGGATGCCCGAGGGTGAGACGCTCGAGAATTTCGCCCGCACGGGGGCAACATTAGCGATCCATTTGGGGATCAGGGCGCTGCGTGAAATCGAACGCCAACTGATTCCTTATTATGGCGAAGACTGTCCTGTGGTCGTGATTTACCGCGCCTCATGGCCGGATCAGTTGATCATTCGTGGCACCTTTGCCGATATTCGCGAAAAAGTACGGGCCGCAAAAATCACGCGTACTGCGTTGATTATGGTCGGTCCTGCGTTGTCAGATAATCACGGTTTCCCTGATTCTGCGTTGTATGATGCGGCGAAACCGCATGTCTTGCGCCCGAAGGTAAAAGAAAAATCTTGAACAATTTGGCAGGTTTACGCTGCGGCGCGGCGGACGTCGTCACTTGATATTTACAATTAGAAGTACATCCTAGGGTTCCAGACAAGGAATCGGCACGATGTTTCAAATGTTTCCGCAAGAGGTCCGCGAGGGCCTAGAACAAGCCCGTAAACAATCGCTGAAGCGCAACGATCGGCTTTGCGTTCACGACGGTGACGACGTCTATCGTATCCTGCGTTTGTGGGACAATGGCTTTGCTTTGGATGCGAAAACGTCGCCGCGTTTGCGGGGACGTGTCGAAATTTACGACGGATCGCGTCATCTGTACCAATGTCTTGTGATTGATTCCGAATTGGACGGTCAAGAACGTGTGTTTGATTTCAAGTGGGTCAACACAATTCCCGACCGTCCGCCCGCGGATTTTGTCCGCGAGCAGGATGCGCCGATTGCGTTGCTACCGCGCTAGTTACTGAAGATCGCTGAACGCGGACTGAAGGCGGGCGACTGCCTCTTCGATTTGCGCCCGTGGTGCGCCGAGATTGAAGCGTAGGAAGCTATCGCCGCCAGTGCCGAATGTCGGGCCGTGGTTGGCTGCGATCTTTGCTTCGTTTTGCACCCGTGCTGTGAATTCTTCGCGCGACATGCCCGTGCCCGAAAAGTCGACCCACGCCAGATACGTCGCATCGAGTGGCATTGATCTAAGCCCCGGAATGGCGTTGATCCCGGCGTCGAACACCTGCCGGTTGCCGTCGAGATATGCTTTCAACGCGTCGACCCATTCGGCCCCTTCGGGTGAATAGGCTGCCGTTGCCATGAACAGGCCAAAGCTGTTCGGTGACAGGCCAAGGGCCGCCATGCGTTTCCCGAATTGCGCCCGCAAATCCGGGTCTTCGATGATCACATTACCCGAATGGCTGCCTGCGATGTTGAAGGTCTTGGTCGTGGCCGTCATTGTTACTAGCCGGTCTGCGATCCCGTCGATATGCGCCGTCGGGATGTGGGTGTGGCCGGGCATCGTCAGATCGTGGTGGATTTCGTCGGACACGAGGATCAACTGGTGCCGTTTCGCGAAAGCCGCAACGCCTGCCAACTCGGCGCGCGTCCAGACGCGCCCACCAGGGTTATGGGGCGAACAAAGGATCAGCATCCGTTCGTTGCCGGTCATCTGCGCGTCGTAGGCGTCAAAATCCATCTCGTAGCGGCCATCGTTATTGACTAGTTCACATTCCACGACTTCACGCCCTGCCGCTGCGATGACGCGCGCAAAGGCGTGGTAGACTGGTGTGAACAGAACCACACCATCGCCGGGGTTGGTGTAGGCGTCGACGCACATCCCTGTTCCGTTGACCAAGCCGTGCGTTGTGAAAATCCATGACGGATCGATCTGCCAGTTGTGGCGTGTTTTCATCCACCAGCAGATCGCGTGTTTGTACGGGCCTTCGTCGCCGTAGTAGCCGTAAACGCCGTGGTCGTGCATTTTCTTGATGGCATCCTGCACGCATTGCGGCGGCTGGAATTCCATATCTGCCACCCACATAGAGATGCCATCGTCAGGGGAGACGCCGTAAATCGCTTCCATGCTATCCCATTTCACCGAATGGGTGCCGCGCCGGTCGATTTTCTGGTCAAAATTCATTGGTCTCTCCGCAACTGACTTTTTTGTAACGTGCTTTGACGCGCGAGGGGGTGCAAGTCGAAAACGGTCACACTTGCGGGATGGTAGGCGAGACGCTAGATGGACGCGCATGACATTGCGCAAAATCCTGATCCACCCCGACCCGCGGCTGAAAGCCAAATGCACCCCTGTTGTGGACTTTTCCACGGACCGGGCGAAGCTGGCCGATGATATGCTGGAAACGATGTATCACGCACCGGGTATTGGTCTGGCCGCGCCACAGATTGGGATCACCGAGCGGATGATCGTCATGGATTGCGTGAAGGAAGAAGGCGGCACGCCCGAACCTATGGTCTTGATCAATCCAGAAGTGGTCTGGCAAAGCGACGAACGCAGCGTCTACGACGAAGGATGTCTGTCGATCCCTGATCAATACGCCGAAGTGGAACGCCCCGCTGCGGTCGAAGTGAAATGGCAGGACGTTGACGGCAAAGAACGGAACGAGAAGTTCGATGAACTGTGGGCGACATGTGTCCAGCACGAGATCGACCATCTCGATGGCAAATTGTTCATTGATTATCTGAAGCCGCTCAAGCGCCAGATGATCACCCGCAAGATGCAGAAGCTGAAACGCGAAATGGCGCGCGGCTGATGGCGGTGATGCCGATTGTGCAAGCGCCCGATCCGGTGCTGTCGCAGGTGGCCGCCGAGATTGTGGTGTTTGACGACGCGCTGATCGGCTTGGCCGAGGACATGTTGGCGACAATGTATGCCGCCAATGGCCGTGGGATTGCAGCACCGCAGGTTGGCGTGTTGCAACGTCTGTTCGTGATGGACGCCACGTGGAAAGACGCCGATCCGCAGCCGGTGATTTTCGTGAACCCCGAGATCGTGTCGGCGTCCGAAGAAATGTCGACCTTGGCCGAAGGGTGTCTGTCGATTGCAGGCGATCTGATCAAGGTGACGCGCCCTGCGTCGGTTGTTGTGCGCTGGCGTGATGTGGATGGCGGGTTTCTTGAGGCCAGCTTTGACGGTTTTTCGGCAGCCTGTGTGCAGCACGAGATCGATCATCTGAACGGTATTTTGATTACGGATAAACGCCAATGACCCGACCTTTTGTAATGTGGCCGCACAAGGCGCTCCGCACGGTTGCTGATGATGTGACAGAGGTCACGGATGAAACCCGCGCGATCTGGGACGAAATGATCGACGCGATGGAAGCAATGCCGGGTGTCGGACTGGCTGCGGTGCAGTTGGGGGTTATGCAGCGGCTCGCGGTCGTGGATGCGTCCGAAAAACGCGGCCAAGCCGTGTGCATGGCGAACCCGGAAGTGCTGCATGCATCGGTGGAACTGCGCCCCCATGCTGAAGCGTCGCCGAATTTGCCGGGTCAATCTGCGCTGATTAACCGCCCACGTGCCGTGACCGTTCGGTTCATGAACCGTGACGGCGAGATGGAAGATCGCGACTTTGTTGGTCTTTGGGCCACGTCGGTGCAGCATCAGATCGACCATTTGGCCGGTAAGATGTATTTCGACCGTTTGAGCAAGACAAAGCGCGATATGTTGCTACGGAAGGCACGCAAAGCGGGCCGGTGATGCGTTTTCCGAATAGATGAAAGGGATACCAATGCGAGTGATCTTTATGGGGACGCCCGATTTTTCGGTGCCTGTTCTGGATGCTTTGGTTGATGCTGGCCACGATGTGGTTGCCGTCTATTCACAACCGCCGCGGCCAGCTGGGCGCGGAAAGAAGGATCGTCCGTCGCCCGTGCAAGCACGGGCCGAGGCGTTGGGTCTGCCTGTCCATCATCCGGTGTCTGTGCGCAATGAAGACGCCCAAGCAGTTTTCGACAGTCACAACGCCGATATCGCTGTTGTCGTGGCCTATGGTTTGATCCTGCCGCAGGTGATTTTGGATACGCCAACCCATGGCTGCTTGAATATCCACGCGTCTTTGTTGCCGCGTTGGCGGGGTGCGGCCCCGATCCACCGTGCGATTATGGCTGGGGATGCCGCGACTGGCGTGTGCATTATGCAGATGGAAGCAGGGCTGGATACCGGCCCTGTTCTGCTGCGCCAAGCCACGCCGATTGCGCCAGCTGAAACAACGGGTCAGCTACATGACAGATTGTCAGCAATGGGGGCTGCGTTGGTGGTCGAGGCGTTGGATCGGTTGCCCGAATTGACGCCCGAGACGCAGCCGGAAGACGGCGTGACCTATGCCGCCAAGATCGACAAGGCGGAGGCGCGCGTCGATTGGGATCGTCCTGCCGCCGAGGTTGCGAACCACATTTGCGGGTTGTCACCGTTTCCGGGCGCGTGGTGCGATGTGGATGGTGAACGTGTGAAGCTGCATGTCGCAGAGGTCATCGACGGCGTTGCAGCACCGGGCACTGTATTGCAAGGTTTCGACGTTGCATGTGCGACAGGTGCGGTCCGCATCACCCGCGCCCAACGCCCCGGCAAAAAACCAATGGATGCGGCGGATGTGCTGCGTGGTTTGGATCTTGGGGATCGCCTGAGTTAGGCGATCTTTGTCCTAGCGTAATCGTTTTAGTTGGGTTAGCTTTTCTCCAAATGAGGAGGAGAGCCGGATGCTCAATACGATACCGCGCATTGGATACGGGACATGGAATCGCTTGGGCGATGCGGCCTATGACGGGACCCTGACAGCGCTTGATGTCGGGTATCGTCATCTGGATTGTGCTGAAGGGTACGAGAACGAAGAACACGTCGGCCGCGCGATTGCTGATCACGGTGTTGCCCGTGATGATCTGTGGGTGACAACGAAGGTCGCACCGGAAAGCTTTGGTCCCGGTCAGATCAGGCCGCATGTTGATGCGTCGCTCGAAAAGTTGGGCGTTGGTCCTGTTGATCTGTTGTTGCTGCACTATCCGTCGATCAAAGATGAATACGATATCGCAGATTACATGGCGCAGCTGGCTGCCGTTTATGACGCCGGTTTGTGTCGCAATATCGGGGTGTCGAACTTCACGAAGCCCTACATTGCGAAAGCAATGGATTTACTGGGGGATCGTCCGATTTTCACCAATCAGGTGGAGCTGCATGTTTACCTGCACAACACGCCAATCGTGTCAGATTGTCGGTCAAAGGGCATCCCGATGACGGCTTATTCGCCGTTGGCGCGCGGTGCCGTGCTGGATGATCCTGTGTTGCAACGCATTGGTGCGGCACACGGTGCCACGGCTTCGCAGATTGCGTTGGCGTGGCTGCTATCAGAGGGCCATATCATCATTCCATCGGCGGGCAGCCGTGACCGGATTGCGGAAAACCTTGCCGCCGGTGATATCGTTTTGACCGATGCGGAACGTGCCGAGATTGCAGGTTTGAATAAAGATATGCGGTTGGTCGACGGGCCGTGGTGCCCGACATGGGACGTCGCATGACAACCCCGCCGTTCAGCCTAGTCGGGATCGATCATGTGGTGTTCATCGTGGATGACATGCCCAAGGCGCTTGCGTTTTATCAGGACGTTTTGGGCTGTGTTCCGGGGTATTCCTATCCGACGTTGGGGATGGAACAGGTTTGGGCAGGTGCCGCGTTGATTGTGCTGTGGGACACCACGCATCCGGGTGCGGCGAGCGCTGTTCCGCCAGTAAAGGGCGGTCGAAATGTGGATCACCTGTGCATCGCGACATCGCCGTTTCAGCCCGACGCAATGCGGGCGCATTTAGCGGCGCATGGTGTGGAAATCGACCGTGAAGCCACCCATGGCGGTGCCAGAGGTGTCGGCCTCTCATTCTATATTTTCGACCCCTTTGGGAACAAGCTAGAGATTAAAGGACCAGCGGAATATCCGGATGGGCGGGATTGGTGACAGGCCTATAAGGCGCCAGCGTCGCGCGAAACTGATCCAGTCAAACTAGTGTCGGGGGACGACCCAGAAAAACGTCTCTGCCTGACCTTTGGTGATCTTGGTTTGGGCGCGATGGCTGCTTAGGTGTTCGGTCAAGGAGCACACTTATGCAGACATTTTCGTTACTTGATCTTTCGCCAGTCCCCGAAGGCAAAACGGCCGCAGATGCGCTCGCTAACACGGTCGCGCTAGCCCAAGCTGCAGAAGCTGCGGGATATCATCGTTATTGGCTGGCGGAACATCACAACATGCAAGGTATCGCAAGCGCTGCAACGTCGGTCGTGATTGGTCACGTGGCGGGCGCGACTAAGACGATACGTGTCGGCGCAGGCGGTATCATGCTGCCAAATCATGCGCCTTTGGTCATCGCCGAACAATTCGGCACGCTAGCCACCTTGTATCCCGACAGGATTGATCTGGGTGTCGGGCGTGCGCCCGGAACGGACATGGCGACGGCCCGTGCTTTGCGCCGTCACATGGCCCCTGATGATACCTTTCCACAGGATGTGCAGGAATTGATCGGCTACTTTGGTGACGTGCCGGATCAGGCATCGGTTCGCGCTGTTCCAGGGGCAGGGACAGATGTGCCTGTCTGGGTGTTGGGGTCCAGTTTGTATGGTGCGCAACTGGCCGCCCATCTGGGATTGCCATACGCCTTTGCGTCGCATTTTGCCCCGGATCTGTTGGGGCAGGCGTTGCAAGTTTACCGGTCGTCATTCAAGCCATCGGCGTATTTGGAAAAGCCTTACGCGATGATGGCGGCGGGTGTTTGTGCCGCGCAAACGGATGCAGAGGCGGAATATCTGCGGTCGTCGCAGTATTTGGCCTTTGCGAACCTGCATATGGGGAAACCCGGAAAGCTGCCGTATCCGGTGCGTGATTTAGCGGCGCAGGTGCCCGGTCAAATTCTGACGGGTGTAAAACATGCGTTGTCCTGTTCTGCTACAGGATCGGCTGCGTCCGTGAAAACGCAGTTGGCTGGCTTGATTGATACCTACCAACCGGATGAAATCATGGTGACAGGGATGATCCATGATAACGCAGAACGGGTGAAGTCATTCCAGATCGCGGCAGAGGTTCTGACGGAGCTGTGTGACTGAAAGTGCTGTTGATGAACGTCGGCCGCAACTACCGCATCGGTTCAAATTGCGCGCTTTGCATGGTGCAGTCGCGGATTACGTCGGTCCCGCAGTCGCGGAATTCGAGGTCTCGGGTGAGGCAGATGCGTGCTTCTTGGATGTAACCTTGGCGGCAGGTGATTGTGATTTGGTCGGGTTCGAGCGTCGGGTTCGACTGGATGAATGCCTCTTCGATCAGGGATGCGGGCAAGGTCACGGGATCGGTGAGTTTGCGTAGGACTTCGGGCCGTGTGACTTTGTCGTAGGCGACGCGGGACAGGGCATAGTAATCTTCGGAATCGAGACCTGTGCAGACCCCGTGTTTGTTCCACTGGTGCCAAGCCAGCCCCGATGTTCCCATGATGTCGGCCATGTCGCCGGTTTGCCCACGTGATGGCGGGCGGAATGATGTCCGGCAATCGGCGGGATAGCCGCGTTCATATTGCGGCCACAGACCGTGCAGGACCCAGCCGTGATCGCGCGCGGGATCACATTGCGGGGAATCGCGGTCGTCGCCTTCATAGGCGCACCAGTTTGCGGACCAAGACAGGGACAAAACGTAGTAATCAAATTCACCGGCAGTGTCCTGTGCCGATGCCATACCAGCCCAGGTCAAAAGCCCTAAAACCATCCGCCACATTTTGATCTTCCCTAAATTGCTTGGCATCCTTATATAGGCTTCAAGTTCCCCGACAATGCGAACCCGGCCCAAGCGGTCAGCCCCTTCAAGGGCGCGGGAAAGGCTTGTCATTTTGATGAGGAGACATTTGATGTCCGATAAACCGATTATGGCAAAAGCCACAGCAGTTTGGCTGTGTGACAATACCACAATGACGTTCAAGCAGATAGCTGATTTCTGTGGCTTCCACGAGCTGGAAGTACAGGGAATCGCGGATGGTGATGTGGCAACTGGCGTGAAGGGTTTTGACCCGATTGCGAACAACCAACTGACCCAAGAAGAAATCGACAAGGCCGAGGCGAACCCGCTGCATAAGCTGAAGTTGAAGTTCTACAAAGCCGCCCAAGGCGAAGAAAAACGCCGCGGTCCACGTTACACGCCGCTGTCCAAGCGTCAGGATCGTCCTGCGTCGATTTTGTGGTTGGTGAAGTTCCACCCAGAGCTTTCCGATGGTCAGATTTCCAAGCTGGTCGGCACAACAAAGCCAACCATTCAGGCGATCCGCGAACGCACGCACTGGAACATTTCCAACATTGATCCGATTGATCCGGTTGCGTTGGGTATGTGTAAGCAGGGCGAGTTGGACATGGCTGTTCAGAAAGCCAACGCCAAAGCCGCCAAAGAAGGCAGCGCGATGTCTGATGACGAGCGCCGCAAGTTGGTCAGCACCGAACAATCCCTTGGTATGCCTGCCGAGCCGAAGATGCCGAGCGCGATTGCCGGTCTTGAGACATTTTCACTGGCTGAAGACGATGCGGACGATCTGGAGACGAAGTCTGCAGATATGGACGTGTCCGATGCGGATAGCTTCTTTAACCTGCCAGATGATGCGGACGAAAAAGACGAAGACTAAAGTCTGCGTCACCTTCGTAAAAAAGTATGGAAATCCCGGCCTTTGCGCCGGGATTTTTCGTTTGAGCCTGCATCCGTTCATCGCCTAATCTGGATTGGATAATTTAGGAGATTTTGATGCGTTTTTTGACGGCTATATTTTTGACTTTGACCCCGGTGACAGCGGTCGCTGATGCGCTTTGCGACGAACTTTGGCTGACCCGCAATACGGTCTTTGATCGCGGTGGGTATTGTTTCGGGTCTGAATTGGGCAAGTCTGTTTTTGATAACAGTGATTGCACCACGTCTTCGCCGAAACTGAGCGCGGAAGACGAATTGATCGTCGCGCAAGTGCGGGAAGTCGAAGACGAATTCAGTTGCGCGGTGGATACGTCCCGCCAGTCGCTTGATGTTGATTATGTGGATCAACGCCGTGCATTGGCTGATCTGCCGGTGCGGACTGGTTATGAAAGCGCGTGTTTGGGATACGACGGGCCTGCGCTGTTGATGACAGCGGGGCGGCATCCGGATACGGCGTTTTTTGGTGAAATCATGCCCGGTGATAATATTGATTTTGGTTACATCACCGTGGATGGGATGGAGTTCATTGATATGGGCGATGGCCGCATGGGATGGGTTGGCGGTCTGTTGTTTTCGCCAAAAGTCTGCGCGGGCGGCATGGCGGGTTAAATGCTGCGGCGCGCATTCAAGGCGGCGGTAATTGTACCGTCGTCGAGGTAGTCCAGTTCGCCGCCCACGGGCACGCCTTGCGCCAATGACGTGACAGTGATGCCGGGCAGTTGGTCCGCGATGTAATGCGCGGTGGTTTGCCCGTCGATGGTGGCACCAAGCGCGAGAATCACCTCGGTTACGTTTTCGGATTTGATCCGGTCGATTAGTTTGGGGATGCGTAGTTCTTCCGGCCCCACGGCATCAAGCGCGGACAGGGTCCCGCCGAGCACGTGATAGCGGCCTTTGAAGGTCTGGCTGCGTTCCATCGCCCACAGATCGGCCACGTCTTCGACGACGCAAATCTGACCGATCGCCCGTTTTTCGCTTTCGCAGATATCGCAGACGTCGGTCGTGCCAATGTTCCCGCAGTTCAGGCATTCGCGGGCGGTAGCACCCACGCGGTGCATGGCTTCGGCCAGCGGGATCAATTGCAGGCTACGCTTTTTGACCAGATGCAACACGGCCCGCCGCGCAGACCGCGGTCCAAGACCGGGCAGCTTGGCGAGCAGCGTGATCAGGTTTTCAAGATCATCGGTGCCACTGGTCACGTGCGGCCCCCGAATTTTGGGCGAAAAATTGGCACTTAGAACGGCAGGTTCATGCCCGGCGGCAAGCCAAGGCTTTCGGTCATTTTCTGCATTTCGGACTGTGCCCGTTCGCCAGCCTTTTGTTGCGCGTCTTTGATTGCCGCAAGGATCAGATCTTCGACGACTTCTTTTTCGTTCGGATCAAAAATCGACGGATCAATGTCGAGCGCCTTCAGCTCGCCCTTAGCTGTTGCCGTTGCTTTCACAAGACCTGCACCGCTTTCGCCCGTGACCATCATGTTTTCGAGGTCTTCTTGCATCTGGGCCATTTTGCCCTGCATTTCCTGCGCGGATTTCATCATCTTGGCCATATCACCAAGGCCACCAAGCCCTTTGAGCATTTTATCATCCCTTTGTGCGTGTTCGTTTTTAAATAGGTCTTTTGCGGGGTGGTAACAAGTCGGGGCTTGTATCCGACTAAAAGAGTCGGTTAACCCTTATTCCGACAGAATCACTCAGGAAAAGGAAATCCCATGTCACTTACTCTTTTTAGCCATCTGCCGCGCGCCGCATCAGTCGTGGCGCTGTTATGTGTATCGTCGGGGGCAACCGCCCAAGATGCATCACCTCAAGACCTCGTCGCGGCACTTCAGGAAGGCGGATTGGTGATCTATGTGCGGCACGCCACGACGGAAAGCGATTATGCGGATCAGGTTCATGCTGTGATGGGTGATTGTGCGACCCAACGCGTGCTGAGCGCAGAAGGCTGGTCAGAAGCCAAAGGTATTGGCGCCGCGGTGCACGCGTTAGAGGTTCCGGTCGGTGGCGTTGTCAGCAGTGGGTATTGCCGTGCGTGGCAGACTGCTGATCTGGCATTTGGTCATTATCACACGGATGAAGCGCTGCATTTCGCAAAGGCAGAGGATTATTCTGACGCGGATATCGCGCAAATGCGTGAAAATGTATTGCCGTTTCTGACCGAAGTCGTGGCAGAGGGAAATCGCGTTGTGGTTGGCCACGACGACCCGTTTGAAGCTGCGACAGGTATCTATCCCGAACCGCAGGGTGTCGCATATGTTGTGCGTCCAGAAGGCGACAGTTTCACTGTGCTTGGTCACATTGATCCGGATGCTTGGCCAACAAACTAAGCCGACCTGACGGGGCTCATTCGTCGTCGAATGGGTCCCATTCATCATCGACTTCTGGCAACGCATCTGTAAATGCGTCTTGCGTTTTTTCCGCTTCGGTCCGGATGTCGGTGATTTTGGCCTTCGGGAATGCCGCGATGACCGCCTGCACAAGCGGGTGTGCCGCTGCTTCCGCTTTGATCGCGTTTTCGGCCGCGTCGCGGATTTCCGCGATGGTTTCTGCCCCGCCTTCGTCGCGGACAGTGATCACCCAGCGATTGCCTGTCCATGCCTGCAATCGTGACCCCAACCTGCCGACCAAATCGGTGGATGCATCTGCCGTTGGTTGCACTTCAATCCGGCCGGGTTGGTAGGCCACCAAACGGATGCCTGTTTCGACTTCCACCAGCAGTTTCACGTCGCGATGCCGCCGGATCAGGTCTACGACATCTTCGAAGCGTGCGTAGTGCTGCAGCGCGTCTTCGGCCAAGGCCACCGCGGTTTGCGCACCAGATGCCGATGGACCGGACGGTCCGCTGTGCGTTGGTACGGGCGTGCTGCCCATCGCGTTTGTGGTTCCGCCGCCTTGCGGGGCAGGGCGTCCGCCGCCTGTGGGGCCGCCCGTTGGTGGTGTCGCGTCTTTGAGTTTGCGCACCAGTTCGTCGGGCGTTGGCAGGTCGGCCACGTGCGTCAGTCGGATCACGGCCATTTCGGACGCCATCATCGCGTTGGGTGCCGCTGCGACCTCTTCCAAGGCTTTGAGCAACATCTGCCACATCCGCGTCATCACGCGCATGGGCAGTTGGTCTGCCATTGCTTGGCCGCGGGTCCGTTCATCGGGACTGATTGTGGGGTCGTCTGCCGCGTCCGGCGTGATCTTGATCACGCTGATCCAATGGGTGATCTCGGCGAGGTCGCGCAGGATCGCGAGCGGATCGGCACCGTCGGCGTATTGCGCGGACAGTTCGGTCAGGGCAGCCGCCGCTTCGCCGCGCAGGATCATGTCGAACAGGTCAAGCACACGCCCACGGTCGGCAAGGCCCAGCATTGCGCGAACCTGATCGGCGGTTGTTTCGCCAGCGCCGTGGGAAATCGCTTGGTCGAGCAAAGACGTCGCATCGCGTGCTGACCCTTCGGCGGCACGGGTGATCAACGCAAGCGCGTCGTCGTGGATTTCAGCGCCTTCCGCCTTTGCGATCTTTTGCATCAGCGCGATCATGACTTCGGGTTCGATCCGCCGCAGGTCAAAGCGCTGGCAACGTGACAGCACCGTCACGGGGACCTGCCGGATTTCGGTGGTCGCAAAGATGAATTTGACGTGCGCGGGTGGTTCTTCGAGCGTCTTCAGAAGCGCGTTAAACGCGTTCTTGGACAGCATGTGGACCTCATCGATGATGTAGATCTTATAGCGGGCAGAGGCCGCGCGATAATGCACAGAATCGATAATCTCACGGATGTCACCGACGCCTGTCCGCGATGCAGCGTCCATTTCCATGACGTCGACGTGCCGCCCTTCCATGATCGCGGTGCAATGTTCGCATTCGCCGCAAGGTTCCGTCGTTGGCCCGCCGTTGCCGTCTGGCCCGATGCAGTTCATGCCTTTGGCGATGATCCGCGCGGTGGTGGTTTTACCTGTCCCCCTGATCCCTGTCATGATGAAGGCCTGCGCGATCCGGTCCGCTGCAAACGCGTTTTTCAGCGTGCGGACCATGGCGTCTTGGCCGACAAGATCGACAAAGGTCTCTGGCCGGTATTTGCGGGCGAGGACCTGATAAGCGGGGGCGTCAGACATTTGCGGGCTTTCGGGGTTCGGGTGTTTGCGTCAAACTATGCGTTAGGGCGGGCGGCGTCTACCGCTAGCGGGGCGAAGATGGGATTTGAGATTTACGAGATTGCTGTCGGTGGCGGAGTTGTAGCGCTTTGCCCGATGCCAATGTTCGAACAGGACGTCGCGTTGGTGAAGGCGTGGGAACCGGATCTATTTGTATCGCTGACAGAGCTGCACGAAGGGGCGACCGCAACTTTTGCTGCGCAGTTTGCGCGTTGGGCCCATGTGCCTGTCGTGGATTTTGGTGTGCCCGATGACGGTGCTTTGGATGGAGTGATCGCCCAGAGTGTCGCGGTTATTCGCGGTGGCGGGCGCGTTTTGTTTCATTGCATGGGCGGATGTGGACGGTCCGGCATGGCGGTTTTGCGGGTGATGCATGTGATGGGGGTGCCGGATGCGTTGTCCGTTTTGCGTGATGTCCGCCCTTGTGCCGTAGAGACGGATGAACAGGCCGCGTGGGCGATGCGGCCTGTGTGATTGCGTTTAGCGCTTTTTCTTCTTCACAGCTTTTTTGACGCCTTTGGTGAACTTCTTGCTCCGCAGACGGGCTTGGGCTGTTGTTTCAGTCGCGATGGCATCTTCGCGGCGCAGTTTCTGGAACCGTTTGAGCCGGTCTGGCGTCACATCACCTGCTTCAATCGCTGCCGTTACTGCACACCCCGGTTCGCCTTCGTGTTTGCAATCCCTGAAGCGACATTGGTTTTCGAGAACGGAAATCTCGGAAAACACTTCGTTGATGCCTGCGACCACATCAGCGACCCCAAGCCCGCGCATGCCCGGCGTGTCGATCAGCCACCCGCCCGACGGCAGTTCGTGCAGACTGCGGCCCGTGGTTGTGTGCCGCCCGCGTGCGTCGTCTTCGCGGATGCCTTGGGTGGCCCCGTCTTCGCCCGTCAGCGCATTGGTGAGCGTCGTTTTGCCAACGCCGGAGGAACCGGCAAGCGCCACGGTTTGCCCTTTGCCGCACCAAGGCGCCAGTTTCGTCGTCTCTGTCACGTCGCGCGCATCGAGTGCCACAACGGCAAGGTCGGGTCCAAGCGCCTGCGCTTCGTCGATGTAGTGCTGCACGTCGTCGGTTTGGTCCGATTTGGTGAGCAGGATCACAGGCGTGACGTCCGCATCGTAGGCCAGCGCCAGATAGCGTTCCAATCGCGCGACGTTAAAATCCGCGTTGCAGGATGTGGTGATAAACAGCGTGTCGATGTTTGCCGCGATCAGTTGGCGTTCACCGTGCTGATAATCGGACCCGCGTTGCAGCGTCGATATCCGGTCCAGACGCCGGATCATCAACGCGGCCTTCGGATCGCAGAGCACCCAATCGCCAATGGCGATTTCTGACGTCGACATGCCGGGCTCTAACGTGAGGTCGGTTTTGCCTTCGGTCGTAATGACCGAAATCTGCGTGCGGTGAACGCCGCGCACGCGTGCGGGCGTCGTTGTTGTGACTTCGTCAATGTCGACTTGGGATTGGTAGAAGTTGGTCCAACCTAGGTCGGCCAGTGTTGTTGTGGTGGTGGTCAAAGCGATATCCCTCGCAATAGATCATAACACGTCATTGGTAGACATGGATCGACAAGGGAAGCGGGATCGCTCAGCGCTGCCCTGTCTGGGCGGAGGATGAAACAGTCATAAAAGTCCTCCTTTGCTGAAAGGTTTCGTCGCTGGCGCGCATAATCGAGCGCGTAGGTGAGAGGCTGGACATCGACCCAAGTGGGGCTCGTTGTGGCTGCTTCCTTCCGGACCTGACCAGGTTGGCGAGGCACCTGCCCGCGCCAACCTCTCAGGGCCTATATAGGGCGGTAATTTATATCGTGCAAGAGCGGGTCAGCCGTCGAATGACAGTGTGAAGGATCGAAACCCGTCGGCATCGACACCGTTATCGACCAATGACCTGTCGGTGCTTGAAACATCGGCCTCTTTACAGGTTCGAAACACAGCTGTTGTATCTGGTAAGGGTGCGAAATCCCAAACGAACGGGCAGGGGACTGTCACGGGTGACTGCCGTTTTAAGGACGCGATGAGCACGTCTTGCGAGTTCTCATTTGCGACATGGATGATGTCGTCAGGTGGAATATTGTGTCCCTGTTCAAGGCGGTTTGTCGCGGACACCAGCACAAAGTGATCCGTGTCGCGCACCAATTCACCGTGCCTGCGAATCTGGCTGATACGATCACCCGGCGGGGCGCTGACGTCGATCCGATAGGTCAGACCAAACACGGTATCGAAGAAATATGGCGGGACATGTGGATCGATCAAAACCTGATTCTGTCGGCCCTTTTGGATGGGGCGGTACAGAAGTGCCGACGCTTCGAGCCAATCTTTGATTTGCGCCCCATTTCGCAGAATGGCGACTGCCGTGTTGTTGAACGGATAGATGGCCGTCACGTCGCTGCGCTTGATCGGACCGGGGGGGATGCAAATGAAGTCATTCGGGTTGGACCTGCTGCCCGTCGAAAAGGGCGCAGCCGTTGTGAGAAACGGTAAGTCGGCAAAGCGCGTGTCTTTCAGAATGTCCTGCATATGCAGTTGGCGTGCGCATGACAGCAGATACTGGGTCAGGTCAGGCTGGATCAGGCTAAAAGCCGTCGACAGGGGCAGGGTCGTCCGTGCGATTTCTTGCTGTAGGGACGTAATCGTCGCGTCATGCAAGGGGCGAACCGTTGCGAATGCTTTTGGTTCAGCCTGTTCTGTCGGCCTGTAAAGGCGTGTGTTTTGATCAACGATTGCGACGTGATCTGCGCGGCGTTCAAGCGCCAGATCAATGACGCCAAGGTAACGCCCGAACGCACCCGACATAACCGTGGGTTTGCCGCAAATTGTTCCGTTGCGTGCATCAATCGTCGGGCCGCCGCGCGTTGTGCCCAAGGGAAAAGTTTCATGCGTGTGCCCCGCCATGACGACATCGACACCCTCAATGCCAGCGATGTCAGCGGCAACGTTTTCGATGTGGTCGTCGGGGTCGATACCGAAGTGGCAAAGCGCGACAATGATATCGGCGTTCTGTTCCTTGAGCTGGGCCACAACGGTTCTTGCTGTGCTGACGGGGTCTGCGGTGCTGACCGCCGGCGCGCCGTCGTCTGTTGTTAGCGAAATGACTGGCGTTGTCAGACCGATGACACCGACACGAATGGGTGGGCGACTAGGCCCTGTTTCAACGTTGATGATTGTTGAATTGGGATAGGTCGTCTTATCGTCGTTTGTGCTGACGTTGGCGGATAAAACGGGGCAATCGATCTGCTTGATCGTCTCGGACAGCGGTTCAACGCCATAGTCGAAATCATGGTTTCCAAGGACAACGGCGTCATATTTCAGCGTGTTGAATGCGTCTGCGATGGGATGGATGTCCGATGATGGTCCTTGCATTGCGGCATCGGCAAGCGGGCTGCCCTGCAAAAAGTCACCAGTGTCAAACAGCAGCGTTGGAATGCCGTCTTGGCGCAAAGCGCCGATTTCACCCACGAGGTTTGCAAGGCCGCGTTGGGGTGTCGGGCGCAACGTTTTGTAATCATACGGCAAAATGTGCATGTGCAGATCTGTTGTCTGCAGCAGCCGTAGCTTTACGATCGGACTGAATTGATCAGTTGCCGACTCATCTATCTCGATCCGCTGGGGTGCGAGGGTCATTTTCTGCGCCTTTGGGTTGTATTCGGTGTCCTACGAATTGGCGGGCAGAATTGTTCCCGTAGAGAATTGAAATTTTTGGCATTACGTGACACTGCGACATCTATGAAACATGCAGAGACAGTAACGTTCGGTGGGTCCGGTTTGGATCGGGCCGCTCATGAACGCAAAGATGTGCAATCGCTTTGGCTTGATCCAACAGTACGCTTAATTGTGCTGTGGCGGGGTAAACCGATGGTCACAATAGACCATTCAAAGCTCGTTACGGTTGAAGTTGACCATGACATTGTCGCTGACGCAAGCGCTGAGCATGTCTATCTGGGGCGCGACAACGGCACACCCGTGTTTGCGATCGACATCAGCGCTTGGGAACCCGAAGCGTTTGATGACACCACCCTTGATACATTTTTGGACCCGTCGGAACAGGCGCATCCAACTATAAAAGACACGGCTGTCTTTGCGGAATTACGCGCGATCATGACGCATCTGTCGCCCCGTGATGCGGAATTGGCAGCAACGGCCCGTGCGATTTTCGGGTGGCATGCATCCCATCGGTTCTGCAGCACATGTGGGCACCTGAGCGATTTTGCGATGGGCGGGTGGCAACGCAATTGCCCAGCGTGTGCGCGATCCCATTTTCCACGCACCGATCCGGTCGTAATTATGCTGATCACGCGCGGCGATAGCGTCTTGGTCGGGCGATCCCCGGGTTGGCCCGAAGGGATGTATTCGCTGCTTGCTGGTTTTGTCGAACCTGGTGAAACATTGGAAGCCGCTGTCAGGCGCGAGGTGATGGAGGAAAGCGGCATCACCGTCGGTGCTGTGTCCTATTTGGCGTCGCAACCATGGCCTTTCCCTGCGTCTTTGATGTTCGGGTGCATGGGCGAAGCTTTGGACGACGATATCACGGTCGATGTGGAAGAACTGGAAGATGCGATGTGGATCAGCCGCGCGGACATGCATATTGTTTTTGCAGGGCAACACCCGGTTATGAAACCAGCGCGTAAAGGCGCGATTGCGCATTTCCTTTTGGACAATTGGCTATCGAATACGCTGGATTAGGAACGGACGATTCGGGACTGTCGTGTGCGGAAGCGATCTGACTAACAATGGGATGAATAATGAACTTTTCGACGCATAAAGACATCGAAGCGCCAATTGATTTTGTATTCAGCAAAGTGACGAACTTTGATGGCTATGAACGGCAGGCGTTGCGTCGTGGGGCTCAGGTGACGCGCGTGGATGGCGCGGGGCCCGTGCGTGTCGGATCGGCATGGGATGTGGCATTTACCTTCAGAAGCAAGGATCGCAATCTGCGTGCAACCGTCACAAATATCGATGCGCCCAACGAGCTAGAGATCGATACCGTGGCGACTGGTCTTAACAGTGCGACAGTTGTGAACCTGATTGCCTTGTCACCCAAGACGACACGTGTGGCGGTGACGGTCGACATGAGCGCTAAGTCGTTGTCAGCCCGTCTGCTTTTGCAGTCCTTGAAACTGGCCAAGTCCAACCTGAACCGTCGTTTTTCACGTCGGGTAAATGAACAGGTCGCAGGTATCGCCGAAGACTACAAACGTAGCACCTAGCCCTTAATTCATGGGGTCTTGACGTTTTGACTTACGATGACTGACGCTGCGATGCGCGGGGGTAGACTCCCATCAGTCGGACCATATCCGTGAAGTAGTCCAGTTCTTCCAACGCCAGTTTGACGTTTTCGTCGTCTGGATGCCCTTCGATTTCTGCGTAGAACTGCGTCGCTTGGAACGTGCCGCCGACCATGTAGCTTTCCAACTTAGTCATGTTCACGCCATTGGTCGCGAACCCGCCCATTGCCTTGAACAAAGACGCCGGAATGTTGCGCACACGGAAGACGAGGCTGGTCATCATGCCGTGATCGCCCCGGCGCGCGCGATTTATGTCGCGGGCCATCACGATGAAGCGGGTGGTGTTGTTGTCCTGATCTTCGATATTGCGTGCAAGCACGTCGAGACCATAAATTTGGGCCGCCATTTCAGAGGCAAGCGCGCCTTGCGAAGAATCATTGCCTTCAGCTACGTCGCGCGCGGCCTTGGCGTTGTCTGAACTGACGACACCGCGAATCGTGTGTTCCGTCAGAAATCCGGCGCATTGCGGCAAAATCACAACGTGGCCGTGGGCGTGGGTAATTTCAGACAGCTGCGCACCCTTTTGCCCCAGAAGGTTGATGTGAACGCGTACGAATGCCTCATCCACGATGTGCAAACCGCTTTCGGGAAGCAGCGAATGAACGTCGGCAACGCGGCCATACGTTGAATTTTCTACAGCAATCATACCCAGTTCAGCGTCGCCGTTGCGCACAGCTTCAATCGCAGAGGTGAATGTGGGGCAGGGCAGCGGGTCATAGTCCGGACACGTGTCGGCACAGGCCTGATGCCCATATGCGCCAAGTTCGCCCTGAAATGCGATTTTGCCACTCATTCTTAACACCTCCCGACACATGATACCCAAAAAGGGCAATTGGTCGCGGCACTATACCTTGCAACCGAGGTAAGGAAGCGGATACATACCCGCAAAACTGCGAACGAATTGGAACGCGACATGTTCGACACAATGACTATGACAAAAGCCATCGGCGGCATCTGTGGCACATTTCTTGCCTTTTTGCTTGGCGGTTGGGTTGCTGAGACGATCTATCACAGCGGTGGGGGCGGTCACGGCGACGGCCACGACCAAGCATATGTGATTCCCGTTGAAGGCGGCGACGCTGCAGAAGACGTACCTGCTGGTCCCCCATTTGAAGAAGTTTTCGCAGCTGCGGATGCAGCCGCTGGTGAAGGCGCGTTTCGCCCGTGTTCTGCCTGTCACAAGGTTGACGGCACAGACGGCGTTGGTCCGCACCTGAACGGTGTTGTTGATCGTGCTGTTGGCGGTGTTGACGGGTTTGGTTATTCCGGTGCGCTGGTTGCTGTGGCCGAAACATGGACACCTGAGAACCTGAACGCATTCTTGGAAAGCCCGAAAGGCTACGCACCAGGTACAGCGATGAACTACAACGGGATGCGCAAGATCGAAGATCGCGCCAACCTGATCGCATATCTCGCGACACTGAGCGAATAATCATCGCCAGTTATGACCTAATCAAAGCCGTCCCATGTCACATGGGGCGGCTTTTTTGTGTCTAAGTGATTGGAAACGGTCCGTTCACGCCGAGTTCACGCATTCTCAACTTGATTGTTTGGACCGTCCGGTTAGCTTTGATAACAAAGTTACGTTTCGACACCCCTTGGGAGAACAAGATGCAAAATCGCCACCAAAATCGTGCTGTAGCCCGTACCAAACAAGACACACGCGCCAAAACTGCGATGTGGATGTCGGGAACTGCGATATTGGTGGGCATGTCGTTGCTTGCGGGGCAGGCGTTTGCTGACGGGCATGTGACCGTAAGCCATGCGTATAACGAATACGGCGACATCAAATATCCTGCCGATTTCGCCCATCTTGATTACGTAAATCCCGACGCGCCATTGGGGGGTGAAATTTCGGTATCGTCCAGCGGCACGTTCGACAGCATGAACCCGTTCGCCACGCTGGAAGGAACGCCGGGCGCCCTTGCGTCGGCTGTGTGGGAACGTTTGATGACAACGACGTCAGACGAAGTTGGCACATACTATTGTTTGGTGTGCGAGACGCTCGAATATCCGGATGACAATTCTTACGTGATCTTCAATCTGCGCAAGGACGTTACATTTTCGGACGGCAAGCCGATGACGGCAGCCGACGTGATCTTCACACATGAACTGATGCGTACCCAATCGACTCCGTCGTTCCAGCAGGGGATTACGGCTTTGGTCGAATCCTACGAAGCCTTGGATGACTACACCGTGAAATTCACGTTTGCTGAAGATGCGCCCGCTCGTGGCCGGATTGGCCAGATGGCGAACGCATTGGTGATGCAAAAAGCATGGTTCGAAGAAACGGGCGCACGTTTGGACCAATCGAGCCTAGAGGTGTCACCGGGCACATCTGAATACATGACCGGATCTATCGATCCGGGTCGTCAGATCATTTACGAACGTAACCCCGACTATTGGGGCAAGGACCTGCCGATCAACGTAGGTCGGGGCAACTTTGATAGTATCCGTATCGAATATTTCGCTGATACCTCTGCCGCGTTTGAGGCGTTTAAAGCGGGTGAATTCACATTCCGTCGTGAAAACAGTTCGATCAACTGGGCCACATCCTATGATTTCCCAGCGATTGAAAATGAATGGGTGACGCGTAAAGAACTGGAAGATGGCACTTTGCCTGCCGCGACGGGTTTTGTGTTCAACTTGCGTGATCCAAAGTTCGCTGATCGCCGCGTGCGGCAAGCGATTGGGTTGGTCTATAACTTCACATGGACCAACGACAATCTGCAGTACGGGCTGTTCCAACAACGGGAAAGTTTCTGGGAAAATGACCGGCTCAAGGCTGCGGGTCTGCCCGAAGGTCGTGAGCTGGAAATTCTGGAATCCCTTGGCGACAAGATTGATCCCGAAATCCTGACAACAGAGGCTGTGTTGCCCCATACGTCAGGCGATCGCCCGCTGGATCGTGGCAATCTGCGTGCCGCTTTGGCACTGATGGAAGAAGCCGGATACACCACTGGCGATGACGGTCTGCTAATCGATGCGGACGGCAATACGTTGGATGTGGAATTTCTTGAGACCCGCCAAAGTTTTGACCGGATCATCAACCCGTATATCGAAAACCTGAAACGCCTTGGCGTGAACGTGACCTACAACCGTGTCGATCCCGCGCAATACCAGGCCCGCACCCAAGACAACGATTTCGAGATGATCTTTGGTTATTGGGTCAATGGTCTGCAAGAAGGCACCGGCTTTAGCCAGAAATACGGCTGTGAAGACAAAGAAGACGTGTTCAATCCTGCCGGTTACTGTTCCGAAGCGATTGATGAACTGGGCGACCAGATTGCTGCTGCCGAAGACTACGATGAAATGGCAGCTCTTGTGCGTGCCGCCGACCGGATTATGCGTCACGAATATTTCATTGTGCCTGTTTGGTATCTTGGCAAAAACTGGGTCGCGTATTTCGATATGTTCGAGCACCCTGAAAACCTGCCCGAATTTGGTCTTGGCCATCTCGACTATTGGTGGTTCAACGACGAAAAATATCAGGCCCTGAAAACGGCCGGCGCGCTGCGTTAAGCAGCCCAAGAGGAAGACCCCATGGGCGCGTATATCCTTCGCAGGCTGTTACTTGTGATTCCCACTTTGCTGGGGATCATGATCCTGAATTTCGGTTTGACCCAGTTCGTGCCCGGTGGCCCGATCGAGACGATTATTGCCCGCATGGAAGGCGGCGGTGACGTGTTCGAATCCATCGCCGGTGGGAATGCGGATGCCGATGTGGGCGCGCAAGAAGACAGCGCCTATCCGGGGTCGAGCGGTCTTTCCAAGGATTTCATTGAAGATCTCGAACGCCAGTTCGGGTTTGATAAACCCCCGTTGGAACGGTTCCTGAACATGATGTGGAACTATATCCGTTTCGATTTCGGCGAGAGCTATTTTAGGTCGATTTCCGTTGTTGATCTGATTTTGGAAAAAATGCCGGTGTCGATCACGCTTGGCCTGTGGTCCACTTTGATTGCCTATGCGGTGTCGATCCCCTTAGGGATTAAAAAGGCGGTGCGCGACGGGTCGCGGTTCGATACGATCACGTCGGCGACTATCGTTGTGGCCTATGCGATCCCCGGCTTTTTGTTCGCGATCTTGCTGATCGTTTTGTTCGCGGGCGGGTCCTATTATCGGTTGTTCCCGTTACGCGGTTTGACCTCTGCCAATTTTGAGGAACTGTCGATGATCGGGAAGGTGCTGGATTATTTCTGGCACATTACGTTGCCGGTTCTTGCCTCGACCATTTCGGCATTCGCGACCCTGACGTTGCTGACGAAGAACAGCTTTTTGGACGAGATTAAGAAGCAGTATGTGACAACGGCGAAGGCCAAAGGCCTGTCTGAAAAGAAAGTCCTGTACGGCCACGTGTTCCGCAACGCGATGCTGATTGTGATCTCGGGCTTTCCGGCGCTGTTCATTTCGGTGTTCTTTGGCGGATCGTTGATCATTGAAACGCTATTCTCTCTGGACGGCCTTGGCAGGCTCGGGTTCGAGGCTGCTGTCGCCCGCGATTATCCTGTGGTCTTTGGTACGTTGTTTGCGTTCTCGTTGATGGGCCTTGTCGTAGGGATTTTGACGGACATCACCTATGTCTTCATCGACCCACGCATTGATTTCGAGGGGCGCGGCTGATGGAAATGCAAGTGACCCCAAAACCGAAACGCATGTGGCTGTCGCCGCTGAACCAACGCCGCTGGCGCAATTTTCAACGCAACAGACGTGCGGTCTGGTCGCTGTGGATATTCACAGTACTGTTTGTGCTATCGTTGTTCGCGGAGTTGATCGCCAACGATAAACCGATCCTTGTGTCGTATCGCGGCGAACTGCGGATGCCGATTGTGTCGTTCTATTCGGAACGTGACTACGGCGGCGATTTCCCGACGGAGGCTGTTTACGGCGACGTCGAGGTGAAATGCCTGATCGCGACGGGCGGGCTGGAGGATTGCTTCGATGATCCCGAAGGGCTGCTTGAAACGGTGGAAAGCGGCGGTGACGTTGATATCGAAGGGTTCCAGAAAGGTTGGACCATCTGGCCGATTATTCCCTATTCTTACAACACGATCGTTGATCGTCCTGGTGCTGCGCCCGCAGCACCAAATGTGATTGCAAGACCTGAGATCGCTGACGCCGATAGGCCGAGAGGCAGGATAGCTAGATGGGCTTCTCGAATCCCTGTCCTTCTTCCTGCCGATCAGAGGGGCAACAATATTTTGGGTACAGACGATACCAAACGCGATGTGGCAGCTAGGATCATCTATGGGTTCCGCCTATCGATTTTGTTTGCGGGTATCGTGACCATCGGGTCGTCGTTGATCGGCATTCTTGCGGGGGCCGTGCAGGGCTATTTCGGTGGTTGGACCGATCTGATCTTCCAGCGGTTCATCGAGATTTGGACGGGGATGCCGTCGCTCTATGTGATCATCATCGTCTTCGCGATTGTGGGGCGAAGTTTCTGGCTGCTTGTGTTCTTAACCATACTCTTTGGCTGGCCTGCTTTGGTGGGCCTTGTGCGGGCCGAATTCCTGCGCGCGCGTAATTTCGAATATGTCCGCGCGGCCAAGGCGCTTGGCGTATCTGACCGCACGATCATGTTCCGCCACATGTTGCCCAACGCGATGGTCGCGACGGTCACGATGCTGCCGTTCCTTGTGACGGGGGCGATTGGCGGTCTCGCATCGCTCGACTTCCTCGGTTTCGGCTTGCCGTCGTCCGCCCCGTCGTTGGGGGAGCTGACCTTGCAAGCAAAACAGAACCTACAGGCCCCATGGCTTGGCTTCACCGCATTCATCACCTTTGCCGTGATGCTGTCCTTGCTGGTGTTCATCTTTGAAGGCGTCCGCGACGCGTTTGATCCGCGAAAGACGTTCTCATGAGCCTGCTGCTTGATGTCAAAAAGCTAAATGTCCGGTTCCGGCAGGATGGGGAAACGACCCATGCTGTGCGCGATGTGTCGTTTCAGGTGCATAAGGGCGAGACGGTTGCGCTGGTCGGTGAATCCGGGTCCGGTAAATCCGTAACAGCACTGTCGACGGTGCAATTGCTGGGCGATAGCGCGCATGTCGACGGGTCGATTGCCTATGATGGCACCCAAATGGTCGACGCGCCCGAGGCTGATCTGCGCCGTGTGCGCGGCAATGACATTAGCTTCATTTTCCAAGAACCGATGACGTCGCTGAACCCGCTGCACACGTTGGAAAAGCAGCTGGCGGAATCGATAGAACTGCACCAGGGGCTGCGCGGCGCTGCAGTTACGAACAAGATTGTGCAGTTGTTGAACCAAGTGGGCATTCGCGACGCGGAAAGCAGGCTTGGCGCGTATCCGCACCAGTTGTCTGGCGGCCAACGGCAACGTGTGATGATCGCAATGGCGCTGGCGAATGATCCCGAATTGCTGATCGCGGATGAACCGACAACGGCGCTTGATGTCACGATCCAAGCCCAGATTTTGGACCTGCTGGCAGAGTTGAAAGAACGCAAGCAGATGTCGCTGCTGTTCATCACCCACGACCTGACGATTGTCCGCAAAATCGCGGATCGTGTTTGCGTGATGAAGGATGGTGAAATTGTCGAAACGGGTCCGACGGCTGAAATCTTTGCCAATCCGCAGCACCCTTACACGCAAATGCTGCTCGCGGCAGAATCGACCGGTACGCCGTTGCCGGTTCCCGCGGATGCGCCTGTGGTGCTGGAAACGGACTCCGCGAAAATCTGGTTCCCGATCCATCGCGGTCTGCTGAAGCGCACTGTGGGACATATCAAAGCGGTGAACGACGCGACCTTGACCGTTAGGGCAGGGGAGACAGTGGGCGTCGTCGGCGAATCTGGTTCTGGCAAAACGACGCTGGCGCTTGCGATCATGCGCCTGATCCGGTCCGAAGGGGCGATTACGTTCCAAGGCGAACGCATCGACGGGTTGAACCAGAAACAGATGCGACCGCTGCGGACAGACATGCAGATCGTGTTCCAAGACCCCTACGGGTCCTTGTCGCCGCGTATGACTGTCGCCCAGATCATCGCCGAAGGGCTAACGATTCACGAGATAGACCCGACACGGGACCGTCGCGAAATGGTGGCAGAGATCATGACAGAAGTCGGGCTCGATCCGGCATTAATGGATCGCTACCCGCATGAATTTTCCGGCGGCCAACGCCAGCGTATCGCAATTGCGCGGGCGATGATTCTGCGTCCGAAGCTGCTGGTGCTGGACGAACCGACATCAGCGCTTGATATGACTGTGCAGGTTCAGATCGTCGAACTGCTGCGCAATCTGCAACAGAAATACCAACTGGCTTACCTGTTTATTTCGCATGACTTGAAAGTCGTCCGCGCGTTGTCCCACAAGGTGATGGTGATGAAGCAGGGCGATGTGGTTGAAGCAGGTGATGCGGACGCGATTTTTGATGCGCCGCAAACGGATTACACGCGTGCGTTGATGGCGGCAGCGTTCGAGGGGCGTGCAATTTAACCGCCGTTCATCCACACGAAACGCGACTTTCACATAGAAAAAGGGCGCCGCGATACTTCGCGACGCCCTTTTCAATTCGTGTTCAATATTAGCTGTCGGACCCGATCATGAAGCATGACGTGCCGCGTGCCTGTAGGCGACGACAGGCCAGATCAGCACCTTCGCGGGTCAAACCCATGAAGTTCGCGTCGAACCCGCCAGAGCGTTGCACGACGCGGCGCAATGATCCGTCCAGCGTTGTCATTTCGTTCAATGCGACCTTCAGCAACACGCGTTCTGCTGCATAACGTGATGGATACCTCCCGACGTTCACGCCCCAATGGCGGCCGCCAGATGTGGAAATGCGTGTCACGACTTCGGGTGCTGCTTGGACTTCTTGTGCTGGGCCTTGAACCGACGCGGTGATCAATTCTGCAGGGCGGGCCTGCGGGGCAGGGGCGGAGAGTACTTCGCCTGCTTCGGCGTTTGGCGTGGCCTCGAACGCGCTTTCCGTCAGGACCGCGTCGCCCAATGCTTCGGACAATGCGGTGTCGATGGAATCGGTGTCGACGGTTTCGGCCAGAAGGCTGGCGATCAGGTCGGTATTCACATCAAGCTGCGGCGCATCTGCGGCGGGGCGTGATTGCGGACGCAGGCTGGCTTGGACCAAACCCGTGACACGGATCGTTTTGCCGGAACCGCCGTTGGTCGCTGCCGTCCCATTGCTGGACACAAGCGTGTTCGCGGCAGGTGGCGTCGGTTCATTGACGCGGACGTTGGATGGTGCGCGCTGGAAACCCATGTCCATCAGTTCGGTGATGCGCGCGTTCCGTGCCGCCGTGGAAGACCCACCAAACACAGTCGCGATGATGCGTTCTTGGCCACGCTGCGCAGACGCGACAAGGTTGAAACCAGCCGCGCGAGTGTAGCCTGTTTTGATCCCGTCGGCACCTTCGTAGGCGTTCAGGAAACGACGGTTGGTGTGGGCCACACGGGCGACACCAGCATCGGCGCTAATACGGGAAAAAAGATTATAATACTGTGGGAAGTCATAAATCACGTGACGGCCAAGGACGGACATGTCGCGTGCAGTAGACATGTGCCCGCTTTGCGTCAGGCCGTGTGCGTTTTTGAACGTGGTGTTGGTCATGCCCATCGCGGCAGCCGTCCGGTTCATCCGCGTGGCAAACGCAGATTCGGAACCAGAGATCGCTTCACCAATTGCTGTGGCCGCATCGTTGGCGGATTTCACAGCAGCAGCGCGGAGCAAATACCGCAGTTTGATCGTTTGACCGCTACGCAGGCCCAACTTTGACGGCGGTTCTGATGCAGCGTTGGATGTGATCCGGACCTCTGTATCCAGCGTGATTTCACCGCGCTGGATCGCTTGGAACGCAATATAGAGCGTCATCATTTTGGTCAGGGATGCAGGGTGCAGGCGCGTGTCGGCGTTGCGTGAATGCAAAACCTCGCCTGTGCGTGCATCCATGACCATCGCCGCATATGGGGCCGCTGCCGATTGCACAGGTGCAATTACGGTGACCAAAACGGAGAATAAGAAGAGTGTTACGCCATAGGCGCACTGCTTTAGACGACTTGCCACGTCGTTTGCCTCACTATTAAAACTGCCTCGTGGCCCCACTTTTTGACGCGGTGACCTTATTGATTACAGCGAAGCTAACACAGCGAATCTGAAACGGTAAACATTCTGTTTTCAAAGACTTCCGTGGTGTGAATCCTGCCACACCGCCATATTTAGTGGGGTTTGGCTGCAAAACATCTAGATCGTCCTCAACAAGCTAGATCATGCTTCGGCTACGCTGCGTCAGGCTTGTCGGATTTTTGCCGATGTGTGGGGTTTTCTTGCTAGCCACCTGTCTTATATAGAAGGTCAATCGCAACGCCCGTAGGAATTACCCCCAGCATGCTGAGCAACATCACAATGATGGCCGATCGCAAAGACAACGACGACAGTGATGTCGGCGTCGCTTTGGACGTGAAACCAAAGACAAAGCGCCCGCCGCTTTATAAGGTGATGATCCTGAACGACGATTTCACGCCGATGGAATTTGTTGTGATGGTACTGGAACGGTTCTTTGGGATGTCTCACGCCCAATCATTTGAATTGATGTTGACGGTCCATAAGAAGGGCCTCGCCGTTGTGGGTGTTTATAGTCACGAGATTGCAGAAACGAAGGTCGCACAGGTGATGGATTTCGCCCAACGCCACCAACATCCACTGCAATGCACAATGGAGAAGGAATAACGGTCCGCCGTTAGTCCACCCGCACATGTCCGCATATTCCCGCCTGTCCACCGCCCTTACCGAAGGGGCGCTGTCGCTGCCTGACGGTCACGTTTGTCTGATGCGTCCGCCGCTGAACTATGACGTCAACGATCTACCGCAGGACCGCGTGACGATCCAACACACGTTTAAGCCGGATGCGGCGGGGTGGTCTAATGCGGGCTACCCGGTGACTTCCGCGTTTTCCGAAGCTGAAACCGCTATTGTTGTTGTGCCACGGTCCAAAGCCTTGGCGAAATCCATGATCGCAGAGGCCGTTGCTCGTGCGAAGTTAATCGTTGTTGATGGTAACAAGACCGATGGAATCGACAGCCTTTTTAAGGCGTGCCGCAAAATTCTGGGCGATTTGCCGTCGATCACCAAGAATCACGGCCGCATCTTTTGGTTCGAAGCCACGGACGCTTTTGCCGATTGGGCCGCACCTGCGCCTGCAAAAGGTGACCATGGTTATGTGACCACCGCTGGCGTGTTTTCGGACGGCGCGGTCGATGCGGGGTCGGAACTATTGGTCGCGAACCTGCCACCCAAGCTGCCCGCGCATATGGCCGATTTGGGTGCCGGTTGGGGGTATCTTGCTGGACCTGTGTTGCAGCGCGACGGTGTGCAAACGCTTGATTTAATTGAAGCAGAGGCGCTGTCGCTTGATTGCGCCCGCCAAAATGTCAGCGATGACCGTGTGAATTTCCTGTGGGAAGATGCGACCACCTATCGTCCGGAAAAGGCCTATGCCGGCATCATCATGAACCCGCCGTTTCACATCGGTCGCAACGCTGATCCATCGCTGGGCCGTGCCTTTATCGCGTCGGCCGCCAAGATGTTGGCGGGCCACGGTAAACTTTGGATGGTCGCGAATCGTCATTTGCCCTATGAACAGGCGTTGAGTGATGCGTTTCGTAATGTTGAGAAGATCGCGCAGAATAACGCGTTCAAAGTTTTCCATGCCACGCGCCCGTTGCGCTGATTGATGGCCTGTCGGGCCTGACGGAGTTAAACCCATGTCCTTTTCGATTGAAGGCAAAACCGCGATTGTGACGGGGGCCGCAAATGGTGTTGGCCTCGCAATTGGGAAACATTTCCTAATGAAAGGCGCAAACGTCGTCTTTGCCGATATGGACGAAGAACGTCTGAAAGCTGAAATTAGCGATTATGCCGATGATGATAGCAATGCGCGCATCTTTGCGGGCGACCTGCGCCAAAAACTGACGATTGCGAACCTGTTGTCAGCGACAATCGATTCTTTCGAACGTGTCGATATCCTTGTGAACGCGTCGCGGCAGGTATTGTTGTCTGATCCGCTAAGCGTGGATGACACGTCGGTTGAAGACTTGATCGATCAGAACCTGATGACGGCCCTGCGTTTGACCCAAGCTGTCGCCCGCCGGATGATCAAACAAGCGAAAGACGCCGACGATGATGCTTATGTCGGGTCTATCGTGAACCTCAGCTCTATTGCCGCGCGGCGAACACATCCTGATTTGCTGGCGTATTCGGTGAGTTCAGCTGCCCTTGATCAAATGACGCGGTCAATGGCCGTGGCGCTTGCGTCGAAACGCATTCGTGTGAACGCGGTAGCGTTCGGGTCGGTGATGAGTGCGAGCCTGAAAGGCACGTTGCGCGAACATGACGAAATGCGCGACGCGATTGTGGACAACACACCATTGCACCGGATCGCCAGCCCGAATGAAGTCGCGGATGCGGTGCAGTATTTGGCGTCAGATGCTGCCGGTTTCGTGACCGGTCAAGTCATCACGGTTGACGGTGGCCGGACCCTGATTGATCCGGCAGCGGTGTCTGCACACTAAGCGATTTATTCAGGGAAACGCGCGATACACTGCGCGATCCCTGCTTGTGCGTTCGAGATGTTCTGCATCTGACGCTGTTCAAGCGATGTCAGCTTGGCCCGTTCCGCATTCAGATCAATCGCGATCGGGACAGTCCGCGTCCGCGTTTCTGTCTTGTCACAACGGAAGCTGAACTTCGTGCCGTCTTCATTCTTGCCGACGCAATTGGCACGGCGGGTGCGCACGTCTTGCCGTTCCTCAACTGCAAACCCGCGCGACAGATTGGCGCGCGTTTCGGCGATCAGCGCATCAAGAACGCGGACTTCGCGGTTCACTTCGTCCAGACAGGCTTCGCGCGGGGTCGCGCAAGCGGTTAGCAACAGCGGAACAATAAAAAGGGCGGCACGCATTAGTATTTCCTTCGTTTTCCGTCCACAGGGGTTGATCTGTATCAAGGGTCTGTGGTCCGCTTCATGACATGGTATAGCACAGAATGTTATGCAATATCAGACCAAAGGAAGATGCATGTCAGACGAGATGATTACCGAAAAAGAAACCGCTGCGGCATGGTTTCGGACATTGCGCGACGATATCGTCGCATCCTTTGAGAATTTGGAAGACACACTGGCGTCCGGGCCAACGGCGGATATGCTTGCGGGCCGATTCGAGGTGAAGGAAACAAAGCGGACTGCCGATGATGGTGGCGACGCAGGCGGTGGCCTGATGTCCGTGATGCGCGGTGGGCGCGTGTTTGAAAAAGTCGGCGTCAACGTTTCAACGGTTTACGGCACATTGGGTGAAGCTGCGCAAAAAGCGATGGCCGCCCGTGGTGTGCCCGGCATGGACACTGATCCGCGGTTTTGGGCATCAGGCATTTCGTTGGTCGCGCATATGCAAAACCCGCACGCCCCAGCGGTGCATATGAACACGCGGATGTTCTGGACCCCACATGCGTGGTGGTTTGGCGGCGGTTCTGATTTGAACCCTTGCTTGGAATACGACGAAGACACAGCGCATTTTCATGCCACCCAAAAGGATCACCTTGATCCGCACGGCACTGATTTGTACCCGTCGTTGAAAGAATGGGCGGACGAATATTTCTACATTCCGCACCGGAAACGTGCGCGGGGCGTGGGCGGCATCTTTATGGATGATCGCAACACGGGCGACTGGGCCAAGGATTTTGCGCTGACCCAAGATATTGGTCGGGCGTTCTTACCGGCCTATGTGCCGTTGATTGAAAAGCGGCGCGACACGGTGTGGTCAGAGGCCGATAAGGATGCACAATTGGTGCATCGGGGGCTCTACGCCGAATACAACCTCGTCTATGATCGCGGGACAAAGTTCGGCCTGGCGACAGGGCATGACGCGGATGCCGTTTTGATGAGCCTGCCGCCATTGGCTAAGTGGGTTTGATCCAAAGGCGCTTTTTTGCGGATGATCGGATTGGGGGCCAGCCCCCAAACCCCCGAGATATTTAGGACCAAAAGAAGCTAGTTCACGCGTGCGCTGATCCGTTTGGCGCCCGTGTGTTCAGGCTGCGACGTGTTTTGGATTGGCGCGCCATTGGCTGCGATTTGCACGGCGAGTTGGAATTCACTGCCTGAAACGCCAGAGCCTGACCGTGCCGCGATCCGTTCAAAGGTTTTTTCGGACGCGACCAATAGCAAAAGCTTTGCCATCCGGTAGTGCCGCAGACCTTCTGCCTCGACCGTTGCATTTACAGGCAGATCGAGGCGCGCAATTTCGGATTGGGACGGCGGTAACACGATGATCCATGTGACCGCGACAACGACGATACCGTATAATGCGGATCTGATACCGCCGATGATCAGGCGAATGCGCAAAAAGATACGGCGGAGTGCGGCAAGCATATCGGGACCTCATTTTTGTGGTCCCGATTTTGCGTTTCAATGCGGCGGTTCTATGACGCCCGTAGGGTATCAATCATCAACTGCACGTTCTCAGGATCCGCATCTGGTGTGATCCCATGACCGAGGTTGAAGATGTGCGGCCCGTTCGCGAAAGCCTTTTTGATCCGTTTGACTTCGTCGATTAGGTCCTGAC
The DNA here is from genome assembly GCA_025141675.1 of Rhodobacteraceae bacterium S2214. Lineage (NCBI taxonomy): Bacteria > Pseudomonadati > Pseudomonadota > Alphaproteobacteria > Rhodobacterales > Paracoccaceae > Rhodobacteraceae bacterium S2214. The sequence goes on from CP081161.1 coordinate 757,290, forward strand.
CTCCCGTCACCATATGCGACGATTTCAGGTTACCTTGGGTACAACCGCCTGTTTGCAGGTTTGCCGCTGCCCATTCTGCCGTCACGCCGTCATCCACCGCAATGCAATCTGCGCCGGTCGCTGCGTGCAGACCAACGTAACGTTCGCCTGCGCCGCGTGGGAACGCGATAATCGGAACATCTGGGTGGCGTGCCTTGAGCGCTGCGATGATCTTTTGCGTCGGTTTGATCGCGTAATTGACGAAATCATCCCCCTGCAACGATCCGGCCCAGCTATCAAAAAGCTTCACAACTTCGGCACCTGCGTCGATTTGCATCGAAAGGTATTCGATAGTGGATGCGGTCAGCAGGTCGATGATGCCTTCGAACGTCGCTTTGTCACTGTCTTTCAGTGCGTGTGCTGGTCCTTGATCTGGCGTGCCTTTGCCCGCGATCATGTATGTCGCAACGGTCCACGGTGCGCCGGCGAAACCGATCAGGGTTGTCTCAGACGGCAATTCGCGCGACAGGATGCGCACAGTTTCGTAGATCGGCGCCAGATGTTCGTGGATCGCATCTGCTGGTTTCAGCTTTGCCAAACCGGATGGATCGGTGATTGTGGATAGGCGTGGTCCTTCGCCGGTGACAAACCACAGATCAGCGCCAAGTGCTTGAGGTAAAAGCAAAATATCAGCAAACAGGATGGACGCATCAAAGCCGTAGCGCCGGATCGGCTGCAATGTGACCTCTGCCGCCAATTCCGAATTATAACATAGCGATAGGAAGTCACCGGCCTGCGCCCGCGTCGCCCGATATTCCGGCAAATACCGTCCTGCTTGGCGCATCATCCAGATCGGCGGCGTCTCAAGTGTTTCGCCTGCCAATGCACGCAGGATGGTTTTTTGTTTGGTCATAAAAGGCGTCCTTTTGATCTTCTTTTTGGTCCCAACTCGGGCCGCTGATGTCAAGGGAGTTGTCAGGCTAAGTTGACAGGTCTACACAACGTTTATGACATTGAATTTGCCGACCCCCGCCCAGCCTTTCAACATCGGAACCCGTGGTTCACCGCTTGCTTTGGCGCAAGCGTACGAGACGCGCAAGCGCTTGATGACGGCATTTGATTTGCCGGAAGCTGCATTTGAAATTTGCGTGATCAAAGTGACGGGTGACATCATCCAGGATCGGGCTTTGAAGGAGATCGGCGGCAAAGGTCTTTTCACCAAAGAGATCGAAGAGGCCCTGCTTGACGGGTCGATTGATATCGCTGTGCATTCGATGAAAGACATGCCTGTTTTGCAGCCTGATGGGTTGGTATTGGACACATATCTGCCGCGCGAAGATGTCCGCGATGCGTTTATTTCGAACAGCTGTACTGGTTTGGCGGGTTTGGCGCAGGGTGCCACTGTCGGCACGTCTTCATTGCGCCGTCGTGCGCAATTGCTGGCCCGCCGTCCTGACCTGAATGTCGTTGAGTTCCGCGGGAACGTTCAAACGCGCCTGAAAAAGCTGGGTGATGGTGTGGCAGAAGCGACGTTTCTTGCGATGGCTGGCCTCAACCGTTTGCACATGGATGACGTGCCGAAGACAGCCATTGCGCCTGAAGATATGCTGCCCGCCGTCGCCCAAGGTGCCATCGGGATTGAACGGCGTGGCGACGACAACCGCGCGGCTGAAATGCTGGCCGCGTTGCATGACACGCCTACCGGTCAACGGTTAGCGGCCGAACGTGCGTTTCTTGAGGCGCTGGATGGATCGTGTGAAACGCCAATTGGTGCTTTGGCCGATCTTGACGGGGGCACATTGCGCCTACGCGGTGAAATCCTGCGTCCAGATGGATCAGAGGTTCTGAACGACGACGCGACTGCGCCTATCGAAGATGGTGCTGCCCTTGGTCGTGAAATGGCTGCAAAGCTGCTTGCGAAGGCCGGTCCTGGATTTATGGATCACTAGCTGCGTTGCGCGCGATCGAGATACAATAGCATGATTGTCCCGAGAATGATCATCGCAGCCCCCATGAACGCCGCCAATGTGTAACCACTGATCGCGGCCCCGACTGCGAAAATCACTGCGGCCAAACCTTCGGACACCAATCGTTGCAAGGCCACCAGCGATGATCCAGCACCCGCGCGTGCACCCAGCAAATCTTGCAGATAGCTGATCGACAATCCGTAAAGCAGCCCGCCCCCGATTGCGATTGGCAGGATCAACAGCCAGACCGTGTTGTAAGGCGCAAGCACCGGCAGCAGTGCCATGAAGATCGCGTAAAAGACACCACCAGCCGCGATGATATGCAATCGACGGAACCGTTGCGCCAACATGCCAACGCAAAGCATCACGACAATCTCCAACGCAACAAACAGACCAAAGAAGATGCCGACGTCGCCAGTTGTTCGCCCGTCTGTTTGCGTGAAGACCAACGCGAGGATGACGCCCATCAGGGTTGATCCCGAATGGATTGCTCCCATCCAGAAAATAGGCCACACGATCCGACCCGCGAGCAGTTCTTTGACAGAGGCCAAGAACCCGAGGCCCGATTTCTGTTCGATCCATGGCGCATCCGCATCATCGGGCCAACGCAACCAGATCAAGGTAATGAACCACAAGCTGACTGCGAATAGCGCAGGGTAAAGTGCCGTTAAGGGAACGCCCCAGTCGAAAATGATGCCCCAAGCGGGCAGAACAACCACGAAAGGCACGGCAAACAACGCCCGAATGACAGATGTCACGCCGTCCCGTTCGGCGGTTGGCCAATCAGCGGTATAAAGTCGCGTAATCGCGAATAGCTGACCGAGGATCGTGGCGGATATGGGCAGTAACACAACGTGGGCGATCACAAATGCAAGCTGGCTATCACCGATCCAGCCCAGCCCAGTGCCTGTGACCGTGCCAAGCCCGGCTAATAAGGCCATCGGTTTTCGGCTCGGTCGTTGGTCCGTAATGATCCCGACCCAAATTGCGGCAGCAACAGATATCGCAAGGGACGCCACCAAGACGACGGCATAGGCCGCGTCGGATAGGCCGAACACTGAAATACCAAGCAGGGATTTGTACGGCTCGAATGAGGCCGCAAAGACGCCAAACAGCATCGTCGCCGCCCCGATCATGCGTAAGACCGGGTCGCGCCAAATGATCAGGATTTGGGACATGTTAGCTTGGGATCACCTTGCCGGGGTTCATTATGCCTTTTGGGTCAAGGGCGGTCTTGATGGACCGCATAACGTCAAGCGCGACAGGGTCTTTGCGCCTGCGCATCGTGTCCAGTTTCGATTTGCCGACGCCATGTTCGGCGCTGAACGACCCGCCGAATTCCTGCACTGCGTCTTCAACGGCTTCGACCATCGCCAGCATGACATCAGGGTCATTACGGCGCGGATAAGCGGTGTGGTGGATGTTGCCGTCGCCCAAATGGGACACGATGATTTCATGGACGTCTGGGTCAAGCGCTTGCAACCGTTTGGTGATGGACCGCAACGCAGGGCCAACGGCGCTAAGGGGGACCGCGATATCGGTGTTCACGCAAAGACCCGGATCGAACAGGATTTCGCCAGCGGCTTCGCGGCGCTCCCACATTTCGCGGCGTTGGGCTTCGTTCTGCGCGACAACGGCGTCTAGGACGCGACCGTCTTCGAACATCGCACCCAATGTGTTTTCTAAAAGGGCGACGACAGGAACCGTGCCGTCTTCTGCTGGTGTCGCATCTTTGGGAGACGTGGCCCCAACTTCGATCATGACATTGACGTCGTATTGATCGTCGAAAGGTTCGCGCGGGTTCTTGCCCCTTTCGAGATGCCGTTCAATGTAAGGGCGCGGCATATATTCGAACGCCTCAACAGCGCCACCAGTTGCGTCTTGGACGTGATTAAGCAGGGCCAGGCCGTCTTCAATCGTCGGAACCGCGACCATGGCAGTTGCGTAGGCTTTGGGTTTTGGAAACAGCTTCATGACGGCGGCTGTGATGACACCCAAAGTTCCTTCCGCGCCGATGACAAGATTGCGCAGGTTCAGACCGGAGTTATCTTTATGCAGTTCGCTCATCAGGTTCATGATGCGCCCGTCGGCTAACACAACTTCGACGCCCAGACATAAATCGCGGGTGTTCCCGTAGCGCAAAACATTCGACCCACCTGCGTTGGTAGACAAGGCCCCGCCAATCATCGCACTGCCGCGGGCGCCAAACGTCAGCGGAAAGATCAGATCGTGGGCGTCTGCGGCGTCATGCATCGCTGACAGGATCACACCGGCCTCGACCGTCATGGACCGCGCATCAGGGTCAACTTTGCGGACAGCGTTCAGCCGATCAACCGACAACATGATCGCGCCGTTGTTCGACGTGGCCCCGGTCAGGCCGGTGTTGCCGGACACCGGAACAACCGAAAAATCCGCGGCATTGGCGATCCGTAGAATTGCGGCGACCTCTGCTGTTGATCCAGGTCGGACGACGACAGCGGGTTTCAGTTCGTAATCACCTGTCCAGTCGCTTTGCCATTTTTCGGTGTCATCGCCGGTTAGGACATAATCTGCACCGATTGCATCCTTCAGATCGTTCAAAATTGCCATGACGTTCCCCCAGGCAGTGTCTCGGCACGACGCTAGCGACGGAGCCGAACCGAGGAAAGCCCTGCGCAATTCTTTTGGTCATAAATATCTCGGGGGCTTGGGGGCTGGCCCCCAATCGACACATCGTCACCGGACGAACTCAAATCTGTCTCGTCTATTGGGGTAATAATATGGGGTGGTGTTGTGGTGGCGTGGGGGAGACTTGAACTCCCGACCTATCGATTATGAGTCGATCGCTCTAACCAACTGAGCTACCGCGCCAACGAGGGACCGATTACGCAATGCGCCCGAGGGTGTCAAACCGATTCTGACATTGTTCTGCGCTTTCCTTACGACGCACTGCCCCCTACAACAATTTCAAAGCAAATGGGGGCCAGTATGACAGCCAAACAATGGGAATTCTGGATTGATCGTGGTGGCACCTTTACGGATGTCGTGGCGCAAGCCCCTGATGGTCAGATCAAGACCCATAAATTGCTGTCCGAAAACCCCGAACGCTATGTCGATGCGGCTGTGCAGGGCATCAAAGACCTAATGGGTACCAATACGCCTGAAGCAGGATCGATTCGCGCGGTGAAGATGGGGACGACTGTTGCAACCAATGCGCTGTTGGAACGCAAAGGCGAAGACGTGTTGCTGCTGATCACCAAAGGATTCGGTGATCTTTTACAGATTGGCTATCAAAACCGACCCAAGCTGTTCGATCTTGAGATTAAACGCCCTGAACTGCTGTACCAGACTGTCGCTGAAATCCCTGAGCGGTTGGATGCAGGTGGCGGTGTTGTTATGCCGATTGATCTGGATGCTGTGCGTGGTGCGTTGCAAGCGGCGTTCGACGATGGGCTGCGGGCTGTCGCGATTGCGTTTCTGCACGGTTACCTGAACCCTGTGCATGAAGATGCGGCGACGGATATTGCCCGTGAAATCGGATTCACCCAAATCTCGACCAGTTATGCCACATCGCGGCTGGCGAAACTTGTGTCCCGTGGCGATACGACTGTGGTGGATGCTTACCTATCTCCGATCTTACGTCGTTATGTGGATCAGGTCGCAGGGGCGCTTGATGTTGGCCGCGTCTGTGGGCGGTTGTTGTTCATGCAATCCTCGGGCGGTCTGACCGATGCGTCGCTGTTCCAAGGTAAGGATGCGATTCTGTCGGGGCCTGCTGGCGGGATCGTCGGTATGGTGAAAACGGCTGAACTCGCTGGGCATGAAAAGCTGATCGGCTTCGACATGGGCGGCACATCCACAGACGTCAGTCACTATGCGGGCAACTATGAACGTAGTTTCGAGACCGAAGTCGCAGGTGTGCGCATGCGCGCCCCGATGATGGATATTCATACGGTGGCTGCGGGCGGTGGGTCGATCTGTACCTTCCGCGATGGTCGTTTTCAGGTCGGACCGGAAAGCGCGGGCGCCGATCCGGGGCCTGCCTGTTACCGCCGTGGCGGTCCGCTGACCGTGACCGATTGCAACGTGATGCTGGGCAAACTGTCGCCGGATCATTTCCCTGCCGTGTTTGGTCCCAAGGGTGATCAGCCGCTGGATCGCGATGCTGTGGTGGCAAGGTTCGCTGACCTCATCGAAACGGTCACGCAAGAGACTGGAGAGAACCCCGGCACAGCCGAGGAAATCGCACGTGGTTTCCTGCGGATTGCCGTTGATAACATGGCCAACGCGATCAAGAAAATCTCGGTGCAGCGCGGACATGATGTGACGGGCTATACGCTGCAATGTTTCGGCGGTGCGGGTGGTCAACATGCGTGTCTGGTCGCTGATGCGCTGGGCATGAGCCGCGTTTTTGTCCACCCCCACGCAGGCGTTTTGTCCGCCTTCGGGATGGGATTGGCTGAAATCAGGGCCTTGCGTGAGGTGCAATTGGATGTGCCGCTTGAGGATACTGCCGCCGCAAAGACTGCTTTGACCGCGCTACGTGACGAAGCAGAGGCTGAAGTCCGCAATCAAGGTGTGTCCGACATCACGACCGAGGCGCGCGCGCATCTGCGGTATGACGGATCGCACCAACCGCTTGAGGTGCCGTTTGACACCCCCGCCGCGATGCAAGCCGCGTTCGAGGCCGCGCACCAACAACGTTTCGGTTTCACATCGCCAGAACGCGCTATTGTCTTTGATATGATCAGTGCAGAGGCGATTGGTGGTGCTGTCACGCCGCCTGCGCCTGTCGTGTCTGGCAGCATGACTGCGGACCCGATTGCCCACACGCCTGTGGCTTTTGATACGCAGATTGATGTGCCGCTTTATGATCGCACGACGCTTGGTGTTGGCGCGAAAATCCAAGGCCCCGCGATTGTGTTGGAACCGACTGGGACCAATATGATCGAACCCGGCTGGTTCGGTGCAATTGATGATGCTGGCAACCTGATCTTGACCCGTGAAGGGGCCGCACATCGTCCGCCTGCCGCTGGCACGAAGGCCGACCCGATCGTGCTAGAGGTCATGTCGAACCTGTTCATGTCTGTCGCGGATCAGATGGGGGCCACGCTTGCGAATACGTCTTGGTCGGTGAACATCAAGGAACGGCTCGATTTTTCTTGTGCGATTTTCGATGCGAACGGTGATCTGGTGGCGAACGCACCGCATGTGCCTGTGCATCTTGGGTCAATGTCTGACAGTATTAAAACCGTGATGCGTCTGAACCCTGACGCGGCAGAGGGCGACGCATATATGCTGAATTCGCCCTACAACGGCGGGACGCATTTGCCGGATGTGACTGTTGTGACGCCTGTGTTTGTGGATGGGAAGGCTGCGTTCTGGCTCGGCTCTCGGGGCCACCACGCTGATATCGGTGGGCGCACACCGGGGTCGGGACCGCCTGACAGCACACATATCGAAGACGAAGGCGTGCTGATTGATAACGTGCAGCTTGTGCGCGGCGGGCGGTTGTTGGCGGATGAGGCAGAGGCCGTGCTTGCATCGGGGAAATACCCCTGCCGTAACATCCCGCAAAACATGGCTGATCTGAAAGCCCAAGTTGCGGCGAACGAGACAGGCCGTCAGGCGCTGCTGAAAGTCTGCGAAACCTATGGGCCGGACGTTGTGACCGCCTACATGGGCCACGTGCAGGATAACGCTGCCGAATCCGTGCGGCGCGTGATTGATACGCTTGAAGGCGGCTCATTTGACTACGCGATGGACGAGGGCCAGCACATCAAGGTCAACGTGACTGTTGACCAAGCCAACCGCCACGCCACCGTCGATTTCACAGGCACCAGTGCGCAGCATAGCGGCAATTACAACGCGCCGTTTGCGGTTTGTCGTGCTGTGGTGCTGTATGTGTTCCGCACGTTGGTTGGCAGCAATATCCCATTGAACGAAGGGTGTTTAGAGCCGATCACGATCATCACGCCAGAGGGAACGATGCTGAACCCGAGCTACCCAGCAGCGGTGATCGCGGGCAATACCGAAGTGTCGCAAGCCGCATGCAACGCGCTTTACGGGGCGCTGGGCACGATGGCCTGTTCGCAGGCGACGATGAACAACTTCATCTGGGGCAACGACGATTTCCAGAACTATGAAACTATTGCAGGTGGGACCGGGGCCGGGCCGGGTTTCCAAGGGTGCGACGCAGTGCAAACCCATATGACAAACACGCTAATGACGGACCCCGAGATTTTGGAAAAACGGTTCCCGGTGCGGCTGGATACTTTTGGGATCAGGGAAGGGTCCGGTGGAGCGGGGCAATATCGCGGCGGGCATGGATCGCTGCGGGAATTGACGTTCCTGACGCCCGTGACCGTGACGACGCTGTGTTCGCACCGGGTCGTGCCGCCGTTCGGGGCGAACGATGGCGGAGATGCCTTGCCGGGTGAGAACAGCGCACGGATGCCGGACGGGACAGTTGTTGCGTTGAAAGGGAACGACGAGATTGAGCTGCCTGCGGAGGCGACGTTTATTTTGAAATCACCGGGCGGCGGCGGCTGGGGGGCTGCATAGGCTATCGCGCATTTTCACATGATTATGAGTTGAATTCATTTGATCGGAACGTAAGTTTCCGATACGAAACCCGCATGACGTCCGCACCGGGAGAGCCGGTTGGGTCCGTCGCCGAAGGAGCAACCGCCCCGGTCACTCTCAGGCAAATGGACCGGTGCAGGGCATAACACGCCGAAGAGAGACCTTAGATGGTCCGCCGAAGGAGCAAGCCCAGATTGGGTGAATCTCTCAGGTCCACAGACGGCGGGGGCACGACGCGACAGCGTCCAATGGCGGAGATTTTGCCATGCCTCATATTGCGATCCTTGGTGCCGGTGTCACTGGTGTCACCACTGCTTATTCCCTTCACAAACGTGGCTTCGACGTCACCGTCTATGACCGCCAGCGTTATGCTGCGATGGAAACCAGCTTTGCCAATGGCGGTCAGTTATCTGCGTCGAACGCCGAAGTTTGGAACCAATGGTCCACGGTCCTGAAAGGGATCAAATGGATGTTGCAGGCCGACGCGCCGCTGTCCGTGAATCCGATGCCGCAGTGGCACAAAATCTCTTGGATGGCGGAATTTCTGGGCAATATCCCGCGCTACAAGTCGAACACGATTGCGACAACCAAACTGGCCGTCGCCGCACGCGCTGGGCTGGCCGAGATGGCGGATCACACTGGTGTTGATTTCGATTTCACGCCTGCGGGTATCCTGCATTTTTATAAGACTCAGAAAGACCTAGATCACGCGCGGCGCGTGAATGGATTGCTGGCGCAGGGTGGTTTGACACGAACGGAACTGACACCGGACGAAGTATTGGCGAAAGAACCAACGCTGCGCGGTGATATCCTTGGCGGGTTCTGGACTGAAAGCGATAGCACAGGCGACATTCATAAATTCACTGTTGGTTTGGCGGATTGGCTGAAGCGGCAAGGTGTGACGTTCAAGCTAGGCCATGCGGTCACGGACGTGCGTTCAGACGCCGAAGCGGTGACGATTCGTGCGCAGGGTGAAGACCGTTTTGACGGTGTGGTTGTGACCGCAGGTGTCGGATCACGTGCGATTGCGAAAAAACTTGGCGACCGTGTGAATGTCTATCCTGTGAAGGGCTATTCGATCACGGTGAATCTGCCGGATGCGGTATCGCAGGCCGGTGCGCCGAATGTGTCGTTGCTGGATGATAAGGCCAAGATCGTGACATCGCGGTTGGGCGTTGACCGGTTCCGCGTTGCAGGAACGGCTGAGTTTAACGGCGAAAACCGTGACATTCGCGCTGACCGCGTGCGGCCATTGACCGAATGGGTCGAAACGCACTTCCCCGATATCAGCACCGAAAGTGTTGTGCCGTGGGCGGGCCTGCGTCCGATGATGCCAAACATGATGCCGCGTGTGGGGCGTGGGCGGTCTGAGCGCGTGTTTTACAACACGGGTCACGGCCACCTTGGTTGGACGTTAAGTGCTGCTACCGCGGACCTGATTGGTGGGACCGTTGCGGATGCGTTTCAGAAGCCACAGATCGACACAACCCTTAGTGGTGAATTGAAAATGGGCTGACGAATGCCTATGTGGATACCAATTACAAAAGGGTATCCACATGTCATTTGAAGACGTTGTTCTTGGTTTATTGGGCGAAAATATTGTTTTTGTCTTGCTGGCGATCTTTATCGTCGTCTGCATTCTTGCTGGCGTGCGGATCGTGCCGCAGTCTGAAAAGTTTGTTGTAGAGCGGCTGGGACGTCTGCGGTCCGTGCTTGGGCCAGGCATCAACTTTATCGTGCCTTTTCTGGACCGCGTGCGTCACAAAGTCAGCGTTCTGGAACGCCAGTTGCCCGCGATGACGCAGGACGCGATCACGTCTGACAACGTGTTGGTCCAGGTCGAAACATCCGTGTTTTACCGGATCATCGAGCCAGAAAAGACAGTTTACCGTATCCGCGATGTGGATGCCGCGATTTCCACAACAGTCGCAGGGATCGTGCGGTCAGAAATTGGCCGGATGGAGCTGGATCAGGTGCAAGCAAACCGTGCCACATTGATTGACGCGGTGCGTGCGCAGGTTGCCCAACAGGTTGATGATTGGGGTATCGAAGTGACGCGTGCCGAAATTCTGGACGTGAACCTTGATGCGGCGACCCGCGCGGCGATGTTGCAGCAGTTGAACGCTGAACGTGCACGTCGCGCGCAGGTGACCGAAGCTGAAGGCCTGAAACGTGCGGTCGAATTGCAGGCGGATGCGGATCTTTATGCCGCTGATCAGGCCGCAAAAGCACGCCGCTTGAGCGCGGATGCCGAAGCATATGCAACCCAAGTGGTTGCTGTGGCGATTGCCGAAAACGGGCTGGAAGCGGCCCAGTATCAGGTCGCGCTGAAACAGGTCGAAGCGTTGAACGCGCTGGGTGCTGGTGAGGGCAAGCAGACGATCGTACTGCCAGCCAACGCGCTAGAGGCATTCGGTAACGCGTTTAGTATGTTGAAAGGGAAGTAACATGTTGCATGAACAATGGTGGGTTTGGATGTCGGCAGCGCTGTTGTTGGCAACTGCCGAAGTGATCATTCCCGGTTACATCTTCTTGGGCTTCGCGATGGGCGCATTTGTCGTCGGTGGGCTGCTGTTGGTCGGGTTGGCTGGGCTCAGCTTGCCTATTACGCTGGTCGTTTTCGCTGCCTTGTCGCTAGCCGCCTATCTTGGTTTGCGCTGGATGTTTGGTTTGAAAACTGGACAGGCCACGTTTTTCGACACGGATATCAACGACAACTAATCCCGACGCCGTTTCCCGAAAAAAAGCCCGACGCGTTAAGCGCCGGGCAGGGGATGGTCGTACCGTGGGAGGCAGCTTTGCGAGGGGGACAGGGCAAAAGCTATCGGTCGACCGGCAGGGTAAACTTTTAGATGTGGGACATCAGGTCTGGGCTTGTGTCTGACATCCGCATCGCACGGCGTTTCAGGCCGTCACGAACTTGGTCCATATCCATCGTCACCGGACCAGCAACAGAACACGGGTAGCGGAATGTCGATGTGCCGCGCGCGATATCTACGCGGGCCTCAAAGGCACCTGCTGTTGCGTTGTAACGTACGTCTCCGAGGCTAATGTTCATGGTCTTTTTCCTTCGTGGGGGCCGCAAGGTGCGGCAATCGTGAGTGGTGGGAAGAACTGTGGATCAGTGTGTCGCGGCTTTGTGGGCTGCTTGGCGATACAGGTTCGCATTGATGATCTTGGGGCTTAGGGAGGTTGGCCCGAAGACGGTCAGTGGAAACCGAAGGCGGCGATCGTTCTGAACAACATCAACAGATGCTTCAAAGGCACGAAGCCGCTCATTATACCGTAGGTCTCTGATCTGCATTTGACTCTTCCTTGTCATTGCTTGTGCTAACAACTTAGGAATCGCAAAAAGGTTCCGAAAGGGGCGTCACGCCGACGTGAATCGGCGTGATTTTTCGAAATCGCATTGAAATATATGGATTTTATTGTGCGTCGAGTTGGCGTGACGCGCGCCGTATCTTAGTGATTTGGCGATTCAGCCTGCGGTGATGCCATCTCGGATAGAATCGATTGTGTCGCTTCCAACGGGTTTTCGGCACGCCATACCGGGCGACCAACAACCACGTGGTCTGCGCCGTTTGCGATAGCCTGTGCAGGGGTTGTGACCCGTTTTTGATCGCCAAGGTCGGCGCCAACAGGGCGTACACCAGGTGTCACGATCAGTTTACCAGCAGCCTGCGGAAGGCCGCGGATCAGCCCTGCTTCTTGTGGCGATGAAATAACGCCGTCAGCGCCAGCTTCCATCGCGCGGCCGGCACGTTCTTGCACCAAATCGGGGATTAATCCGTCTTTGAACATGGCCCCATTCAGGTCATCACGGTCCAAAGAGGTCAGAATTGTTACAGCGAGGATCTTTAGATCGGTGCCTGCAGCGCCTTCTTTGGCTGCTTTGACCACGTAAGGATCGCCATGCACGGTCAGGAAATCGAGATCGTATTGTGCGATTCCCCGCACCGCCGCTTCGACCGTTGCGCCGATGTCGAAGAATTTCATGTCCAGAAAGATGCGTTTGCCGCGTTCCTGCTTCAGTTCGTTCGCAAGGGCCAGACCGCCGCCGGTCAACATGCCCAGACCGATTTTGTAAAAGCTGACGCTGTCGCCCAGTTGATCCGCCAACTGCAGGCCCGCAACCACGTTTGGCACATCCATTGCAACAATCAGGCGGTCATCAGCGGGCAGGGTCATCGGGCTATCCTTCATCTGGTTTTCCAGCGATTGAAGCAAAAGGCCCGAATGGTCAACGTTTTGGCCTGAATTAGTGGGTTCCAAACGAAAAAGGTGCAGTCCCTTGGGAAGGACCGCACCTTTCGTACATTAACCGCCGTAATCGTTACTAATGGCCACCCAACATGGGAACAGGCCAAACTATTAATCTACGCCGCTCTGCTTTGACCGTTTTGATCGGCCTTTCGCAGCTCAGAGGCTTGATCTGCAAACAACTGCCGCACCATTTCTGGCGTGAGAGGGAAAATGCGTCGCGGGGTCGACGCGTCTTTGTGTTGGCAGGTGTTGGACATGATCTCGTTCTCCTGCAACCAATATGGGGAAAACGACTGGCGGATGTCATGGGAAAGGTCACGACGCATTCCCCCTTGAATCGAAACTGCCCCATTTTTCGCCGTGAAATCTTGTAAGCTGCGTGTTTCCTCCCCATCTTAATTGTGAGGCCCAAACAGGGGTGTGCCGCGATGTCGGGCACTTCAAATGTCAGGGCGCTTATTAGAGGAGATTACCCCATGAACCTTGACAAGTTCACAGAGCGGTCGCGCGGCTTTGTTCAGGCTGCACAGACTATTGCAATGCGTGAAAGCCATCAGCGGCTGACACCTGAACACCTACTCAAAGCCTTGATGGACGACGGCGAAGGCCTTGCTGCGAACCTGATCAACAAATCGGGTGCGGATGCGGCTGTAGTACGTCAGTCCGTTGACACGGCTGTGTCCAAGATTGCCGCCGTCAGTGGCGACACTGGACAAGTATACATAGACACCACCACCGGCAAAATTCTGGCCGAGGCTGAAAAGCTGGCCGAAAAGGCGGGCGATAGCTTTGTGACTGTCGAACGGCTGTTGATGGCGCTGGTGATGATCAAATCGAAAGCCAAGGATGCGCTTGATGCGGGCGGCGTTGATGCGAAAGCGTTGAACGCGACGATCAATGACATCCGTAAAGGCCGCACAGCTGATAGTGCGTCTGCCGAAGATGGGTTTGACGCGCTGAACAAATACGCCCGCGATCTGACAGAGGCGGCCAGCGAAGGTAAGATTGACCCGATCATCGGTCGCGACGAAGAGATACGTCGGTCGATGCAGGTTCTGTCGCGCCGGACCAAGAATAACCCAGTGCTGATCGGTGAACCCGGCGTTGGTAAAACAGCGATTGCCGAGGGGCTTGCCCTGCGGATCGTCAATGGCGACGTGCCCGAAAGCCTGCGTAACAAACGTCTGATGTCTTTGGACATGGGCGCGTTGATTGCTGGTGCAAAGTATCGTGGTGAATTTGAAGAACGCCTTAAGGCGGTTTTGAAAGAGATCGAAACAGCCGCTGGCGAAATCATCCTTTTCATTGACGAGATGCACACGCTTGTTGGTGCCGGTAAGGCGGACGGCGCGATGGATGCGGCCAACCTGATCAAACCTGCGCTGGCCCGTGGCGAACTGCACTGTATCGGTGCGACGACCCTCGATGAATATCGCAAGTACGTGGAAAAAGACGCGGCCCTTGCGCGTCGTTTCCAGCCTTTGATCGTCGAAGAACCAACCGTCGAAGACACGGTATCGATCCTGCGTGGTATTAAAGAGAAGTACGAACTGCACCACGGTGTGCGGATTTCGGACAGTTCTTTGGTGGCGGCGGCGACATTGTCGCATCGGTATATCACGGATCGGTTCTTGCCGGATAAGGCCATTGATTTGGTCGATGAGGCCGCGTCGCGGTTGCGGATGGAAGTCGATTCCAAGCCCGAAGAACTGGACGCGCTTGATCGTCAGATCATGCAGCTACAGATCGAAGCGATGGCCTTGGAAAAAGAAGACGACGCCGCATCCGTGGACCGTCTTGAAAAGCTGCAAAAGGAACTGGCTGATCTGCAGGACCGCGCGTCAGAGATGACGGCGAAATGGCAGGCTGAACGGGACAAGCTGGAAGGCACCCGTGAGGTCAAGGAACAGCTGGATCGTGCACGGGCCGAACTGGATATCGCGAAGCGTGAAGGTAACTTGGCCAAGGCCGGAGAACTGTCATATGGCGTGATCCCTGATCTGGAACGCAAGTTGTCGGAAACCGAAGCCGCTGAAGACATGATGGTCGAAGAGGCCGTGCGCCCTGAGCAAATCGCGCAGGTTGTCGAACGCTGGACCGGCATTCCAACGTCGAAGATGCTGGAAGGTGAACGTGACAAGCTGTTGCGCATGGAAGACGAACTTGGTCGTCGCGTGATTGGTCAACGTCAGGCTGTGACGGCTGTCGCCAATGCCGTGCGTCGGTCGCGTGCTGGTCTGAATGATGAAGATCGCCCGCTTGGGTCGTTCCTATTCCTTGGACCAACGGGTGTCGGTAAAACGGAGCTTACCAAAGCGGTTGCCGAATATCTGTTCGACGACGATAGCGCGATGGTGCGGATCGATATGTCCGAGTTCATGGAAAAGCATGCGGTGGCCCGCCTGATTGGTGCGCCTCCGGGATATGTTGGCTATGACGAAGGCGGTGTTCTGACCGAAGCTGTGCGGCGGCGTCCGTATCAGGTTGTCCTGTTCGACGAAGTCGAAAAGGCGCATCCGGATGTGTTCAACGTGTTGTTGCAGGTTCTGGATGACGGGATGCTGACTGATGGTCAGGGCCGGACTGTGGACTTTAAGCAGACGCTGATCATTCTGACGTCGAACCTTGGGGCGCAGGCCTTGTCGCAGTTGCCCGATGGGGCAGACGCGGCAGATGCGAAACGGAACGTGATGGACGCGGTGCGTGCGCATTTCCGGCCTGAATTCCTGAACCGTCTCGACGAGACGATCATCTTTGATCGGCTGGCACGTGAAGACATGGCGGGCATCGTCGAAATCCAGATGCGGCGTTTGCACAAGCGTCTTGCATCGCGGAACATCACGTTGTCGCTGGATGAAGGCGCGCTGAAGTGGCTCGCCGACGAAGGCTACGATCCGGTGTTTGGTGCGCGTCCTTTGAAGCGTGTGATCCAACGCGCCTTACAGGACCAACTGGCCGAGATGATCTTGGCTGGTGATGTGCTGGATGGATCGGATGTATCGGTCAGTGCTGGTACGGATGGGTTGATCGTGGGGGACCGTGTGTCGCCGACAGGACGACCCAAACCGGATGACGCTGTCGTTCACTAAGACAAAAACGGCCCCCACGTGGGGCCGTTTTCATTTTGCGGGTTAAAGAAATTTCGGTTTTCTGCTGAGGCCCGCAATGCCGCCGATCGCTATGACTACACACACCGCCATTGTCGTGGCGATGGATTTCAGCACCGTGGCGGTGCTTGTCGCAAAAACCAGTGTGGTCGATACGTCGGGCCATCCCCATATCATCGCGACGATGCCAAGGTTTTCAGCATAATCGAATAGGGCGCATGCGACGGACAGGATGATGCCGTAACGGATCAGCCCATCGTTGGCGATACGGCGTCCCAGCCGGATGATCGTGGCTATCAATGTCGCGGCAAGCACGGCTGGGTAAACTGTATCGAGCGGGATTTGCCGCGTTAGATAATAGTGCCGCCCATCCGGACCGAGCCCGTCCAACAAATGCGCGGCGGCGATGAGGTCGTAGCCAAAGGGGCGCATGTCGAACGGGATGTACCCCGAAATGGCTTCGATATGGGCCAGTGTTATATTGATCATCACAAGGTAAATGAAAGCACCAATCAGGCCAAAGCCAATTGCTGCGATGCCGATATGTGTGGTGCGATTGCGTGTCGTCATTTGGTAAACTCCTTTATTTGTGCCAGATATGGCCCGCGGACACGACAGGCCGCATTATCATTTGATAAGGTTTGCTAAGATGGATTTACGGACGTTTCTGGTGCAGTCCGATGCTTTAGCTGATGTGGCTGTCGCGGATCGCTTTGCTGCAAATTGGACGACGACGCGTCTGGGCAACGGTGCGCACATCACCCGTCAGGAAGATCCGGCAAACGACGAATACATCTTGCTGGACGGCAGTCTTGTCAGCCGGATTTGCGATCCTGAGGGGAAAGAGGTCTGTGTCGGGTTTTACGTTGGGCCGACCGTCGTCACGCCGAACATCGCGCGGACGAGAAACGGCATGTCGCTGGTTTCGATCTCAGCTACGTCGGAGGCGGTCATTGCACAGATCAACAGTGATCGGCTGACAGAGTTGATGATTTCATCAGAACCGATACGCAACTGGGCCAATGGTGTGTTGCGCGCGGCGCTTAGTCAGAAAGCAGATCGGGAATGGTGCCTTGCGGCACTTGGTGGTGCAGATAGATTGCATTGGTTTCGCGAAACATATCCGGGATTCGAGAATACTTTCACGCACACGCTGATCGCATCCTTTTTAGGGATGACGCCTGTTACGTTCAGCCGATTGCGGTCCGACGATAAGAGACCCTAACGCGACAGGCGACCTTGTAAGGGATGGACCCCGCGTTTCCGCGAGGTCCGAATGCACATAGCATTACTGCTGGATTTAGCTTGGTGGCAGGATCACCGCGTCCAACACGTGAATGACGCCGTTGGATGCTTCGACGTCTGCCGCCACAACGTTGGCATCGTTTACTGTCACGCCGCCTTCGGTGCCGATTGTGATCTCTGCGCCGTTCACGGTTGCGGCCGTCATGCCGTCGGACAGATCAGTCGACATCACTTTACCTGCGACAACGTGGTACGTCAGAATGCCGGCCAATGCTTCTGGATCGGCGAGCAGTGCTTCGACTGTACCCTCTGGCAGTGCGGCGAAGGCTTCATCTGTTGGGGCGAATACGGTAAATGGACCTTCGCCTTTCAGCGTATCAACCAGACCTGCGGCCTCAACAGCCGCGACGAGTGTTGTGAAGGAACCGTTGGCGACGGCTGTGTCAACGATGTCCATGGAATGACCATCAGCGAAGGCCGCTGTGGACAATGTGGCTGCAGTTGCTGTTGCAATAAATGTTCTACGAAGCATTTGATTTCTCCCATTCAGGTTGCTGCCGTTGTTGGCAATACAAACTCTTACGGGGCAAAATCCGGTTGGATCATGCGGGGAATACTGCCGATGGGTTTGACTTCGGATGCGGCTCGCCTAAGCCAGAGCCGTCTGCGTTTTCCAGTCACACTTGTGTGAATTTTCGTGATCTGTGCGCGATAGATCCGGCTGAAATATCCATATGTTTCAGGAATTGGCGGCAATGTGAGACATGTTGCCTAACAATCGTCGTATATACCCCCAATTAAGATGCAACACGCATGATCATCGGAGACACGCATGGCTTATCGCTGGACCAACGACCTGACCCACACGGATGTGACGCCAAAGGCGGCATTCCTTAACCGCCGTCAAATTCTGGCAGGCACAGTCGGGCTGGGCGCGATTGGTCTGGTTGGCACATCTGCCCAAGCCGCTGGTGAAGACCTGACGCCAAACACGCTCGAAGAAATCACGAGCTACAATAACTACTATGAATTCGGGACCGGCAAAGAAGACCCAGCGCAGAACGCCCATCAGCTTGATACGGCAGACTGGAAGATCACTATCGACGGTATGGTCGATAATCCGGGCGAATATGCTTTGGCCGATCTGATGGACGGTTTGGATGTTGAAGAGCGTATCTATCGTTTCCGCTGTGTTGAAGCATGGTCCATGGTCGTGCCGTGGAACGGTGTCGAACTTGCGGACATTCTGAATAAGGCGGGCGTGCAGTCGTCAGTGAAATACGTGGCCTTTGAAACTGTGGTGCAGCCCGAGAACATGATCGGAGTACAGCGCGGTGTTCTCGACTTCCCATATGTCGAAGGTTTGCGTCTGGACGAGGCGATGCATCCGCTGACCTTGATGGCGACGGGAATCTACGGCGAACCAATTGCAAACCAGAACGGGGCGCCAATCCGTTTGGTTGTCCCGTGGAAGTACGGCTTTAAATCAATCAAATCCATCGTCCGCATGACCCTGACAGATCAGGAACCGCCAACCAGCTGGAACAAGGCCAACGCGCGTGAATACGGTTTCTATTCCAACGTGAACCCAGAGGTCAGCCACCCGCGCTGGTCACAGGCATCCGAACGTAAGATCGGCGGCGGCTTATTCGCAGCGCGTCAGGACACCTTGATGTTCAACGGCTACGAAGAAGAGGTCGCCAGCCTTTACGAAGGCATGGACCTGTCCGAGAAATTCTAAAGACCCGAAAGCGACCCAGATGATCGATACTTTGAACACCACACTCCGCCGCATTCCTGCATGGACTATATACATAGTCGGTGCTGCGTGGGCTGCGTGGCTGTTCTATCTGGGTCTGACGGGTGGGCTAGGGCCGGAACCGATCAACGCGTTGGAACGTGAATACGGTGACGTTGGCCTGAAGTTGCTGATAGCCGGACTGGCCGTGACGCCATTGCGTAAATACGCGGGCCTTAATCTGCTGAAGTTCCGCCGTGCGCTGGGTGTGACCACCTTTTTCTATATCGTCGCACACTTCAGCGTTTGGGCTTTCTTGGACGTGCAGTCTTTCGCCCGTGTGTGGGAAGAGATCGTGAAGCGGCCTTATGTGACGGTTGGTATGTTGTCCTTCGTGATGATGATTCCACTGGCCGTGACATCCAACAACATGTCGCTGCGCAAAATGGGCGGGGCGGCATGGCGCAAGTTGCACAAGCTGACTTATCCAATCGCTGTATTGGGGGCGATCCACTACCTATGGCTGGTGAAAGGCTTTCAAATCGAACCGATCATCTACCTTATGGTGATCCTCGGACTGCTCGCGGCGCGAATCCAATGGGCCAAACGCACGGTTCCAGCCTGAATTCATATTTCATGCGTACAAAAGAGGCCGTGGACCAATGCGATTCACGGCCTTTTTGTTTGTTGGGGCATGGGCATAAGGCCAGCCGATCAACATATCAGGGTTAATGGTCTGCTTTAGGCTAATGAAATTGCATTGCGACCCAAGGTCCGCGAACGGAAATTGCGCTAAAGGTCTAAAAACACGGTAAAATTCAGAAATTCACAAAAACTTTGCAAAAGGTCAAAAAACTGCTTGCGGCTCTCGGGAGGTAACACTAAAAGCCCCCTTACCGGAGACGCAGTGATGCAGACACGGGGCGGCGGACGGAGCGGATTGCTTCTGAAGTTGGGAAAATTCCGAAGGTACTGATGGCGGGGCGCGCCGAAGAGATTGGGCGCACACTGTTATTTTTGTCTTCAACGCTTTTTGACAATAGAATAGAACTGAAGAGATATGTGGGCGGTTTGGCCTCGTTCGATGGATCAAACGTCTGTATATCGCGCTCATAGTTATCAATCTTATGATTGGTTGCGATGATTGAGTGTCAGCTTCACTGTTTGTACGGCTTTCGGTAACTTTGGTTACCAAAGCATATCAAACAGAGAGAACGTCACATATTCCTAGCCGGGTATGTGATGTGATGTGCAGAGGTTCGAACGTCAAGGATAAGCGCGTAAGTGCTTTTCAACTTGAGAGTTTGATCCTGGCTCAGAACGAACGCTGGCGGCACGCCTAACACAT
>CP081161.1:2845000-3072500 GCA_025141675.1 Rhodobacteraceae bacterium S2214
CAGACAAGACAGTCAGCGGATCTTCTTTGGCATATGCGTTCAGGTCACCCAAGATAAGGGAGTTTGATGCCCCCTGCCCTGTCGGATCACTTGCCAACCAGTCAGCCAGAATATCTGCGGCCTCTGCGCGTGTCGCATTGTTGTTGCCCTGACCGTCGCCTTGATCCTCGTCCGCAGCCAAACCCGACAACGACCCTTTTGATTTCAGGTGATTCACAGACACCGTGATCGTTTCACCTGTGTCCAGATCTTCAAACGTTTGCGCGATGGCCGCACGGTTCAAATCACGCCCTGCGTTCAGGGGATCAAGGAAATTGCGTCCGTCGAAGGTTTCCAAAATCGCCATGTCACCATTCAGGCCAACACTATCGACTTTATAGATCAGTCCGTTGGCAATCGCATCGCCCCCAACAAATTCCTGCCCCGGATCAACGAATGCATAGACCTCGTCGCCCAGTTCAGCATTCACACGATTAACAAGATCCTGAATTGCGAAGGTATCGCCTGCGAAATCATTTTCGATCTCGATCAGACCCAGTACATCGGCGTCCATTGCAACGATCGCATTGACCAACTTTTCGGCCTGACGTTCGAATTCTTCGGGCGTGTCAGCACCGCGCGGATCAAGACCGATATCTGTCGTCACGCCAGATTCGTCGATCGTCGTGAAGTAGTTCAGCACGTTCAAGCTCGCGACCTTAAAGTTTCCGCCCAGTTCTGCTGGGGTGTCGGGCCGTGTGTTGACCTCTGTGTAGTCGCCTTCGGCAGCATTGATGCGGAATTCGCTGAACGAATAGTTCACAACGCCGGTAATCGACGACACCGTATCACCCATGCGGAAGTTGTCGGACGAATCCAGAATGCCGTCGTTGCCATCAATGACCTTGATCTGATCAGGGTTCTGGCCCGATTGGCCATCATCCAACACCAATGTCCGAGCGGCGACGTCTTTCAGATGCTGCGCGTAGCCTGCTGCATCCGGATCGTTCGCTTGGGAATACTGAACAAGCCGACCATCTGAGGTGACGTTGTACTGACCAAAGCGATCAAGATTGAACATTTCCGAAATCGTCATGTCCTGCTGGATATTCACCAGCATGCCTTCGTAAGCCTCTAGGTTGGCGACAAGGTTGCCGTTTCCGTCATCCATGACGCTCGCGGTTGGGAATGTGACCTCTACGGCGTCTGGGACCACTTGATCGACAGCAACGACAGAAATGTCAGTCGCTGAAATCTGGGTTTGACCGAAGAATTCGCTGACCGTACCGGTGATTTCGACAAGATCACCAATGTTCACATCAACATCCGGGTTCGATCCGTCGAAGATAAAGATACCTTCGGATGTCAGATCATTGAAGTCGTAGTCAACTTCTTCCTCTTGGATATAGAACCCGTTCATATCGCCCTGAGTGCCCAGCAACCCGTCTTGGAAATCGGCGGTCACAATGGCGGATACAGTGACAGTTTGACCGACCAGCGCACTTTGATCATCCACACCAGCAACGGCCATGTCTTGCGTGCCGCCGCTGCCTTGAATCTCAGAAATCAAGGTAATGACTGCAGGTGGTGCAATGAAGTTAGACGCACCCGGCGTTGCAGCCTGTGCTGTGAAAACGCCACTGCCATCTGGATCACGCGCTAGAACTTCGGTATCTTTTGCGCCGTTCGCGTTTTCATCATATTGCACAGTCTGGCCAAGCGCCGTCAAAAGGCCCGTGTCATCAGCATCAGACGTGCCATAGACAATCGCATCAACCAGATTTTCAGTCGTCGCGGTTGCAGGTGGTGTGCCTGTGTAAAGCGCTGCCGCATCGGCCCCGTTCTGAATGCCGTTCGATGTGAAGGCGACCAAATCAACGTTCGGCACATCTTCAGAACCAATGACAAAGTATCCCTCAGCGTTCGTCGCCAAACCATCGAGTGAAATCGTATTGTAAGCAGCGTCGCCGTTCCCGTTAAACAGCACCAGCGACAGACCATCCAATGACGCGTTTCCAACGCCACCATCATAAATTTCGACAAACTCCGCGCTGTCGGTGCTTGTCTGATCGGAATCAATTTCATTGATGACAAATGTCGCAGTTGGTGTTGGCGGCGTCACCGTATCGTACGACCCCGTGGCAAACCCAGTGGCGGCACTCGCGTTCGTCGTTTCTCCATCCCACGCATTGGGCCCTGAGAATGACCAGTTATTGATATCAAACGTTGGATTGGCAGCAGTGCCTGGATTGCGCGCGGCCCAGCCGTCAAGGTATTCCCAAGGGGTGCCATTTCCGTCGACATCCAATTCACCAAAGGTGTCGATGACCGTTCCGTTTTCAAACAACTCAATCGCATCATCGCCGTTGATTGCGGCAAAAAACGTTGTGTAGTCGGGCGCGAACCCCATGAAGCTTTCGAAACCTGGCACTTCGCTTGCGATATACAGATACGTGCCCGCAGCGGCCGCAACGGCGGGGAATGTGAATTCTTCGCCATCTGTTCCGCCACCATTGTTGGCAAAACCGATGCTATAGGCAGACAGATCAGCAATGTCGGCCGTTACATAAACCTCGACACCCTTCGGGAGTCCCCCACTGAGCGGGCCATCAAAAACACCTGTTAATACCATAGACATGTCGTTTCTCCCCAAAGATGTAGCGGTTAGAATTCAAACCGCTTTTCAATATGCAAAGTGGGAGATGTTCGTGACAACTGAATGACAAAAACCATTCGAAGCAGCAAAAGCAGAACTGTCGCGTAGGTTTTTGATTTCGCGTTGCGCCCTCCCACAACACAGACATGCAACTGGAAGTGGTTAACAAAAGCAACGTATTTTCATGGAAACGCCTAGAACCTAACGTCAACCTAGACCCAACTGCCCTACTTCGGTCAGTTCGTGCAAATTTTTGCCTCGGGATCAAGTCGCACGTATTCCTCGGCGGTAATCCGATGGATTTCGGTAAAGGGAATGTGCTGCCATTCGTCGACAAATTTGCGCTGCACACCGTTGCGCAAGTATTTGGTAATTTGCGGGTTTCCGACAAATCCAACGTTCACGTTCGCCCCGTGAAAGCCCAGCTTCAACCCCGGGGCAAGGCACGCATTCGATAGCGTCGTAAACATGAGGCAGGCCGAATTGCAGTACCCTTCTATCCGCACCGGACCACCCCAAAGTTTGAGGACAGCACGATCGGTTTCGGCACTGATCAATTGGCCGCCGCCATCATTGCGAATGGTATAGGTTCCCGTTGTCGGCAAAGGACGGCGATCATTGCACGCCGACAGCAACACAACGCTGAGCAATATCATTTTCTTGAGCATCAAAAACCTATCGTAGCCGTTTGAACACCAACATGATCGGCCGCAGACAATTTGTCAGGGGGAAGTTTCGCGCACGCGCGGCGTCTCGCCAAACGCAAAACGCGGCCCTCGTTTGGGGCCGCGTTCCTTTTTCCTTAGTCGACGTTTATTCAGCCCAGGCCCAAGGGTTCGTAAATGATCCCAGCGCCTTAAGAACATCTTCGTCTGTGACCGTACCAGTCTTCGCAAGCTGTGCTACCAAACCACGCTTC
Organism: Rhodobacteraceae bacterium S2214; assembly: GCA_025141675.1. NCBI lineage: Bacteria > Pseudomonadati > Pseudomonadota > Alphaproteobacteria > Rhodobacterales > Paracoccaceae > Rhodobacteraceae bacterium S2214. Next base: position 2,848,555 of record CP081161.1, read on the forward strand.
TTGTCTTCAACGACGCTATCAACTTTCGCTGCGACATCCGCTTTGGCCAACGCTTGGTTCAAGATACGTGTGATCGCCCGCTTCCGTAGGTCCGGTTTGAAGATTTTGCCAACGGCCGTTTTCGGCAGCTCATCCATGATTTCCAAATGTTTTGGGTGCGCCGCACGTTCGTGGATGTGTTCGTTCGCGTAAGCCATCAGTTCTTCGGTTGTGATGGTTGCGCCATCGACCAGCTCAACAAAGGCACATGGCACTTCACCGGCGTGGGCATCTGGTTGACCAATTGCGCCAGCAAATGCGACCGCTTCGTGACCTGCCAATGCTTCTTCGATTTCGGCCGGATCAATGTTGTGACCGCCACGAATGATCAGATCCTTTGCGCGACCCGTGATCCACAGATAACCATCTTCATCAATACGCCCCAAATCGCCTGTGCGCAGGTATTGCACATTCTCATGGGCCGGATTTTCAGAACCCGGATAGAACAAGTCTTTGTTCTTGTCCGCCTCTGTGTAGGTTTTGCCATCGTAAACCCCCGGCGACGCAACACAGATTTCGCCAATCTCATCAACACCACAGTCAAGCTGGGTCGCAACAGATACGATACGCACATCGGTGTACGGGAACGGCAGACCAATAGACCCGACACGTTTTTCACCGTCAGGCGGGTTGATCGAAACCAGACATGTCGCTTCGGTCAGACCGTAACCTTCGCAAATCGATAATTCGCCGGGTTTGTCTTTGGTCGCGTCATTCACGACTTTTTCGAACCGCTTGTAAAGTTCGAGCGGCAACGGTGACGACCCGCAGAATGCAATCCGCAATGTCGAGATATCAGCGTCGCCAACAGGGCGTTGCATCAACGCGGACAATGCCGTTGGCACGGTGATCATAAACGTCACTTTGTGGCGCTCGATCAGCTTCCAGAAGTTATCAAATACCCCGTCACCGCGGTAGCCTTGCGGAGTTGGGAAGACGACATGCGCCCCTGATCCCAACGACGCACCGAGCGACACGATAGCCGCAAACACGTGGAACATAGGAAGCGGGCAAATCTGCACGTCTTTTTCAGTGAACAACAAACGCGCGCCCAGCCATGCGTTGTAGACAATGCCGGAATAGCGGTGTTGGGCAACTTTTGGCATGCCCGTAGTACCGCCCGTATGAAAATAGGCCGCGACACGATCTTCGGTGCTATCGGCAAATGCCAATTCGCGCCCGTGCTTTGCCATTTCCTTACGGAAATCAACAACTTTGGCGGAATGTTTGACTTCGAACTTTGGACGGATCCAAGGCACGATGAACTTTTTCAATCCGGTCAGGTAGCGCAGCAGGTCGACTTCAACGACCGCTTTCACATTCGGCGCCATTGCGACAGCTTCTGCCGCTTTTTGGGCCACATCCGTTTTCGGGAATGCCTTGAGCGTCACAAGCACCTTCGCACCGGTTTCGCGCAAGATCGCCGCAATCTGTTCAGCCTCAAGCAGCGGGTTGATCGGGTTCACGATGCCCGCAACCTGCCCGCCAAGATATGTCAGAATTGTTTCGGATGTGTTTGGCAAAAGATATGCGACAACATCGGTTTCACCAACACCGAGATCACGGAACATGTTGGCGGATTGCGCGACTTGCGCCTGCAATTCGGACCAAGACAGCGTCTCAGCCGGCGCACCGGGGTCCGAAAACATCTGGAATGTGACAGCAGGTCTATTGGGAAAAGCCGCTGCGGTCTTCGACAATTGACCGAACGTTGTGACAGGTAAATCCCTGTCTTCCCACGGCATTTCATCCACAATTGCATTGCGGTCTGCCATGTTTGCATAAGGCATTCCAGGTTTCCTCCCGTTATTTTTTACCCATAGCTTATGACGCTGCGGGCCTCCCTGCCGTACAGGATGTGGTCTTTGTGGTTTTCGTGCAAGTCTAACGCGGCGTTGCGGGCAATTATTCCGCAACGGCACCCGCAGTAAATTGCAACCTTGCCAAGCGGGCATATAGCCCGTCTTGCGCAACCAATGCGTCATGTGTGCCTTCCGCGACGATCTTGCCTGCGTCGAACACAACAATACGATCCGCCTTTTTCACGGTGGCCAACCGATGCGCTACGATCAATGTCGTCCGTGTTCTGGCAAGATCATCAACAGCCGCCTGCACCGCCCGTTCGCTTTCCGCGTCCAAAGCCGACGTTGCTTCGTCCAACAACAAAATCGGCGCATCCCGCAGAATGGCGCGCGCAATTGCGATGCGTTGTTTTTGCCCACCTGACAACATGACACCACGTTCACCAACATAGCTGTCATAGCCATCCGGCAAATCAGTCAGGAAGTCATGCGCAGCGGCAGCTTTTGCTGCCATTTCGACTTCGTCGTCCGTCGCGGTCGGGCGGCCGAACCTGATATTCTCGCGGGCCGTATCCGCGAAGATCACCGGATCTTGCGGCACCAACGCCATATGTTGGCGGAACGCAGCACGATCCATATTACGCAAGTCGACACCATTAATAGAAATGGCCCCTTCGGACGGATCATAAAACCGCTGGATCAGTTGGATGATCGTTGTCTTCCCCGCACCTGATGGCCCAACCAAGGCAACAGTTTCACCCGGTTTCACTGTCAGATTGATTCCATCAAGCGCGGACACTGTCGGACGTCCTGGATAGCGGAAAATCACGTCGTCAAAGGTGATCGCGCCATTTTGTACATCAGGCACGGCAACCGCATTTTTGGGGTCCGCGACCGCGTCTTCAGCGCCAAGCAATTCAACCAAGCGTTCAGTCGCACCTGCTGCGCGCTGCAATTCGCTCCAGACTTCGGTCAGGGCGCCAACGGCCCCCGCGACCATGACGGCGTAGATCACAAACTGCACCAATTCGCCGACGGTCATCAGCCCTTCACGCACGTCGCGAGCCCCAATCCACAGGACACCAACAACGCCCGCAAAAATCAGGAAGATCACGATCATCGTCATCCACGCCCGCGTGCCGATGCGCTGCTTTGCAGACACAAAGCTTTTCTCGGTCATGTCATCGAAACGATTCCGACTGATCTTTTCGTGCGTGAACGCTTGGACAGCCTGCACCGACAAAAGCGCCTCTGACGCGTTACCGGAACTGGCGGCGATCCAATCTTGGTTTTCGCGGCTCAACTTGCGCAAGCGGCGGCCCAAAACAACAATCGGAATCACGATGGCAGGCACGATCAACAACACGAGGCCAGTCAATTTTGCTGACGTGATCATCAACAGCACCAAACCGCCAAGCAAGATCAGCACGTTACGCAGTGCAACGGACACGGACGAACCGATCACGGAAAGAATCAATGTCGTGTCGGTGGTAATGCGGCTGAGCACCTCGCCAGTCATGACTTTTTCGAAGAACGCAGGCGACATCCCGATCATACGGTCAAAGACGGCTTTGCGAATGTCAGCAACAACGCGTTCCCCTAAGCGGGTCACAAGATAGTACCGCATCGCAGTCCCGACAGCCAAAAGCGCTGCGATCAAAAGGGCCGCGCCGAAGTATTGGTCAAGAATGGAGGTCGCGGCACCTTCGAAATTATCGACCACGCGACGGACGGCCAAAGGTAGAATCAACGAAACCAAGGCCGTTGAGCTTAACGCGCCCAATGCGGCAAACATCATGGCCCGATACGGTCTCATGAAAGGCCACAATTGACGCAATGCGCCGATTTCCTTGGATGACTTTCGTTCTTCGTCGCTTGGTGGTGGTGCGTCAGCCATCAATCTGTCCCGGCGTTGTTTCACCCGACATAATAGGAGGCTGTCCAGATCACAAGATGATCCAAATGAACTGTTAAATAAGGGAATTTGGAGCGGGCGACGGGAATCGAACCCGTATCATCAGCTTGGAAGGCTGAGGTCTTACCATTACACAACGCCCGCGCGCTGTACCGCTCAGATAGGCCAAGGCAACGACAGCGTCAAGCCGTCTCAATGTTGCCTCATTCTTGCCTGATTTCACCGTCATATCTGGCCCGGATCGGGGGATTGTAATGCTTAAAGGGATTCGCGCCATGACACGTCTGTCAACATTGTTAAAAACCGCGGCACTTGCCAGCGTGACCGCGTTTGCGGGCACCGCAGCGCTTGCGCAGGACTTCACTGTCTATGTTTACGAAAAAGGGTATTTCCCGAACACCGTATACTCAGATGAAGCCACACGTATCAAATTCGTCAACAAAACAGGCTACACAGTAGGTGTCGACACCACTGGTGGTTCCATTCTGATCAACGACATTGCTGTTGGCAACCATGCGTACCTCGACGTTTCCACAATTAATGGTCGGACGATCAAAACACCGTACCTGTTCGGTTCAGGGTACAAATCCGGCAACTACTTCAACATCGCGTCAGGCTCTGCACCTGATTCCTAAGCGATCGGATCCAGCAACGTCGCACCTGCTGCGCGGTTGCTGTTGACCTCAGTTCCAACACGATGAAACAAAAGCGCGTCCTCGGGCGCGCTTTTCATGATTTGGGACGCCCCTTTTCCCGCCTCACCCAACCAAAGCGGCCAGTCCTTTGCTGTAAGAATCACCGGGATTCGGTGGTGAATACGGGCCATCGCTTCGTTGGCGCGCGTCGTGACAATCGCGCAGGTCGAAATCACGGCCCCGTCCTGTTCCCAATCCTGCCAGATACCAGCCATTACAAGCGGCTCTCCATCCTGACGCTGGATAAACCACGGCAATGGTTTGGCATCGCCGTCGCGATACCATTCATAGAAACCGGTTACAGGAAGCAGACACCGCCTTTCGCGACATGCAGCCCGAAATGCAGGTTTTTCCGCAATCGTTTCTGCCCGTGCGTTGATCAATAGCGGGCCACCGTTCGGCTTTTTGTACCAATGTGGGATGAAGCCCCACCGCATCGGGCGCAGGCGGCGCACCCCATCGTCCGACGTAACGACAGGCACGTTGACGGTTGGACAAACGTTGTAATTGGGTGTGTCCGGCAGGTCGTTTGCAGGCACCGCCCCAAACATTTCGACGACCGCCTCATGCGGCAAAGTAATCGCCATTCGCCCGCACATGTAGCACCGCCCCCTTGTTTCGTTGGTCTTACTGTAACGTTCCCACAAGGGCCCGCCAAAAGAAAAGCGCGCCACAGTTGCCCGCGACGCGCTAAGATTACCAGAAAACTGGATTTATTTTACTGTGATACGACCGTCTGTGTACGGCGTGTATGCGCCACCCTCAGCCATGAAGGACGCCATGACTTCTGCCAAGTCCGGACCAAAGTCATATGCGTTTGCCGCATCTTTGAACATCGCGTAACCGTCACCACCGTTACGAACATAGTTGTTCGAAACGACACCATAAGTCGCGGTAAGATCGATTGCTTCGCCACCGATCATCACGTCAGAAACGCGTGCACCTGCTTCTGCGCTTGCGTCAAACGCAAAGGACATGCCCGCAACCTGTGGGAACCGGCCTGCGCCCTCTTCAACTTGGCTCACGCCGTTTTCGAGGGCCGCAACCAGCACGTCACCAGTTACTTCGAATGTGGACAGCGTGTTCTGGAAAGGCAGCACTGTGTAAACTTCGCCCATTGTGACAGGACCCGCGTCGATCGATGCACGTACGCCGCCACCGTTCTGAATTGCGACCTGAATGCCTTGGTCCTTCACACGGGCCAACATAGCGTCAGCCACAAGGTTACCCATAGGGCATTCACGCGCACGGCAATCTTCACGAACGCCGACGATTTCTTCAGCAGTCTCTGCCACAACTTGTGTGCGAATCTCTTCGAGAGGCTCTGCCAACTCTGCGATACGCGCAACAACGCTTTCGTCTTCCACAACTTGACCGTCGATCAGGATCGGCTCACCGGCAGCTTCTGTGATCACACCGTCATCGTCGAATGTGACGTTCAGCTCGCCCAAGTATTTGCCATATGCATATGCCTGAACAACGGCAGTATCACCAACCATTGTCGGGTAAGGACCTTCGGCACGGTCGTTTGTATTGGACAGCAGTGTGTTAGAGTGACCACCAACGATCACATCAACGCCCGTTGTATTCGCAGCAACCTCCAAATCAACGGCATAGCTAGAGTGGGACAGAACGATGATCTTGTTCACGCCTTCAGCAGTCAGCTTGTCGACTTCGCCTTGAACCGCTGCTATCGGATCAGAAAACGTAATGTTATCGCCAGGTGACGCCAGCTCATCTGTATCTTCTGGTGTCAGACCGATCAGCCCGATCATTTCGCCACCACGTTCGATCACAGTGGACTTCGCCAGCTTTTCCGCAAGCAGCGGCTCAGCTGAGACATCAGCATTCGACATCAACACTGGGAATTCCACGGCATCCATGAAGCCCGCCAGAACTTCTGGGCCATCGTCAAATTCGTGGTTGCCCACAGTCATGCCGTCATAGCCCAAAAGGTTCATGAACTCGGCCGTCATTGTGCCTTTGTAGTACGTGTAGAACAGCGTGCCATTAAACTGGTCGCCGCCATCTACGAGAATCGAGTTGTTTGACCGTGAACGCGCGTCAGTCACAGCATTTACCAAACGTGCGGTACCACCGAAGCATTCGCCAGCTGCGTTATCTTCGGATGAACATGGACCGTCATATTTGCTGATCGGCTCGTGGCGGTCATGATAGTCGTTCGTGTGAAGAATTGTCAGGCTGTAGTCAGCCGCAGCTGCGCCGGCGGTCAAAGCCAAGGCACAAGTTGATGTCAGGATACGTGAAAGCATTTTGGGTCCCCCAAGTTGAATTAACAGCATCGTGACCCCGCCTTTAACCAGAGTCAAACACCGCCTCACCCTCCCCTAGGGTCAAGTTATGACGGATGCGTAACATTTGATCACCTTGACCATTTGTGTGCAAAGCGCCAAACGACCTTTATGCTGATTTACAAAATATTTCGGGGCCCCGAGTGGGCGGACCTTGTGAAGAATGGCGAAACGTCCGGCGCACCAATTGATGTTGCTGATGGATTTGTCCACTTTTCGGGAGCGGACACGGTCGCTAAAACCGCCGCGCTTTATTTTGCGGACGCGACTGATCTGGTCCTTGTCGCGGTGGAAGCCGACGGTATGCGCGATCTCAAGTGGGAAGCATCACGTGGCGGCGCATTGTTCCCACATCTTTTCCGCAAACTGACGTTGGATGACGTGGTGTGGCACAGGCCCCTTCCCATCATCGAAGGCGTCCATCAATTTCCGGCAGAGCTATGAAATTACTCGAAGAATACGGCCTCAAGGCGCTCCATAAACTTGATCCTGAAGTGGCACATGGCGCTGCCATTGCCGCATTGAACATAGGACTTGGGCCACGGTCAGGTCCGTTTTCATCAGACCGTTTAAAGACCTCTTTGGCTGGCTTGGAATTACCCAATCCGGTCGGGCTTGCAGCGGGATTCGACAAAAATGCGACCGCCTTGCACGCGCTATCCCGCACCGGTTTTGGTTTTCTGGAAGTAGGTGCCGCCACGCCGCGCGCCCAACCGGGCAATCCCAAGCCGCGTCTGTTCCGGCTGACCGAAGATCAGGCTGCGATCAACCGCTTTGGATTCAATAACGAAGGCATGTACGCGATTGAGCCGCGTTTGGCCGCTCGCCCTGATGGTATTATCGGTCTCAACCTTGGCGCGAATAAAGACAGCGACGACCGCGCCGCGGATTTCGCGCGTGTTCTGACGCATTGCGGTCCACATCTGGATTTTGCGACTGTGAACGTATCGTCCCCGAACACCGAAAAGCTACGCGACCTGCAAGGTAAAGCAGCCCTTTCCGCGCTGCTGAATGGTGTCATGGAAGCGAACGATAAACTCGAACGACGTGTACCGATTTTCCTAAAGATCGCGCCCGATTTGACGCCCGATGATATCGCGGACGTAGCCGATGTCGCGACTGATGCGCAGCTTTCCGCAATCATCGCTACGAACACCACTTTGGATCGTGAAGGTCTGAAAAGTGCAAGCAAAGACGAAAAAGGCGGGCTTTCCGGTCAGCCCTTGTTCGAAAAGTCCACGCGCGTTCTTGCTCAGTTAAGCGGTCTGACCCCTCTGCCCATCATCGGTGTCGGCGGTATTGGTTCGGCTGAACAAGCCTATCAGAAGATCAGGGCCGGTGCTTGTGCCGTGCAGCTATACACTGCTTTAGTCTATGGCGGGATTTCCCTAGTCGACGACATTACTCGTGGTCTTGACGCGCTTTTGGAACGTGACGGATTTGCGCATGTGATCGATGCCGTGGGTGCCGGGCGCGCAGACTGGACCTAATTAGGATTTAGGCAGCTTATCCAACCAATTCGGTAGGTCCGCGATAGAATCGAGCACGATATCCGCAAACGGCGACAGCTCCGCGTGCAGCGCAGGCCCCGTCAAAACACCAACGGTTCGCATGCCTGCAGCGCGACCAGCGTGCAGATCGTGCAAACTGTCACCGACCATCACACATTCGGCGGGCTTTAGATTTTCATGTTCGCAAAACGCCAATAGCTGCCCAGGTGCGGGTTTTTCCCCAAAGCCGCTATCATACCCCGCAATGAACCCGAAAAAGTCAGTTACATTTGCCTGAGCAAGATTTGCCCGCGCCGGTGCTGCACCGTCGTTAGTCGCGATTCCCAGCTTCAAGTCGCGGCGACGCAGATCAGAGAATAGATATTGCAGATCAGTCACTTGCACCTGTGGCGTGTCCGACGTTGCCTGTGTCATCCGGTCGATCAAAGCGTCTTTGTCCTGATCCAACGTGAACGGAAGGATTGCTTCGGCTACGGTTTCTGCCGTCGATGCAATTACGATGCTTCCGGGGCGGAAAACAGCATTTGCGTGATCGAACCCTAGTACACCAGCCAATACAGGCGTCTGCGAAAGATCATGGGCACATTCATTTTCGATTATTGTCTTCGTGATTGCGCCCCACGTTTTATTGAAGTCAAAAAGGGTGCCGTCCTTGTCAAAAATGATGCCAGCTACATTCAGGTCCAATGGACGGCCTCCGCGCCTGGTAAAGCATATCGTGCCATAAGGGGTTGATCATAAGGCAAATTGATCGTGTCACAGAACGCCATGACCCAAGAATCATCCATTGTTATGAATTCAAGAACCGAAGCTTGAAAGGCAGGATCCGTTGCCCGCGCCTTTAGGTCTTCGACAGAGCTTCCTGTCGCACCCAGAAACGTGGGGCACAGGTCTTCGTTCCCGACAAGCCACCCAAGCGCCTGTAAAGCAATCGTTTCTGCGGTGTCTGGGCTCATTTTCGGTGCTCACTTTTGTTGGCAACAATATTTTAACTATTCCGCATCAAATTGACCGCAGGGGCCGGGTGGAACAAGCCCTTGATAAAGGAAATACGATGTCAGGTAGAATACTGATTATCGATACGGTCGCGACTAATCGTATCGTGATGAAAGTGAAACTTCTTTCGGCGCAATACGATGTTGTCGCTTGCGCAACCCAAGATGAAGCCAAAGCATCATTTATCGAACAACGCCCAGATCTGATTGTCATCAATCTTGCTGATCATGTTGAAGATCACCACGCTTTTTGCCGGGCGCTGAAAAATTGCCCTGATACTTCTGATATTTCCATCGTCGGGACGGGCATTGCCGACACCGCACGTGCCAGATTTGCGGCACTGGACGCAGGCGCAGATGATATTCTGCCCAGCCCAATCAACGACACATTGCTGCACGCACGTATTCGCAGCTTACTACGAAAGCGGCACACGCCTGCGGAACTTTGGATGCGCGAAGGGACACAACGCGCATTGGGCTTTGAAGAAGTTGTTGCAGGTTTCGAACGCCCACCACGTATCACATTGCTTACCGCAAACCCCGTGCTCAGCACAGGTTTGACAGCGCGCCTTAACCGCATCAATTCGTTGGGCGTGACGGTCCTTGGCATTGATGAAGTTCTCAGAACGACCGCAATCTCTCAGAACCCAGACTTGTTCGTTATTGACAGTACGACCATGCGCAACCCGCGCGAGGATCTGTTCCGTCTTGTCGCGGATCTGCGATCACGTGATCAAACACGCCATATTTCCCAACTTGTTAGCTTATCATCCGATGCCGTCGAAACAGCCGCGATGGCGCTCGATCTTGGCGCTGATGATGTCATCACAACAACTGTTGCGTCGGATGAATTGGGCATTCGGTGTGTCGCGCTGGCTCGGCGCAAGCGGCAACAGGAACAATTGCGCACGACCGTACGGGATGGGCTTAAAGCGGCGGTCACTGATCCGCTGACTGGGCTGTACAATCGCAGGTATGCGACCCCCTACCTAACTGAAATTGCCAAGCAGTCGAAAAAGACAGGACAGGAATTTGCGGTGATGATGATCGATATCGATCATTTCAAAGCCATCAATGACACACACGGGCACGCGGCGGGTGACGCCGTACTAGTCGAACTTGCCGATCGATTGCGCAACAATCTGCGCGCAATTGATCTAATTGCACGCGTCGGCGGTGAAGAATTTCTGGTCGCACTTCCCCATAGCACACCAGAACAAGCGCAGACTGCAGCAAACCGCCTGTGTCGCTTGGTCAATCAGAAACACTTCAGCGTCGGGGCGAATAGGCAGCCATTGCGCGTTACCATCTCAGTCGGCGTCGCCGTTGGATGCGTCGAGAGCACAGACATCATCGGAGCGGACGACATGTGCCACCAAGCGGACGGTGCATTGTATATCGCTAAATCATCCGGCCGGGACCGCGTTTCCCTTGCACACTCAGCCGCCTGAGTTGGGTCGCGGCGGTCGTTGATCGTCGCGATTTCCACGACGTTCACTGTTTTCTCGTAGGCGACCAGCAAAGGCAGTGCGTTCTTCCAAAGTCATTTCAGTTACCCGCACGACGAACGCGGCCAAGGCCCTTCCCTGAAGCTCAAATTGACGTTCCTGCTGAATTTGAAAAATGCGCGACAACGCCTCTGGATCAAATGGTTGACTTTCAAGCACCAAGATCAAGTCCTCAAACGCTTGGCGGCGTTCCAGACGAGAAAGCCCAGGCTTGCCTGGACCACGCCGCAATTGATCACCAATCTCGCGTCGATCCTTCGGAGGCAGCGCTGCAGTCAACGGCCCTAGTCGCACGTCAAACGCACCCGGAGGCGTCCCACCGCTCCGCAAGTACGCGCCGCCGACCAGACCTAGTATCAGTAGGTTTATCGCCAGCGACGTCACAAGAACAATACGCCAAACGCGACGTGGTTTCGTCTGTTTCTGCATATTACCCATCCACTCCATCACTGAAGTTGCCAAGCATATCACCGCCGAACAAATCGACAGTTTGCGTTGAACCAAGCACAGTCGTCGCCATATTTTCCAGCCCAACAGGTGGCGCAACACCGATCCACAGCCCAGCTACACCCGCCATGGCGATCCCACCGATTGCTGGCCAGCCGCCGATCATATCAAGGACCGCGCCCCAAAGCGTTTGCTGCGAGGGGGCAATGTTGCGCGGTTGTACTTGCACAGCATCGATCAGAACCCTTGCCATCAAATCTGAGGGAACGGTCGGTTTGATCTGCGCCGTTTGTCCCAGCAAATCATCAAGTTCGGTCTGATTCTGATCAGTCATCGTCGTACCCCAGTGTTGCGCGGCGTCCTGCCAAAAGACTAGCAAGAGCCCGCTTTCCACGTGCTGTTAGACTTTCCACGGACCGCACGCTAATGTCCATGATCTGCGCGATTTCAGGGTTCGCGAGCCCTTCGAGATGCCGCAATGACACGGCTTGCGCTTGTCGTTCCGGCAATTGTGCCATCGCGTCGGATAAGGCAGCCATCCGCGCGCGGGTTTGTAGTTGATCGGCCACCCCCGGTGTTGGATCAGCCGGTTCTGCGATCTGATCCATCCCAACGGACGCGCCTCTGTTCCTTTTACGCAGGCGATCCGTACAAAGATTGGCCACCACACGGTACAACCAAGTCGAAATTTGCGCTTCGCCATCACGCCAGTCAGGCGCGATTTTCCAAAGTCGCATCATCGCCTCTTGAGCAACGTCTTCGGCTTCCATCCGATCAGACAACATGCGCGTGGCCTGCCCTAAAACCCCCGGCAACAGCCGGGACGCTAGGGCCTGCGCCGCACAGGAATCACCTGCCGCATAAGCCGCAAGCAATGCCGCATCTGGCATCGAGGGATCGATCGTGTCTGTCATCAGGTGTGAGGCCACATCATTTTATCGGCACAAACAACCCCTCTTTGCGATCAGATCAGCCGCGACCACCGCCGTGACCGTGACGCCCGCCATTCTTGCCACCGCGTTCGCCACGACCACCACGACCACCACGTTCAGAGGCGGCTTCGAATTCATCTTCGCTGATCACGCCGTCATCATCAGAATCGGCACGTTCAAATGCCCGCTCGGCACGATTACCGTCACGTTCTGGCAATTCGGATTGCTGGATTTCGCCGTCGCCGTTTTCGTCAAGGCGTTCCAACATACGTTCGACCATCTGTGCTGCGCGCCCTTCTGAACGTTCCGACGCACGCGCCAGAAGCTCTGCTTCGGACAGGGCACCATTGCCATTAGTGTCGGCTGTCGCAAAGCGTTGCTCGCCCTGTGCGGCAAGTTCTTCCACTGTGATTGAGCCATCACCGTTCGTGTCCAATGTCGCAAAATCGGGGCGTTCCTGTGCCTGCGCACCCGTTGCAACCAAACCAAAGCCTGCAACGATTGCTGCCATCAATACTGGAGTTTTCATAACTTTTCCTTTTCAGTCATTGCCGGATTACCGCCGGATCTGTCTTTCAAACGACTGCACAAAAAACTTCCGTCGCAACTTTTTCACTTTTTTTCACTGACCCGAGGCATCCTGCCGCATAAGGGCTTCCCTCCCTTTTCAAACGTCGAACAAAGGCGCATGTAGTGTGTGAAAAGGAAATCAGATGACTGACATTGCTCAAACGACCGACATGGCCGATCGCCCGATGAAGCCTGCGATGTGGCGCGGACTGCAGCGCAAATGCCCGAATTGCGGCGAAGGACATATGTTTGACGGCTATCTTAAGGTTGCAGATCAATGTCCGGTCTGCTCTGAAACACTGTCGCACCACCGTGCTGACGACGGCCCTGCATATCTGACCATTCTGATCGTCGCGCATATTTTGGGTTTTGGCATTCACTTTGTTTGGTCGTGGTTTCGTCCCGAACCATTGGTGATGGCCACGATTTTTACGGTCGGTAGCGTTGCACTGTCGCTCTATCTGCTGCCGCGCCTGAAAGGCATGATTGTCGGCATTCAATGGGCCAAACGGATGCATGGATTCGGTCAGGCGGAGTAAATGATGGATAAATCGGCGCTCCGTGATGCGGCTACGGTCATCGTTTTGCGGGATCGGACGTCCGTTCTAATGGGACAGCGCGGCAGTTCAGCGGCGTTTATGCCCGGTAAGTTTGTCTTTCCGGGAGGCGCTGTTGATCCAGGTGACGCGCACCTCAATTTGCCGCCACTAAATCCAACGTGTGAAAACCGCCTTGAATCCGAATCTGACTTACCCGCGACGGCCTTAACGGCGGCGGCCATTCGTGAGCTTTGGGAAGAAACCGGTCAGATTTTGGGGACATCGGAACCTTGGGATGATGCGCCAGCGGACTGGGCAGACTTTGCCAAGACAGGCTTTCGACCTGATCCATCTCCGCTGTCATTCTTTTTCCGTGCGGTCACGCCGCATGGTCGGCCGCGTCGTTTTGACGCCCGCTTTTTCCTTGCCGATGCGGCCGCACTCGCATCTGATCCGGATGATTTTTCGACCGCTGAAGATGAATTGTCCCATCTGCAATGGGTCCCACTAAAAGATGCGCGCCGGTTTGACCTACCCTTCATCACGAAAGTTGTTCTGGCTGAATTGATTGATCACATTGACCGTGACGGCCCCATCGCATCAGTTCCTTTCTTTCGCAACGATGACGAAGCACACCTGATTTCCAGATTAGGCAACGCTGACCCGCTTTAGGCCACCAAGACCAACATCACGATACTGCCCGTCAGCAAGATCAGACCTTGCCACTCACGACGCGAAATTCTTTCGCCAAAGACGAGCGCCCCGATCGCGATTGAAAACAGCAATTCGATTTGCCCGACCGCGTTCACGTATCCGGCGGATTGCAACGTAAAAGCTGAAAACCAACACATCGTGCCGATCATGCTGGTGAGGCCAACAAGACTGACGACACGCCACGCACGTAGCACCGCCCTGATTTGTCCCGTTTCGCGCAACTTGAGCCACAAAGTCATGGCAAGAAATTGAAAAACAACGACGAAGGCCATCGCGACAATCGCGCGGTAAAAGGTGTCACCTTCCGCAATGGACAATGACGCCCCTCTGTAGCTGACGCCGGACAGTCCAAAAAACAGACCCGACGTCAGCCCCAATAGGACTGCTCTATTCAGGATGCGTTTGCGCCATGGACCGGTTGCCTCTGGCGGGTCAGCCAATAGCAATACGCCGCCAAGCCCGATGAGAACCGCGATCAGCGCAGGCAATGTAACCACGTCGCCAAGAATGATGAACCCGATGAGAACGCTTAGCAGGACTTCGGTCTTCTTAAACGTAATCCCGACTGCGAAATTCCGATGCGAAAATAATGCGACGACACACATCGTTGCAAGAATTTGCGACGCCCCGCCGACCATGACGTGCAACCAGAAAACGCCCGGCACCTCCGGCAAACCTTGTCCGGTCGCCGACGCATATGCAACGGCAATGGCGACCACAAAGGGTGCTGCAAAGAAGAACCTCGCAAAGGTAGCACCCGCCGTCGAAAGCCCCGCGACCTTCAATTTCTTTTGGAACATGAACCGCAGCGCCTGCGAAAACGCGGCGAGGCACGTGATCCATACCCAAGTTGCGATCACGCTATCACACCAAAGCGGGCAAGGTCAGTGCTTGTCATCAGCGCACACCAACTGCTGCCCCTGCACCTTTAGGCAAAGGCAGATCAGCATGCGCTGCCGCAAGTTTTGCCAATGGGATTGAAACCCGCGCGTCAGGCAAGCTCGCTTTGCGTGTCTCAAGACTGACGTGAATGAGCATATGTTCACCTGTGGCGATCAGTCGATCACCTTCCATCATACGGTGGAACAAATGAAGCTTTTTCCCTTCTCCAGAAAGGACTTGCGTCTCGACCTTAATCTTCGTGCCTGCATGCACTTCATCAATATGACGAATGTGCGTTTCCGCAGTAAAATAGCTACCACCGGATGCGATATAATCAGCGTCGCAACCAATGATGTGCATCAACTGATCTGTGGCGTCCCCGAAGGCTTGCAGGTATCGCGCTTCGTTCATGTGACCGTTGTAGTCTGTCCAATCAAGCGGAACAGCGCGTTGCACCGTGATGACAAGTTCAGCCAATTTAACAATATCATCAATACCTTTCGCCAAAGTACTCATGTTGGCATCTTGCGCTTTCAACAGCGTTCCAGCGCCATAGTCCTGCGCCTTGAGGCCCCGCAAGATCGTCACCAGATTGTTGTCACGAATGCGTTCAAGATCGCGGATGGTGTGATGGCCTGACTGATCGTCAGATTGCGATGCGATCTGATCAATCAGGTCGTCTGTAAGGTCAGGCACATCCATCAGCTTCGTCCAAGGCCATGACAAACACGGACCGAACTGTTCAATGAAATGACGCATGCCTGCTTCGCCACCGGCAATGCGATAGGTTTCGAACAGGCCCATTTGCGCCCAACGCAGACCAAAACCGTAACGGATCGCGTTATCGATTTCTTCCGTCGTTGCCACGCCGTCCTTGATCAGCCAAAGCGCCTCGCGCCAGACAGCCTCTAGAAAGCGGTCCGCGATATGCGCGTCGATTTCCGCGCGTACATGTAACGGGTACATTCCAATGTCCGTCAGAATTTCTTTCGCCTGATCAATCAGTTCAGGCGAGTTCTGATCCGATGGAACCAATTCAATCAACGGCAGCAAATAGACCGGATTAAAAGGGTGCGTGACCACGATCTGGGCTGGCCGCGTTGCCCCTTCTTGCAATTCAGAAGGTTTGAATCCGCTCGTCGAGGACCCGATGATTGCGTCGCCTTCACAGTGTTCTTGAAGGGACTGGTAGACCTTATGTTTTAACGGCAACCGCTCTGGCACGCTTTCCTGAATCCAGCATGCGCCCCGTACCGCGTCTTGGACATTATCATGGTAGCTAAGCTGCCCTTCGTCGGGCAGTGCCACATCAGACAAGCCCGGCAATGAACGCCGCGCGTTCGCGAGAACTTCGTCGATTTTGCGCTTGGCTTCGGGATCGGGATCAAAGACCTGTACGTCCCATCCCATCAGCAGGAATCGCGCAGCCCACCCGCCGCCAATAACCCCGCCACCAATGATTGCTGCTATGCGTGTCATTCCACGTTTCCTTGCGGTACCATGACAAGTCGCGACAAGTCATATCCATTAAAATCAAGCACTTCTCGCGCGGCATTCAAGCGGTCCGCGGGGATGTCCGGATCCCTATTCAGGATCCACCCGGACCTGCCGTCGGGCGCGCCTACGACAGCAGTGCGGTATCCATCGTCGGTCCACAAAACCCAATAATCGGACGCGCCGAATGGCAATGTCGGGAACGTCACAGCAAGCCGCCCCGGCCCGACAATGTCCGCAAAACCTGAAATCGTTGACTGGACAGTGCCGTCAAGATTGCGGCAGGTGTTCAATACCGTGATCTGACCATTATCGCCCTGTCCGTATTCCGCTGTCACGCCCGCGCAACCGCGTTCGAATGGCACGGGGAACCGTGCAACTTCGTACCAAGTACCGAGGTACTTTTCAGGTTCGAACAGCGCCTTTGATGCGATTTGCACGTCTGTATCGCGATAGACTTCGAACAGTCCACCAACGGGTTCGTCGGGTAGCGGGGCGGAGCATCCGGCCAAAGCGATTGCGAATAGAAGCCGCTTCATGATCGTGGGGACTGTTTTGTCAGCCCCAACTTTTTGCGTACCTCATCAGGGCCGATGATCCGTGCGCCAAGGTTCTCGACGATGCCCACAGCCTTTTCAACCAATTGCGCATTGGTCGCGAGAACGCCGCGGTCGAGCATCAGGTTATCTTCCAAACCGACACGGACGTTCCCACCTGCAAGAACAGAGGCCGCGACATACGGCATCTGTGATCGTCCCAACCCAAAGGCTGAAAATGTCCACGTATCAGGTACGTTATTGACCATCGCCATGAACGTATTCAGATCATCGGGCGCGCCCCAAGGCACCCCCATGCAAAGCTGTACCAAGGCGTCAGGTGCCAGCACACCGTCTTTGACCAGTTGTTTGGCGTACCAAAGGTGTCCGGTGTCGAAAGCTTCGATTTCGGGTTTGACGCCCAGTTCCGTCATCATCCGCCCCATGGCAGTCAACATGCCGGGCGTATTGGTCATGACATAGTCGGCTTCTGCGAAGTTCATTGTGCCGCAATCAAGCGTGCAGATTTCTGGCAAGCACTCGGCCACGTGCGCGACACGCTCGGCGGCACCCACCATGTCGGTGCCAGCAACGGGCGGCAATGGCGCGTCCGTTCCACCAAATACGATGTCGCCGCCCATACCCGCAGTCAGGTTCAGGACAACGTCGACCTCTGCATCGCGAATGCGATCAGTCACCTCGCGATACAGCGCCAAATCGCGGGACGGCACACCGGTTTCCGGATCACGCACGTGACAATGAACCACTGCGGCACCCGCCTTGGCGGCATCAATGGCGCTTACCGCAATTTGTTCAGGCGACCGCGGCACATGAGGGCTGCGATCCTGCGTGCCGCCCGACCCTGTCACGGCACAGGTGATAAACACCTCACGGTTCATCTCTAACGGCATGCAATGTCTCCCACTTTTATTGGGATGACCGTCCGCGATTTCAACGCGCGTGACAAGCGGGAAACGTGCCCTGATCTGCGGTTATCGCTTGGAGAAAAACATACGCCGTTGACGTGTGATTAGTAGGGCATCGGATGCGCGCGATGCGTCGCATCAATTTCTTGGCAAATCTCATCCGACAAGTTCAATGAAAGCCCTTTTAGCAGATGGCTCAATTGTGCCGTCGTCGTTGCACCAAAAATCGCAGAAACGGGGAACGGTCGTGTGCGTTGCCACGCCATTGCCATGTGCATTGGATCCAAGTCATGTTTCGCGGCAAGATCAAGATAGACCTGTGTGACAGGCAAAGTGCGATCCGTCATGCGCCCGCCCAGATCGCCATTCAAGGACAAGCGGCTGGCATCAGGCACAGCGCCGCCTTGATATTTGCCAGACAAGAGCCCGCAAGCCAGCGGTGAAAACGACAACAATGTCACATCTTCGTTCACGGCCATTTCCGCCATGTCGGTATCGTAAAGGCGGCACATCAAGGAATATTCGTTTTGCACAGACGCCATGCGCGGCAAGTTGTTTTCTTCCGCAAGACGGGTCCATTGCGTCATGCCCCACGCGGATTCATTGGACATGCCAATGCTGCGAATTTTGCCTGCCTTCACCATGTCATCAAGTGCAGTTAGCACGTCCATCATATGATCCATGGTCTGCGCGCGATCCTGACCCGACGGATCATACGTCCAGTTTTGGCGGAACATATAAGACCCGCGGACCGGCCAATGCATCTGATACAAGTCGATGACGTCCGTTTGGAGACGCTTCAGCGACGCATCAACCGCCTCTCTGATCACCTCACCATCGTAGCCACGGCCGTCGCGCACCCATCCCGGATTTGGTCCAGACACCTTCGTGGCGATTACAACGTCGTCGCGCCGCCTGCTTGATTTGATCCAATTGCCAACGATGCTTTCTGACATCCCCGCAGTTTCCGCAGAAATGGGGTTCACCGGATACGCCTCGGCAGTGTCAAAGAAATTGATACCAGCGTCCAAAGCCATATCCATTTGCTGATGCGCGTCGGTTTCAGGCGTTTGGTTGCCGTAGGTCATCGTGCCGAGACACCAATCGCTAACTTCAATGTCGGTGCGGCCAAGCTTAAGCATTTTCATAAGAGGGGAGCGTCCTTTTCCGAGGTCCAATTAGAACTTGTACAACATCGACAACCGCGTTGTTGTCACATCGGTTCCAAAATCACCGCCGACAAAATCGCGGATCATCTCAAAACGTCCGTCAAAACGATCCGTCACGGGCATCTGCGCGCCCAAGCCGTAAGTTTCACCGTCCGTGACGCTGTTACCGATCTTGTATTGGACGGCGCCCGCACTTGCGATCCCCGTAAACCGTCCAAAGTCATAGGTCACAAGGCCACGGACCCGCGAAGTTTCGCGCCCGTCGCCGTCGCCAAACTGGTGGCCCGTGTCCCCTTCGATGCCGATCCCCACTGGACCCACATCAAATACAACCCCCGCCATCAAAGACCCGAAGAATTCTTTATCGCCTGAATGTGGGTAGCCGTAATCAAGCCCTGCCCCAACATAGAGGTCTTGGGCAGCGACCGGTGCTGCCATGGAAATTGCGACTGCGGCCAAAACTGCTTGAATTTTCATTGATGATCTCCTGCAATGGATTTGGGGCCATATAATCCCGCGAAGATCAAAATGAAAAGCGACACCGCCGACATTCGCGAAACTGCACGACAGTTTGGCATCCGACTGGCATCTGCGCGCCGACGCGGTTAGAAGTCCTTCAAGACCTTAAAGGACACGAATTATGGCCCGTCATCTGATCACTTCAGCTATTCCTTACATCAACGGGATCAAGCATCTTGGTAACCTTGTGGGCAGTCAATTGCCTGCAGATTTGTTCGCCCGCTACTTGCGCGGACGCGGCCATGAGGTGTTGTTTTTGTGTGCAACCGACGAACATGGCACGCCGGCAGAACTAGCCGCCGCAAAAGCCGGCAAGCCCGTCGCGGAATATTGTGCTGAAATGCATGATGTACAGGCCAAGATTGCAGACGGTTTTGGTCTGTCGTTCGATCATTTTGGCCGGTCTTCATCACCGCAAAACCACGCGCTCACACAAGCTTTTGCCGGTCGCTTGGCTGAACAAGGGTTGATCCGCGAAGTCACCGAAGAACAGGTCTATTCCATCGCTGACGGTCGTTTCCTGCCGGATCGCTATATCGAAGGCACCTGCCCAAATTGTGGTTTTGACAGTGCGCGTGGCGATCAATGTGACAATTGCACGAAGCAATTGGACCCAACCGATCTGATTGATGCACATTCTACAATTTCCGGATCGACTGATCTGGAAGTCCGAACGACCAAACACCTGTACCTGCGCCAGTCAGAACTGAAAGGCGCATTGGCCGATTGGATCGAAAGCAAGAAAGACTGGCCTGTCCTGACAACGTCTATTGCGAAGAAGTGGCTCAATGACGGCGACGGGTTGCAGGACCGCGGGATCACACGCGATCTTGATTGGGGCGTTCCCGTCAAAAACGGGACAGAGGATTGGCCGGGCATGGAAGGCAAAGTCTTCTACGTGTGGTTCGATGCGCCGATCGAATACATCGCCTGCGCCCAAGAATGGGTTGATGCGGGCAAAGGGACCGATTGGGAAAGCTGGTGGCGCACTGACAAAGGTGCAGACGACGTGACCTACACCCAGTTCATGGGCAAAGATAACGTGCCATTCCACACGCTGTCGTTTCCGGCCACGATCATGGGCATGGATCAGGACTGGAAGCTGGTCGACTACATCAAATCTTTCAACTACTTGAACTATGATGGCGGCCAATTCTCAACCTCGCGCGGGCGTGGTGTGTTTATGGATCAGGCGCTCGAATTGCTGCCGTCCGACTACTGGCGCTGGTGGCTTTTGTCGCACGCACCGGAATCGTCTGACGCAGAATTCACGTGGGACCAGTTCCAAACCGATACCAACAAAGACCTCGCAGATGTGCTTGGAAACTTTGTCAGCCGGATCACCAAATTCTGCCGCTCGAAATTCTCTGAAGCCGTGCCAGATGGCGTCGCTTTTGGGCCAGCAGAGGAACAATTGATCGCTGATCTGACTGCACGCGTGCAAGCCTATGAAGGGTTCATGGACACCGTTGAAGTCCGCAAAGCCGCGGCTGAATTGCGTGCGATCTGGGTGTTGGGCAATGAATACCTACAAGCCAACGCGCCTTGGACCACGTTCAAAACCGAACCAGAAACGGCTGCGATGCAGGTCCGTGTGGGCCTGAACCTGATCCGCATCTATGCGATCCTGTCGAAACCGTTCATTCCGGACGCAAGTGCTGCGATGTTGACGGCCATGAAGACGGAAAATGGCGCTTGGCCAACGGACATGACAGTCGCGCTTAATGCCCTGCCTATCGGGCACGCGTTTGAAGTGCCTGAAAACCTGTTCCGCAAAATCACGGACGATGAACGCGCAGAATGGGCTGAACGCTTTGCTGGCACACGCGATTAACGGGGAATGATAGGGAAAGCCTGACCTTGGCACCCTGCCCCTACGTGATAGAGTTCGCCCAACTTTACTGAGTTGGGGAACGATATTCATGTTTAAGACACTTTCGACTGCCGTTGGCATTGCGCTCATGGCAAGCACAGCTATGGCAGCAACTTGCGGGAACGACGCTAGCGGTTTTGCGGCTTGGAAACAGGCCTTTGCCGCCGAAGCCGCTGCCAACGGCGTTGGTCAGGCTGGTCTGCAAGCCCTTGCAAACGCGTCCTATTCTACGTCTACAATTGCCGCAGACCGGAACCAGCGCGGTGTGAAATATGCGCTCGATGATTTCATTCGCATCCGTCTAGGATCGCTTGATAGCTTTGCAGGGCAAGCCCGCCGCGTGAAATCGCAAAATCCGGCGTTCTATACGTCCCTCGAACAAGTTTACGGCGTTCCTGCGGGCATTTTACTTGCGATTCACGGCATGGAAACTGGTTTTGGTCGCAACCTTGGCAACACCCCTGTTGTCGATTCTATCACAACGGTCGCCTACGACTGCCGCCGCTCGGCGTTCTTTGTGCCGCATGCGATTGCAGCGCTCAAGCTCGTTGATCGCGGAGGCCTTGCGCCTAATCAGCGCGGTGCTGCTCACGGCGAAATGGGACATACACAGTTCCTGCCCGGCAACGCATTGACCTACGGTGTCGACGCAGACCGCAACGGCCGCGTTGATCTTTATTCTGTTTCGGATTCGCTTGCATCGACCGCCAATTTCTTGCGCCAAAAGGGATGGCAGCCAGGTCAGCCGTATCAGGAAGGTACGCAAAACTTCCGCGTTCTGAATGAATGGAATGCTGCGACGGTTTACCAGAAAGCGATTGCATTGTCGGCTGTGCGCATCGACGGATAGATTGAAGAAATTCAATGCAAAACGGCGGCGCATCATCTGCGCCGCCGTTTTCGCTTTCACTTTTCGAACCTTAGCCGAAGACTTGCTTCGAGTTCTTCATGTATTGCGTCACAACGTTGTTCATACGTCCTTCCATGCCAAGGAAAGCAAGGAAGACCTCTGCACGCATCTCGTCAGTCAATTCTGCACCGCCGAGAGTTGCCTCGAGAACAGGACGGATCGTCGCCCATTCGTCAGCAACAACCTGAAGACCAGCAGCAATGGCATCGTTTGGCGGTGGACGAACGCCCACGCTTTCCATGCCGTTTTGCAATGCACCAAGCGAGATTTCAAACAATGTGATCGTCTCGCTCAATTCAGCCATGGCTTCTTCGTCGTGCACGTCTGATGCGATCAGACATACGTTCTTCGACATCCGGTTGGACAGCATACGCTGGCGGCCTGCGATTTCCAAAAGCAAGGCATCAGCATGTAGCAAGGCGACCGGATCAGCGTATTGGCCCGTAATCTCTGACACGAGAATTTGGGCTTCGCGCTGCAATGGATCACTTTGCTCAGCAAGGCTTTCCACGGCACCGATATCATTCGATGCGGCTTCTAGGCCATTGGCAAGCTCTTGCAATGGTTCCCATTTCGCGTTGAGATCTTCGATCGCACGCAAGGTCCGCGGACGCGTTTCTTCGCCCAAGATACCAAAGCCACGGTTGCCCGCCAAAAGCGCTTGATTGATGCGGCTGAAGTGATGCGTCGAGATATGCAGTACTGCAGCAGCTTCGGTTGTGGCAACGCCAGCGCTCAGATTGCAAGCCGCGGCCGTGATGCGTTCAGACAACGTGCCCAGTTGACCGGAAAGGTTGACCCTTTCACTTGAACCGACGTCTTTTGTGATGTCCGCAGACATGGCCGGAGATGCGGCCCATAGGCTAATCGCTGCTACGGCACCTTTAAAGACATGAGCCAACTTGACGTGTGACGTCGCACCTTCTGATGTGGTTTTTTCAAACATATTGTTTCCTTTGTCTAAGACTGTTCACAGCCAAATTGCGGCTCTGGAACAGTCTGGAATTGGGGGAATAGCGTGGCTTAGCCAGCTGTTTTCACCCAAACTTCCACACGACGGTTGATGCGACGGCCTTCGCTGGACACGTTACAACCCGATGGCGCAATTTCGCCGTAGCCAGCTGAATCGAGCGTATATCCGGCAATGTCATCACCAAGGAATTGTTCAAATTGTGCCAACGCTTGGTTTGCACGATCCTCAGACAATTTGCGGTTGCTATCAAATGCACCAACATCGTCTGTAAAGCCAACGAACAGAACTTCTGCGTCAGGTTCGGCTTTCAAGTAATCAGCCAAGCGCTGCATATCGACCAAACCACGTTCATCCAATGCGGATGATCCAGTCCGGAAACGGAAAGTTGTGGATAGACGGTCATATTCGACCATTTTCGCCAACATATCCCGCATGAATGCGCCTTCGTAAGCATCGACATTCGTGTTCAGCAGGGCCCGTCCACGATCACTGTCCAAAGATTGGATCCGGCGATCAATGCTCAGGCCGATGAAACCCGACTTCGAGATGACAGCATCGGCCGCAGGCGAAGTCGCGTATGTCAGGAAGTCAGACATCTGCTCTGAATCCGCATCTGCGCGGTTATATAGGTATAGGCGACGCTGCAGCGCATATTCTTCTGTCCGTGCAGAGAACGCGTCGGCGCGGATCGAGAGGCCACATTCGTTGATCAACGTCAGCGGCTTGGCACCACGTTGGAAGGCGTATCCAACAAAACCAATCGCATTTTCGTACTCATTGACCACCTCAGACACTTTGCTGTTGTCGTTGGCGATACGTACTTCGAGCGGGGCCAATTCAAGCTCTGGCTTGTCACCGAAAATGGCGTTGGAGAACACAGCCCGTGTACCAGACCCTTCTGGACGATCAACAACCAGGATTTTGCCTGGATTACCGCCGACTTCGGACCAATCTTTGATCTCACCGGAATAGATTTTACCGAGCTCTTCGGTTGTCAGTGTATCAATTGGGTTGCTCGGGTGTGTAATCACAACAAGGCTATCGACCGCAACGATATGCTCTTGCGATGGGCTCACCATGTTGCCTGCACCAGCGTCGCGCAATGCACGGGCTTCATCTGGGCGAATACGGCGGGATGACATCCCGATGTGTGCCTCGTTTTCAAGCAGTGTGCTAAAAGCGTCGTTGGAACCAGCCGATTTGACCAGGTAAGATCCCAGATTATCGCCGTAGCCGTCATCGCCGATCAATTCAGCGACGATGTTGTTGTCCGCGCCAGCACTAATCGTGGCTGCGGCTTGGATATTACCAGCGTAGCCTTCCAAAAGCAGTGGGACAAGGCCGCTACCCAGCGTATCGGAACCTGCGATTTGGACATCCGCGCTATCGATTTCGAAAACGGGGCAAGATTCGCCTTCACACGTCACCCGGGTCGCTGCGATCCGCAGGTCACCCAGTGGTGTGCGTACCATGTAGCTGTTGTCTTCAAATGCCAGAAATTCGCCGGTCAAGTTCACAGTACCATCGGCGGACTTCAGTGTAACGTCGCCAGCCATGACGTTGGTCGGTAGAACCGCTGCGCCTACGATAGATAGAATGCAGAATGCACCTGCCTTGATAGAAAAACCTGAGTTCTTCATTGTTTGTCTCCTCACAAGATTTACCCACCAGACAACGTTGTGATGAATTCACATATTGTGTCGTCTTGGTTTCGACCGGTAGCCCGGCAATGAGACATAGTGTTGGGTACCAATTGCGTACAAAATGAGACCAGTTCTCGTCGATTTCACAGATTGTTCACCAGTTTGCGTCTGACCGGGCGTCAGAGGCTTACAACCCTTGAGTTTATTGAGTTAATTTATGCATTAAATTTTTGGTGGCATTCCAAAATACCCCAATTATGGCAAATTTGTATTATACTTGCCGCAATTGGACGTAGTTTTGTACCATCCCACTCGGGAATTCGCACGATCTAGGGGCATTGTCAGCCCCAAGTGTAAGCTATGCGACATACCGTTAGGTCAACTTCGCACATGCTTTGGTTGAATACAGAGTTGCTGTTTTCCAAATCAATCAACGTTGGAAGCACTTAGATGAAACACATACCGTCAGCACGGTCATCCCACATCAGCCGCAGGCGTTTCTTACAAACATCGGCAGGTATCGTTGTCGCGTCTTTCTTGCCCCCGCCCAGTTCAGCCGGACAGGCAAGTCAGGCCCAAGTTGGGAATACTGCATCACCTTCACCCGGTGTTGCGACACAACGGATTGATGGTGTCGCGAAGGTGACGGGCCAAAAAGTCTACGCGCGTGATTTCAGCGCCGCCGATATGGGCACGCCCTGGCCGACGAAACAATGCTATGCGATGTTCTTGCGTGCGCTTACGACTGAACAGGTCTTTCTGGGGATCAAGTCCTACGCACTGCCGCCCGCTGCCAAAAAGGGCAAGCTGATCCTAGGTGACCAACTCAGCGACGCCCAGCGATCTCCGCAAATCAGTTCTGCGCGTGATTTACATATCGACGAACAGATCGAAGCGCTGGCCAGCATCGCACCCGACCCCGAAGGTTTTGATCGTCCCAGCGCAGTTGTTTACGATCTGATCGTTCAGCCCGGCAATGTGCCGGACTTCCTTGGGCAAGCCGTGGCTTTGCTGATCTTCGATGACTTTCCAAGTTATCATGCCGCCCGCACAGCGATGCAATTCCAAGACAACCAATTCCAGTCCTACGGCGATCCCGAGGGGCCTTTGCCCCCAAAAGGTGTCGCATTCGACCCCAAGACGACCTACGTCAAATACGCCTTGGACGGCGAGACGTTCGATTCCGCAACGGCCAACGCCTACACATATCCTTACGAAGTCGAGGGATACCGCCAAAAGATTGACGATCGCCTTTCTCAAATTGATGGCCTGATCCAACAAGACTTAGCCTGCGACATGCGGGCCATGGATCCGATGTTCATGGAACCTGAGGCAGGACTTGCTTGGCTGGACGAAACCACGCCTGAAAAAACGTTGCGATTGGTTCTCGGCACGCAATCTCCTGACGGCGACGTCAAAGACATTTTGTCGATTTATAATGATGAAGATGACGCCCCGCATAAATTAAGCGCAGTCGAACTGACCAGTTGCTATCCGGGCGGAGGATTTGGCGGTCGCGATAAATCTCCGTTTTCGTTGATGCTGGCATTAACTGCCGCCTTCACGGACGGACGCCCCGTAAAACTGATGTATGATCGGTTCGAACAGTTCCGCGTTGGCCTGAAACGACACGCCGCAACGCTGCAGGGACAGGTGTCGGTCGGACCGGACATGATGCTGCAGAATATCGCAATGACGATGCAGTTTGATGGGGGTGGACGCAAAAACCTAAGCCCTTATGTCGCCAGCCTTGCCGCCCTTTGCGCTGGTGGCGCCTACAAGACGCCGATGGCGAATATCTATGCGGATGCGATCCATTCCGAAAATATCTCGGGTGGGTCGCAGCGCGGGTTCGGTGGCCCACAGGCGTTCTTTGCGATTGAAACGGCGCTCGACGATATCGCACGTAATCAAGAATGGGATCCGATTGCGTTGCGTCGCAAGAACATCATCAAAAAAGGTGAAACAACGGTCGTTGGTGGACCGATTGATCAGGAACTGCAGCTCAGTCAGATGCTGGATGTCGCGGAGCAACATCCTCTTTGGCGTGATCGCGCGGACTTAAAACTCAAGAACGAAACGGTTGGCAAATCCTATGGGACGGGAATGGCAATGTCGTTGCAGGCCTACGGCACGTCGGGCGATGGCACAGTAGCTGCTGTAATACTGCAAGACGACGGTACGTTCTGCGTGCAATCCGATGCAGTTGACATGGGCAACGGGTCGGCAACGACCCTTGGCGTCGTCATTGGCGATATCCTAGGGTCAAATGCCACGCAGGTTGATATGGGGGGGTATACATTGTTTGGGCAAACCGGCCTTACGACCGATGACCCTGACGGCCTGCGTTGGGACAATCCAAGTTGGACGGCAAAGGGCGTGGGATCGTCATCCGCCTGCCTAACCGCACTGCATCAAGTGCACGTGGTCCAGCAAACGGCGAAAGCCTTCTTTATTGCGACTGTGTTGCCAGTTGCCCGACAGGTCTGGGGCCTGCCTGACCTAACAGCGGCAGACGTCACTTGGATCGACGGCGCGCTTACGCTCGTAAATGGCGCAACCGACCCGATCACGTTGACAGATATCGCGGCAATCGCGGGGGAGATGAACCTGCCGCGCGGTACGCTCGGCCACGCCTATTTCCAGAATACATGGGCCGAAGGTGACTATGAAATTGGCGGTGGTACCGAACATCTGATCTTGGACGGTCTTGCGATCTATCTGGATGGTGACACCCAAGCCCAACCTGTCAAACGGCAAAACGGGTTCGGGCCACAAGACCATACCAAAGCGTTCTCCCGTTTTGTTTGGGCTCCTTGCGTCAACATTGTCGCCGTGACCGTGGATACCGACACAGGTCGGGTCCAAGTCAAAAACGTAGTCAGCGTTTTGAATGCAGGCCGCGTGCATGTGCGCGAATTGGTATCAGGCCAAAGCCAAGGCGGCGTGGCAATGGCGATAAGCTACACACTACACGAAGACCTACCGCCCGGCATGGCGGGTCCCGCAAATGGCACATGGAACCTGAACCGATATCATGTCGCCCGTTTTCAGGATGTGCCAATCAAAACAT
Source organism: Rhodobacteraceae bacterium S2214 (assembly GCA_025141675.1). Lineage (NCBI taxonomy): Bacteria > Pseudomonadati > Pseudomonadota > Alphaproteobacteria > Rhodobacterales > Paracoccaceae > Rhodobacteraceae bacterium S2214. Next base: position 2,876,532 of record CP081161.1, read on the forward strand.
CTTACGTTGAAGGCGAACGATCCCAAGAACTGCACATTATGCCTGAAACGCCCGGCGATAATGGACAGGGTCGCGGCATCGCCGAGGCTGTCATGTGTTCGATCCCGCCTGCGATTTCAAACGCGATCAAGGACGCAATAGGCGTGCGCCTTACGTCTTTGCCCATCACATCCGAAAAAGTCTTGGAAGGATTACAGTCATGACCATTTCCTTCACGATCAATGGACAGCCGCAGTCTGTTCAGGATGACGCAGGTGACATCAAGCTGCTCGACTACATGCACGAGATGATGACGCCCAGCTTGACCGGCACCAAATTTTGCTGCGGTATGGGAATTTGTCGCGCCTGCACGGTGTCGATGACCAAGGCCCCGAACCCAAACGCGGAACCCATCGTCAGTTGCTCCACCGCCCTTGCCACGGTGAACGGTGCCGATATCACAACAATCGAAGGCGTGTCGGACGGCGGTGCCTTGCTGCCCATTCAAACAGCGTTTCTCAAACATTTCTCTTTTCAATGTGGATACTGCACACCCGGGTTCGTGATGGCGTCTCAAATTTTCCTCGACTGGCTTACGACCGCACCAGTGACCGAGGCCGAATTAGACGCAGCAATCGAAGACGCGATCGGCGATCATATCTGCCGCTGCACCGGTTATGTCCGCTACCAAGAAGCCTTGCGTGAAACAGCTTTGGCCGTGATCAACAGCGAGGCCGCGCAATGAAGTCTGTGATCCTTGCTGCGCTTGCGGCTCTTTTACTGACGGTCACCGCCATTTGGGCCTTCGAAAGTGAAGAGCACGAAGTCTATGTTTTGCAATGCGTTGAACAGATCGCGGATATTCCGGATTTTTCTTGTGGCGATGGCGAAGTGGTGCCCGTGACGGTTAACGGTCAACCTGTCACCTACGATACATTTCAGGCGGGCATGGACTGCGACCGGCCAGCCCTGCTCAGCAACGGACATGAGTCGGACGGGCAGTGTGTGCCGGGGTCACGCATTCTGAACCTTTCCACTGATGCCGCACAAATTTCGGCTATGTGCAGACAGAAACACAACCGCCCTGCCAATGAATTCGCCTTCGATGAAATCGACATTATCGCCCATAATCCCGGCACAGGGGCGACCTGCTGGTTCCAAGCAAAAGCAGATGATCCTGACGCGCCGATTGACGGGACGCAGGTTGTGTCGCCAACCAATCCCGCAGCACCTGCGATCTGGGCTGATCCCGACGCATTGGTCACCGACGGCTGCGGAAATTGCCATGACAACGATCCGTTCATGTATTCACCGTTCGTCGGTCAGGTCTGGGACGAAATCCCAGCCAATCCGCTAGGGCCCTATTACCATGTCGGTGCTGAATTCGGTTTTGATCAATGGCCGACCAAGACGTTTGATTTGCGGGACAATACCTGTCTTGGCTGCCACCGGATCGGGCGGCAGACAACCTGCGACACACTGACCGACTGGATGACAGGAGCCACCGTGCCCGAAGGGGCTGATCCGTTGGCGCAACAATACCCGCTGTCACATGCGATGCCTCCCGAACACGGCCTCACGCGCGCCGCGTGGAGCACATTTCACAGCACCTCTGTTGCTGACATCAAGTCGTGCTGCGAAAATCCGGATCAACAGATGTGTGCACTGACCGAACTGCCAAAATACTGAGATTGGTAAGGTGGTACCCGCGGCCGGACTCGAACCGGCACGGCCTTTCGGCCAAGAGATTTTAAGTCTCCGATGTCTACCATTCCACCACGCGGGCACGTGCTTGAATGGCTTTTGTCTATGCGGTCATTTGCGCAGGGGCAAGGGTCGTGCGCTAGATTTCCTCGCCATCTGGTTCAACAATAAGACTGCGTTCGGCAAGCCACGGATTCAGCGCCAGTGCCTCTCGCAAAATCACCTGTGCTTCTTCTGCGCGGCCCATGCCCATCAGCGTCAGCGCTTTGCCCGACAAAGCCGCTATGTGGGTCGGCATGATCGCTAAAGCTGCGTCCAGATCGTACAAAGCCGCGTCAAAATCTTGCCGTAAGAAGCTTGAAAATGCACGTTGGTTATAGCCTTCGGCGTAATCCGGGCAGTATTCAATCAACTGGTCCAAAGTGTCGCGCGATCCTAGGAAATCGTATCCTTCGCGTTGACGCATCCCACGATCCAGCAGCTCTTGGGCCCGCGCATCAGGTGCGTCGGTCCACAGTTTCCAAAGCTCCTGTGTTAATGGTCGCGCGCCGGTTCCATCCGAAAGCCCCTGTAACGAAGCAATAATCTCAGCTTGCCGCACTGAATGATCTGCCGCGGCAGGGCAGGTTTCAGCAAACGCGGGCGTGGCCAAGAGGCTGCAAAAGATGATCCATTTCATGCTGTATGATCTGTTACGCGGACCAAATCCGTCAAGTCACAATGCCGCGCTTGACCTCGCTGCCCCATTCGCCGAACGTCGGCACATGTTTCCAATCCGCGATCACAACCCGTCTGAATCCACGCCTTACGTGACCTACGCGCTTATCGCGATCAACGTGATCGTCTATTTGTATGGCCTTGTGGCGTTGACGGACGATGCGACCTTGAATCGTTTCTACTATGACTACGCGATGATCCCTGCACGGATTAACGCAGGCGAAAACTATCCATCTTTAGTGACATCGATCTTTATGCATGCGGGCTTAATGCACCTGGCTGGGAACATGCTGTTTCTCTGGATATTTGGGGACAACATGGAAGAAGAAATGGGACCGATCCCATTCCTTGCCTTCTATCTATTGTCTGGCGTCGGTGCTGATCTGGCGCAATACGCATCGGGGCCAACGTCACAGGTCGCCACTGTTGGCGCATCTGGCGCGATTGCAGGCGTGATGGGCGGCTATCTGTTGATGTTCCCGAAAGCCAAAGTCGATATTTTGCTGATCCTGATTGTGTTCTTCAAGATATTCCCGGTGCCGTCATGGATCATGCTTGGGCTTTGGTTCCTGCTACAACTGGTCGGCGGCGTTGGGGCCGATCCAAATGGCGGCGGCGTCGCCTACTGGGCACATGCAGGCGGGTTTATCATCGGTTTCGTGCTGACCCTACCGATGTGGCTGAAACGCGGCGCTGCGGGATATTGGGATGCCACAGACGGCCATCCGCCACATCCCGACGCACAGTATCGTTTTCAGAAATCGTCAATTCCGGTCGTCAAACGACGCTGATTAACCGTTGCGAACGACTTTTGCGAAAGTCGAGAAAACAGCTTCGTTTGCTGCGATCAACGCGCCGTCGTTCAGTTCGTCGCCTTCAGGGTCCATTGGTTCCAGCAAACCGCCAGCTTCTTTGACGATGATAATACCAGCGGCAATATCCCAAACCTTTAGGCGCCGTTCCCAGAACCCATCGTAACGACCAGCCGCAACATAAGCGAGATCAAGGGACGCCGCGCCAAACCGGCGCACACCAGCCGTTGCCGGCAAAATACGCGCGAGGTCTTGCAACGTTTCTGGCAAATCGGCGCGTCCGGCGAATGGCAGACCCGTAGAGAAAAGGCATTCGTTCATCCGGTGACGTGCGGATACCCGCATCCGGCTTTCATTCATGAATGCACCCTGCCCTTTTTCGGCATAGAACATTTCGTCCTTCACGGGATCATAGATGACGCCAGCAACGATTTGACCTTTGTGTTCCAACGCAATGGAAACGGCCCAATGTGGCAAACCGTGAAGGAAATTCGTTGTCCCATCCAGCGGGTCAACGATCCAACGGCGCGTTGGATCTTCGCCTTCGATGCTGGACCCTTCTTCACCCAGAAAGCCGTAACTTGGACGGGCTTCCATCAGGTCTTCACGAATAGTCTCTTCAGCCTGCTTGTCCGCGCGCGTGACAAAGTCACCCGGCCCCTTGGTGCTGACCTGAAGCTGTTCGACTTCGGTAAAGTCTTTCAACAACGTCCGGCCCACCTTGCGCGCCGTTTTCATCATCACGTTGAGATTCGCACTGCCTGACATGGGGGCCTCCGATTGCAGGATGAAACGGGGCTATAGGCTGCAACGCTTTTCGGAACAAGAGCAGAGGTCGATTTTGTTGGGGGTCGCTTAACGCAAAATTGAGAGCTGCGTGGTGTATTCGGCAGAAATAGCGCGGGACACCAATGTCTTTATCACTTGTTGACCATTTTTCGTACCAAACCCGTGTCGCTGTGCATGTAAACAATCGTGACGCGCTGAAACGACTTTTCGCGGCGATGATGATCATGACCGTCTGCTGGCTATTTGGTGATCAAAGGGCTGCAGTATTCTGGTCAGCCGTTATCGTCTGTTCTGAACTATTGGGACGAATCGTAAATCGCCGCGTTTCGTTAAACGGACCGCCGCTGCCCTTTGGCCTTTGTCTTGCAATCTGGGCGGTCAATTGGCTGACGCTTTGGCCGATGCTTGTTCCTGCGGTCGTTCTCGCTGGGCATGGATCCGACGCATTGTTGGTCGCGAGTTTACTGTGGCTGTTTGGAATTCATGTTCATATTTCGAATTCCTATGCGGCGCTGCCATTCTTCAATTGGAGCTTAATGATCCCCGCATTTGCCATGACAGCGATCATGTTTTGGCAAGCCTATATGGCCCCACCTATCGCATCGACATTGCTAGAATGGTGCGCGGCGACCGCAATGCTTTTGGTCTATGCGGGCAACACGCTTCAAACGATGTCCGCGCAAAAAGACACGCTGGTGAAGTTGGCAGAAGCGCGCAAAGACGCTGACAAACGCCTGTCAGAGTTGGAATTTCTGACACGGCATGACCACCTGACGGGTCTCATGAACAGACGCGCGTTCGAAGAAGCCGCGACAGCGTTATTGCCTAGGCGAAGCAATAGGGATCGCAACCAGCTCGGTTATTTTCTGATCGATTTGGATGGCTTCAAACCGATCAACGATAGCTACAGCCACAAAGCAGGTGACGCTGTTTTGGTGACGGTTGCAGAACGGTTAACCAAGTTTGTCGGTAACAGCGGGGTCGTCGCGAGATTGGGCGGAGACGAATTTGCGACCGCCATTTCAGGGGTCCGCAACGCGGCCCAGGCGATGCGGCTCGCCAACGAAATTGCAACGCTCATTAAGCAACCGATCATGGTGGATCACAAACGTCTGGAAGTCGGCGCGAGCGTCGGCGTTGCGCTTACCACGTCGACGCAAGACAGTTTGGCAGGCATTGCTTCTGGCGCCGATCAAGCGATGTACAAGGCAAAAGGCGATCCCGGACAGGTGGCTTTTGTCTATGATAGGGACAGTTTTCCTGTGCGTGCATCGTTGGATGACCGCATCACCATCCTGCGTGCAATGCAAAAACAAAACATTGCCCCGTATTACCAGCCCAAGATCAATCTGGATACCGGCTTCATTGAAGGTTTCGAAGCGTTGTCCCGTTGGCGTCATCCAACACGCGGCATTCTTCTCCCCGGAAAATTTTTACCATATATCAATGAACTAGGGCTTCAAACTGATTTTCTAATGCGGACGACCGGTCTGGTCTTGCAGCAAATCGAAGACTGGCTAGAGCTGGGTTTCGACCCCGGTGAAGTATCTGTCAATTTACCAGAAGTCACGCTTGCAACGCTGTCAGGTCGGGCGGCGGTCATGGACCTTATCGAAAAATTTCCACGTGCGCGTGCAAAATTAACTTTTGAGGTCACCGAGGACGTTTTCATTGCGAGGTCCGGGAACCTCATCCAAGAATCCATCGCAGCGTTTCGACAGGCAGGAATCCGCATTTCGCTCGACGATTTTGGAACAGGATTCGCGTCGTTCAAACATTTACGCGAACTCGAATTTGACGAACTGAAGCTTGATACCGGTTTTGTGCGCGGGCTGGGTCATGACAAAGCCGCAGAAGTACTTGTCGCAGGGTTTCTTGGAATTGGTAAGGGGTTGGGTGTCAAGGTTATTGCCGAAGGCGTTGAAACCGAAACGCAACGAACGCTTCTACGCAAAATGGGGTGTTCTGTGTGCCAAGGGTTTTACTACAGTCCAGCGATGCCCAGCAAGGAGGCGCGCAATGCGCTATGGCGGCAGCACACCCTTGGCGTTCCTTTCACAAACACCCAAAAATCTGCGGAAGGGTCGGGTGACGCAGCTTAATTGCGCTGCAATTTAACCGCTTCTTGTCGTGCTAGACGGATCAAATGCGACATGAACGGCAGACTTGTTTCTTCCGTCCGCGTCGCCGCATACAGGCGCCGCGTCACACCATTCTTTGTCAGAGGCAATGTGACATAATCGGAATTGTAACGCACCTGCCGCACGACCCAGTCAGGCAGAACTGCAACCCCCCTATTCGAAGCAACCAACAGCAAAATGACGGCCGTCAATTCAACCTGTCTGATCGCCTTTGGCTCAACACCATTGGGAATAAGCAGTTGACTGAAAACATCTAAACGTTCGCGATCGACGGGATAGGTAATCAACGTTTCCCCTGCGAAATCAGACGCTTCTACAAACTTCTTTTGTGCCAAGGGATGATTGGACGCAGCCACGAAGACCGGTTCGTAGTCGAAAAGCGGCGTAAAATCTGTGCCTGGCAAATCTTCGGGATCGGAGGAAACAACCAAATCCACTTCTTCTTTTCGCAAAGCAGGCAATGCGTCAAACGCAAGCCCCGGCCTAATATCGACATCAACGTCAGGCCACGCCTTGCGGAACTCTTCCAAAACAGGAAACAGCCATTCAAAGCAGGCATGACATTCAATCGCTATATGAAGACGTCCAGATTTACCCGCGATCAACCCTTCGAATTCTAACTCCAACGCGGCGACTTGAGGCAATATGTTTTCAGCCGCAACGAGCAAACGCATCCCTGCCGCAGACAGCTTCAATGGCTTTGACCGCCGGACGAACAGCTCCACCCCAGCTTGATCCTCGATTCCCTTGATCTGATGGGATAAGGCCGACTGCGTTATGTTGAGCTGATCGGCTGCCCGCGCGAGACCGCCGGCATCGTGGATAGCTTTGATCGTGCGCAGGTGGCGGAACTCGATATGCATTGTGAGTACAACTCATCATCTTGGTGAAAGTTATGAAATTGTCTCATGTACCGCAAAATGAGACAAGCGATTAACCCAAAAGGATCCGTCTCATGACTTTGCCAAATGTATCTTTCGAGTTCTTTCCGCCTAAATCACTTGCCGGTTCTTTCCGGCTTTGGGACTGCGTCAACACGCTGGCCCCACTTGACCCTACATTTGTTTCAGTCACTTACGGGGCAGGCGGCACGACACGTCAACTGACCCACGATGCTGTCACCACGATCCACAAAACGAGCGGCATGAATGTTGCCGCCCATTTGACATGCGTCGATGCAACGAAGGCAGAGACGCTGGAAATCGCGCAATCCTATGCCGACAACGGTGTGACCGATATTGTGGCCCTGCGGGGCGACGCGCCTCAAGGGGCTGAAAAATTTACGCCGCATCCGGAAGGATATGGCTCATCCATTGACCTAATCGTCGGGCTTGCGGAAACGGGTCTGTTCAACATCCGTGTCGGCGCCTACCCTGAAAAACATCCCGAAGCACGTGATCAAGCTGCTGATATTGCGTTCTTAAAAAGCAAATTCGACGCTGGTGCGACGTCAGCGATTACTCAGTTCTTTTTCGAAGCCGAAACATTTTTCCGGTTCCGCGATGCTTGTGTAAAAGCGGGCATAGATGGGCCAATCATTCCGGGGATCTTGCCAATTGAAAACTGGTCAGGTGCCGAGAAATTCGCGCGGCGCTGCGGTACATCCATTCCGCAGGTCGTCAGCGATGCATTCGCAAACGCGACACGCGACGGCACCGCAGATTTGCTTGCCACGGCCTTAGCGACCGAACTTTGTGATGATTTGCTGACGGGTGGCGTCGAAGATTTGCATTTTTACACGTTGAACCGCCCTGAATTGACGCGTGACGTCTGCCATGCTCTTGGCGTCACCCCGAAAGCGCAATTGCAAAACGTGGCCTGACCCGACAAGTTGCGGCAGAACCACCAAAGAGGATGCCGCATGTTCACAGCTACGACACCAAATGATTTGCCGACACGTGATGAAACGTTGGCAATGTCAGGTTTAGAATTCATGCAAGGTGTCATCGCAGGGACCGTCGCCCGACCGCCAATTTCTGCGGTCCTGAACTATTCCTTGGATAGTGTCGAAGAGGGCAAAGTTGCGTTTCGTGGCACCCCCGAATTTGATCACACGAACCCGATGGGCACTGTCCATGGCGGGTGGTACGGAACCCTGCTGGACAGCTGTATGGCCTGCGCCGTGATGACCAAGGTTCCGAAAGGGTCGATCTATACGACCCTAGAATACAAGGTAAATTTGACGCGCAATATTCCTCTCGGCACAGAAATCATTGCTATTGGCACGATTGATCATGCAGGTCGGACGACCGGCGTGGCGAGCGGTGAAATTCGCGGCGTGCTCGACGGAAAGCTTTACGCAACCGGATCGACCACGTGCCTGATCATGAAGATTGCGGACTAGCCCGTTCCGGTTGCGTTTGCTGAAAATCCCGAACGAACACTTTGCGGTACCGTGCAGGATCAACAGTGACGTGTAGGCGTTCGGATGGGTCCATGCCGACCAATCGCCGCCTACGCCCCCAAAACACCTTCCCCCAACCGCGCCAAGATCCAAAGGACGGCGCATTCACATCTGTTTCAAACCGCGCTCCCCAATCAGAAGGCAACGGCACACCGCACATTTCCAGTCGTTTCAACATCCAGACCAATGGAATGTTCGCCAGTGGTCGTGCTGGTGGGAAGATCCCAATCTGACCACCGATGTCGCTATGTGCACCACGAAACCAAACCTGTTCCATGTTGCCTGTCCAGCCTGTCGGTGACGTCCAAAGCACCGGTGCGTAAGCTTCGCGCGTTTCATCAAGCGCAAGTGCATGGAACCCGTTGCGAACCTGTGGCCCAAGCGTGTGATTGTGAAACGGTTGAGCCGGATTCATCCAGCGCCAGATAATCGGAACCCGCATGCCCAGCGCTTTGACCGTATCCCAAACGGCGACCGCTTCGATGCTGGTCTCTGTACGGGGATGGCAATGCTCTGCCCGGAACCGTTCCGCAAATTTACTGCGTCCGCCGGTTCGATAGTGGCGATAGGCGGTCCGGATGGTCCGGACCGTTGCGAAGTCGTTTTTCACGAGGCCTACAATTTCGATTACGCCAGCAAGGGACCGCACCGCATATGCACCACGTGAATATCCAATCAGGACGATTTTGTCGCCAAGTCGATATCGGGACGCAAGCACGCCATAGGCCCGCTCGATTTGCTTATTGATGCCTTTGCCTGTCATGACATCCCATGTGCCGCGCCAATCGCGCCACTGGATACCAGCCTCGTAATGGACCGTCAGGTTTGCCTGATGCCCCACTTCGTTCAGCAACTTGTAAGTCATCCCAGCGTGGGTTTCGCAGCCGTCTTTCAGCGATGAAGCGGTCCCATCTAGAATGATCACATGGGTCGCTTGCCCGCGATGACGCGGCTGTCCCTCAGCCGTCTGCGCCCGCGCACCAAATAACCCAAATATCCAATCACGCAGCTGCACTATTTTCCTTCGCCTTCTGCAACATCGTCCAAATCCGGTGTGGTGTGAACGGCATCGTTGCGTCCCGCACACCTTGATCCCACAACGCATCGACAACCGCGTTAGTCACTGCGGCCAACGCACCGACTGTGCCCGCTTCCCCACAGCCTTTCATGCCCATGGGGTTATATTTTGACGGTGTGCCTTGGGTCGCAAATTTAATCATGGGAACATCATCGGCCCGTGGCATGCCATAATCCATAAAACTTGCCGTGAGCAGTTGACCATAGTCATCAAAGACGACCCGTTCGGTAACGGCCTGTCCGATACCCTGCGCAACACCGCCGTGCACCTGCCCCGCCACCAGCATAGGGTTGATAAGGTTACCAAAGTCATCAACGACGCTGTAGTTTGTCACCTCGAGCACGCCAGTTTCCGGATCAATTTCCACTTCCGCCACATGTGCCCCGTTCGGAAAGCTTCGATTTTCCAAGGTAATTGTCGCCGTGTGGGACAAAAGATCATCACGTCCCGCGTCACGGGCCATGTCCGCCACTTCAAGCATTGTAGGGGTCAGGTTCGACCCGGGAATGCGGAACCGTTCGTCATCAAAACTGATCTCAGTCGCGGGAACGCCTTCGATATCTGAAAGAAACGCAGCAAAAGCCGTCGTGATTTTCTCGACAGTCGCTAGCGTCGCCGTGTTTTGGACAGTCACAGACCGCGACCCGCCGGTCCCGCCACCCGTTGGAATAAGATCACTATCACCTTGGATCACGCGCACTTGATCCGCAGGAATGCCCGTTTGATCCGCAAGGAACTGCGCAAAGACTGTTTCGTGCCCCTGCCCGTTTGACTGCGTGCCAACGAAGATCAGCGCACCATCTTCCGCGAAGTCAACACGCGCCGTTTCGGTTGGCGCCCCAAGGATGCTCTCGATGTAATAACAAAGGCCGTGACCACGCAGTTTGCCCTGCGCGGCAGACTTGGCCTTGCGCCCAGCGAAACCGGCAATATCTGCCTCGTCCCCAGCCCGCGTGAGCAGGTTCGCAAATTCGCCTACGTCATAAGTCACGCCTGTCGCCGTCGTGTATGGAAATTGATCGGGCGCAATGAAGTTCTTGCGCCGCAAATCCCACGCATCAATACCCAGCTGCCGCGCTGCTTCGTCCATGACACGCTCCAGCACAAAAATCGCTTCGGGTCGCCCAGCGCCGCGATAGGCATCAACAGGCGTCGTGTTCGTATAAACCCCGATGGTGCGCATGTAGGCTGCTTGCACGTCATAGGTCCCCATCAGGACTTTCGAAAACAAATCCGTCTGGATGAACTGCGCATAGCCGGAATTATAGGCCCCCAGATTGCAAACGCTATCAAGGTGATAACCCGTAATCTTGTAATCCGCATCCAAGGCTAGCGTCGCCGTTGTTGTCAGATCGCGGCCCGCATTGTCGGTCAGCATGGCCTCTGTCCGCTCCGACATCCACCGCACCGGCTTACCCAGCAAGCGTGCCGCATGCGCCACCACAATCGTCTCGGGATACATCATGGCCTTCATCCCGAAACCACCGCCGGTGTCGGGGTTCGTGACGCGGATGTGCGATTTATCCATACCAAGGTGGTAGGCCAAATCAGACTTCGGCCCCCACACGCCTTGGCCGTTCACAGCAACATGCAACCGCTCGTCGGTTATCTCGGCAAAGCAGCCGCGTGGTTCCATCGACGCTGCAATGACGCGGTTGTCGGGGACATCGACGGTCACAACATGTGCCGCAGCATCTATCGCCGCTTTGGTTTCCGCCTCTGCGCCATTTCCATAGGTAAACGACAGGTTCTGCGGGGCTTCCGGATGAATTTCGGCCCCACCAGTCGCAAGGTCGAGATGAACATCAAGATCGTCCAGCATCAGACCGATCATCTCAGCCGCATCTTTCGCGGTCTCCACAGTGTCTGCAATCACCACTGCAATCGCTTCGCCCACATGACGCACGCGCCCTTTTGCCAACAACGGACGTGCGGGATCAGCAGCCTTGGTGCCATCAATGTTCTTGATGATCGAAGGCTTCATCGACAGTTTCACGCCAGCGGTTTCAAGGTCTTCAGCCGTCAGAACAAGTGCGACGCCATCAAGCGCACGTGCATCCGCAACATCAAGCTCGGAAATATCGGCATGGGCAGCATATGACCGTAGGAAAAACGCATGAAGCGCGCCCTCAGGTGCGATGTCTTCAATGTATCTGCCATGTCCCGTCAAGAACCGCAGATCCTCGACTCGTTTCACCGATTGGCTGCGACCGAATTTTTCCATGTTTGATCATCCTTCGAATGGCTTCCCGCATGATGACCTAGGCCGGACCAAGCCACAATGCCAGTGTGTTCAATCAATCCCGCGCAAGCCCGAAGGAACCGTTGATAACTTGGGCATTAGCCCTTTTCGCCCATCGCCCCTTTGGATAAGACGTGCCTAGGATAAAAGGACACCGATTATGGCGATGGACAAGACATTCGACGCGAAATCCGCAGAAGCCCGCATCTACGCGGCGTGGGAAGCATCTGACGCATTCAAAGCTGGGGCCAACAAGTCCCGCGATGAAACCTTTACCATCATGATCCCACCGCCCAACGTCACAGGTGTCCTGCACGTCGGTCACGCCTTCAACAACACGCTGCAAGATATTCTGATCCGTTGGAAACGCATGCAGGGTTACGATACGCTCTGGCAGCCCGGCCAAGACCACGCAGGCATCGCCACCCAGCTGATGGTCGAGAAAAAACTCGCTGCGGATGGCCTGCCAAAGCGCGCTGACATGGGGCGCGACGCATTCCTCGAAAAAGTCTGGGAATGGAAAGCGGAGTCTGGCGGCACGATTATTGAGCAGTTGAAGCGCCTCGGCGCGTCCTGCGATTGGTCCCGTAACGCTTTCACCATGTCCGGCGCCCCGAATGCGCCCGAAGGCGAAGACGGCAATTTCCACGACGCCGTGATCAAGGTTTTCGTCAAAATGTACGAAGACGGGCTGATCTATCGCGGCAAACGTCTGGTCAACTGGGACCCCCATTTTGAAACCGCGATTTCCGATCTTGAGGTCGAGAATATCGAAGTCGACGGCCACATGTGGCACTTCAAATACCCGCTCGCGGGCGGTACGACCTATACCTACGTCGAGAAAGACGAAGACGGGAACGTCACACTGGAAGAAGAGCGCGACTACATCTCTATCGCCACCACACGCCCCGAAACCATGCTCGGCGACGGCGCGGTAGCTGTGCACCCATCCGACGAACGCTACGCCCCCATCGTTGGGATGCTCTGTGAAATTCCGGTCGGCCCCAAGGCGCAGCGCCGCCTGATCCCGATCATCACGGATGAATACCCGGACAAAGACTTCGGCTCTGGTGCGGTGAAAATCACCGGCGCGCATGACTTCAACGACTACCAAGTCGCCAAACGCGGCGGCATCCCGATGTATTCCCTCATGGATACCAAAGGGGCGATGCGCGCAGACGGACGCTCTTACGCCGAAGAAGCTGCGACCGCGCAAGCCATCGCCAATGGTCAAGAAACCTTTGACGAAGCGAAAATCGCCGCGATGAACCTCGTGCCCGAAGAATACCGCGGCCTCGATCGGTTTGAGGCGCGCAAGAAGGTCGTGGCCGACATCACCGCCGAAGGACTTGCTATCATGACCGTCGCCAGTGATGCGCGGCTGGGCAAAGCTGCCGTCAAAGCCCCCCTTGCCCCCGAAGAAGGCGGCGAGGCGCGGACAGACGCAGACGAACTGGTCCCACTGGTCGAAGCCAAAAAGATCATGCAGCCGTTCGGCGACCGATCAAAGGTCGTGATTGAACCTGCCCTGACCGACCAATGGTTCGTGGACACCGACAAGATCGTCGGGCCTGCGCTGGATGCGGTGAAGAACGGCGACGTGACCATCATGCCTGAAAGCGGTGAGAAGGTGTTTTACCACTGGCTTGAAAACATCGAACCATGGTGCATCTCGCGGCAATTGTGGTGGGGACATCAGATCCCGGTTTGGTATGGGCCAGCAACTGCGACCGGTGCGATTGACGATGCTGGCGTAGTTCGGATCGACGCGTCCTACGAACCCGGCAACAACAAGGTTTTCTGTGCCGCAACTGAAGCCGAAATCGTCACAATGGCTGCTGCGCATTACGACCTACCGGTGCGCGTGTCGACGGACGAAGACGATATCTCCGATGGGGATGAAGTCGTATTATACCGCGACCCCGACGTCCTCGACACGTGGTTCTCCTCTGGCCTGTGGCCTTTCGGGACACTCGGCTGGCCCGAAAAGACTGACGAGCTGGCGAAATACTTCCCCGGCGATGTTCTTGTCACGGGCCAAGACATCCTGTTCTTCTGGGTTGCCCGCATGATGATGATGTCGCAAGCGATCGAAGGTGAAAACCCGTTCCACACTGTCTACCTGCACCAACTCGTCCGCGACGAGAAGGGCGAGAAGATGTCGAAGACCAAAGGCAACGTTGTGGACCCCCTGGTGGTCGTCGACGAATTCGGGGCCGACGCCCTGCGCTTTACCATGGCGCAGATGGCGGCGATTGGCGGCGTACTGAAACTGTCCGAGGACCGGATCAAAGGCTACCGCAACTTCGGTACCAAACTTTGGAACGCTTTCAGCTTTGCCGAACACTACGAGATCCCGAACCCCGGCGACGCACCGATGCCTGAGGTGTCCCAGACGCTCAACAAATGGATCATCGGCGAGACGGCGAAGGTGCGCGAAACCGTGGACCAAGCGTTGACCGACTACCGGTTCAACGACGCGGCCAATGCGCTGTACGCCTTCACATGGGGCAAGGTCTGCGACTGGTATCTGGAATTCTCTAAACCGATCCTACAGGGCGACGACGCAGCCGCGAAAGAGGAAACACAGAAAACCCTACGCTGGGTTCTCGACCAATGCTTGATCCTGCTGCACCCAATCAAACCGTTCATCACCGAAGAACTGTGGGGCCTCGCCGACAGCCGCGCCAAGATGTTGGTCCATGCGGATTGGCCGACCTACAACACCGCTGATCTGGTGGACGCTGACGCAGATCGTGAGATGAACTGGGTGATCAACCTGATTGAATCCGTGCGGTCCAACCGCGCTCAAGTTCACGTACCAGCAGGCGCAAAAGTACCGCTGTTGGTGCAAGGACTGGACGCCAAAGGCCAATCAGCTTGGGACAACAATCAGGTGTTGATCCAACGGCTCGCGCGCATCGAAAGCCTTGAAGCGGTCACGGATTTCCCGAAAGGTTGCGTCACGATCCCGATGGACGGCGGCACCTTCGGCATTCCGCTGGAAGGGTTGATCGACGTGCCATCGGAAATCGCGCGTTTGGAAAAATCGCTAGGAAAATTGGGGAAAGAACTGGGCGGCCTACGTGGGCGCCTCAAGAACCCGAAATTCGTAGAATCCGCACCAGAAGAGGTGATCGCGGAAACCCGCGAAAACCTACGCCTGCGCGAAGACGAAGAAGCACAGTTGAACGCGGCAATCGCGCGTCTCCAAGAACTAGGCTGATTTTCTGAGCCACAAAACTCCTGCCGGGGGCATCCTGAAAAGATGCCTCTGGCGACAAAGCCGTATTAATAGACGACCCGTTCCACGGCACGCATCATCCCGAGTGTTTTGTCATAGACCAGAGTCAAAATCCGGCGCCCACCTGTTTTTTGAACAACTGGCACCGCACGGATGACAGTCGCCGCACCGGCGCTTACCAAAAATCCACGTCTACTTAACTTCATCTGCGCACCTCTTAACTAGTTGCGAACCATTCTCATGTAGTCATAAAAAAGACGATTGCAAGGGGCGTCCCTGCACGCGTAACTATTGGTATGACACATGATCCTCGCCTTACCGCCCTCGCCGCTAGCCTGCCCGCAACCGTTCCGTTCGTCGGGCCCGAAGCACAGGAACGTGCACGTGGTGCAAAATTTGTCGCCCGTCTGGGGGCAAACGAAAGTGGCTTCGGCCCGTCACCCAAAGCGATTGAGGCAATGAAGCAAGCCGCGTCAGAGGCTTGGATGTACGCCGATCCTGAAAACCACGATCTGCGCGAAGCGATTGCAGCCCACCACGATGTGGATCCGAAACATATCATGGTGGGTGAAGGTATCGACACGCTGCTTGGCCTCGTCGTGCGGCTGTACGTCGACAAAGGTGATCCGGTTGTCACCTCTGCTGGCGCCTATCCGACGTTCAACTACCATGTCGCAGGCTTTGGCGGTGAATTGCATACAATTCCCTACACCGGTGATTTTGAAGACCCGGAACGCTTGATCGTCAAGGCGGCCGAAGTGAATGCAAAACTGGTCTATATCTCGAACCCTGACAACCCGATGGGCAGCTGCCACGACGCGAAGACCATCAAACGCATGGTCAGTTCCGTTCCAGACGGCACATTGCTGGTCTTGGATGAAGCATACATTGAACTAGCTCCTGAAACCGCTGTTGCCGAGATTGACCCAGATGATCCACGCGTCATTCGGATGCGCACATTTTCAAAGGCTTACGGCATGGCTGGTGCCCGGGTCGGTTATGCCATCGGGCATCCCGCCGTGATTGACGCCTTTAACAGGGTCCGTAATCATTTCGGAATGTCCCGTATCGCGCAAGCAGGTGCTTTGGCCGCGATACAGGATCAGGACTACATCGCTTCGGTACGTGAAATGGTCGCAGATTCGCGGGCAGCAATCGCCGCGGCCGCACTGGATAACGGTCTTATTCCGCTGGAATCAGCAACCAATTTTGTCACGATTGATTGTGGTCGGGACGGCGACTTCGCGAAAGCGTTACTTGAAGCGTTGTCCGCGCGCGATATCTTTGTTCGTATGCCCTTTGTTGCACCTCAAAACCGCTGCATCCGTGTCAGCTGCGGCCCGACGGCCGACATGCTGGCCTTCGCTCGGGCGTTGCCCGAGGCGCTACAAGCTGCGGAGACTGCATTCCCAGCATGAGCCAGCACCAGCCCCCTGGACGCGTTCAAGACTTCACGAGCGCTTTTCTCGTCAGTTTCGGGGTGCTCGTGTTTATCATGCTATGGACGATCAGCATTGTGTTTGGGTTTCTTTGGGCGATTGGGTCGGCCTATGTCTGTGACAAAGGCCTGTCCCGTTTCACACCCCGCCGTGAGTAGCTTTCGCAATCACGGTCGCGGCAGCTGATAAGGCGCCATCGCCATGTGGGATATCAAGCGCCTTTAGACCCGCATCGATAGTACCCAGTACGCCCATGATCATATGTGCATTCACGTGCCCCATGTGCCCAATCCGGAAATAGGCATCCGCAGGCGTACGCCCCAAACCGATGCCCAGCGTCAAACCCGCTTGGTGTTCGCACCAATTCCGTAAGCGGTCCCCGTCAGGAGTTTCTGCAAAGCACGACGTGACTGCATGGGATCGATGATCCGGATCGGCAATGTTCAGACCGATCCCCCCCGGCACAGACCACGCGTCGAACGCCGCCCAGACGGCTTGAGCCAATGTTGCATGGCGTGCCCAAACCGCCTCGATCCCTTCCGCAAGAATCATATCAAGCGCAGCCCGCAGCCCGTAAAGGTGATGCGTCGGCGCTGTCCCATAGAAGTTCATATAATAGACTTCCGGATTAATGCGCGGCCGCCAATCCCAATACCCCGTGACACAATCGCCCCGTGCCGCATTAGCCTTTTCGTTGAAATAGACAAACGAAATGCCTGCAGGCGTCATCAGCCCCTTTTGGCAAGCCGTTACCATCACGTCCACGCCCCAAGCATCCATCTCGAAACGATCGCATCCGAACGACGCAATGCAATCCACCATCAGAAGTGCAGGATGTTCGACTTCATTCAAAACCCGACGCATCCCCGACACATCGTTCTTCACACTGGTCGAGGTATCCACATGAACGGCCAGAACCGCCTTGATCTTGTGATCCGTGTCCGCCCGCAGCGTTTCCGCCAATTGGTCAAGATCGACGGGGTCTTTATCTCCATAGTCGATGGTTTGAACGTTGACGCCCAGACCGTTCGCCATTTCACCCCAGCCCACACAGAACCGCCCCGTCGCAAGGACCAGCACCGTGTCGCCGCGATTGAGAACGTTGGCGAGCGCCGCTTCCCAAGCGGCGTGACCGTTACCGATATAGATGGCAACGTTATGCGCTGTGCCCGCGATCGATTTCAGGTCAGGGAAAAGCGAATAAGTCAGATCGTGCAATTCACCTTCGTAAATATTCGGTGACGCCCGATGCATGGCCTGAAGCACAGCATCGGGCATGACAGAAGGACCAGGGATCGCCAGATAGGCGCGGCCATTTGCAAGAGACATGAGAACACTTTCGCGGTGAGACAGTAATGCGCGAACCCTACGCCCATCATCAAAGAGGTCAAGCGCTTGCCTTGCCCCGTCCCCACTTCCAGCTTAGATCAGTTGGGCAACTACAGGAATTCCCCAGTGTCCGAGACATCAGCATCCCGATTGTTCGCCTGGCTTTGGCGCGACTACCTCCGCCCGCACAAGGCCCTTTTTATTGGGGCGTTGGCCTTGATGGCAATCGAAGGATCAATGCTGGGGTTCCTGAGCTGGATGATCCAGCCCATGTTCGACGATGTGTTTGTTGAAGGCAAAGCGAGCACATTGTGGTGGGTCGGCATTGGCATCATGATCATCTTTTTTGTCCGCGCGATCAGCGGCACAGGGCAAAAAATTCTGATGACAAAACTAACCCAGCTATCTGCAGCAGAAATGCGCAACCACTTGCTGCGCCACGTGATGGACTTGGACAGCAGTTTCCACCAGTCAAACCCTCCCGGTCAGTTGATCGAACGTGTGCAGGGTGATGTGACTGCAGTGAACCAGATCTGGGCGGGCATCGCGACAGGATTGGGACGAGATCTGATTGCGCTTGTTGCGCTGTTCGGCGTCGCAATCTCTGTCGATTGGCGATGGACCTTGATCGCCTTGGTCGGCATTCCGTTCTTGGTTTTGCCGTCGTTCGCCGCCCAAGCGTACGTGCGTAAAAGAACAGGTGTCGCCCGCGAATTGGCGGGGCGTATGTCCACCCGTCTGGACGAAGTATTTCACGGGATTAATCCGATTAAGCTGAACGCGCTCGAGAGCTATCAGTCGAACCAATATGCTGCCCTGCAAAAAGAACGCGTGTCGGCGGAGGTCAAATCAGCCACTGGCAAAGCAGCGGTGCCCGCATTGATCGACATCATGACTGGCATCGGTTTTCTTGGTGTTCTTGTGTTCGGCGGCTCCGAGATCATCGCAGGCGAAAAAACGGTCGGCCAGTTCATGTCATTCTTCACGGCGATGTCGCTGACCTTTGAACCGCTGCGCCGTCTTGGCGCGATGAGCGGCCAGTGGCAGGCCGCCGCCGCATCTATTGACCGCATCCAAGCCATTCTGAACGTAACACCAACCCTGACGTCACCTGCGTCCCCGCGGCCCGTGCCGACGGGTGCGCCGGCGATTTCCTTTTCCGACGTTACCCTTGATTACGGCGATCTTCCGGTTCTGCGAGGCACCACGTTTACAGCCGAAGCAGGCAAAACAACCGCCCTCGTCGGGGCGTCGGGTGCGGGCAAAAGCACAATCTTCAACGTGCTCACGCGGCTCGTCGATCCCAAAGACGGCGCCGTCACCATAGGCGACACCCCAGCGGCAGAGCTATCCCTGCCCGATCTGCGCAGCCTGTTTTCGGTTGTGGCGCAGGACGCGGCGCTCTTTGATGAAAGTCTGCGCGACAACATTTTGCTAGGACGCACCGACCTATCAGATCAGGACCTGAAGCAGGTTTTAGATGCCGCCCATGTCAGCGATTTCCTTGCGAAGCTGCCTGATGGGCTAAACAGTGCAGCCGGACCGCGTGGGTCAAACCTGTCAGGTGGACAACGCCAACGCGTCGCAATTGCCCGTGCCCTATTGCGCGACACGCCAATTTTGTTGCTGGATGAAGCGACAAGCGCGCTCGACACGAAATCAGAGGCCGTCGTGCAAGCCGCTCTCGAAAAGCTATCAGTCGGCCGGACGACGCTTGTCATCGCTCACCGCCTATCAACCGTCCGCAACGCCGATAGCATTGTCGTCATGGATCAAGGGCGCGTTGTGGATCAAGGTACACACGACGCGCTTCTTGAACGTGGCGGACTTTATGCCGATCTATACAATCTTCAGTTTGCGCAATCACAGGCCACAAAATGACCCAGCCCCGCACAGTTTTCTCGGTGACCGGCACGGACCGCGTTTCATTCCTGCAAGGATTGATCACCAATGACGTCGATAAAGCGCAAAACGGGATCGTCTACGCCGCTCTTTTGACGCCGCAAGGCAAGTTCATCGCCGACTTCTTTGTCATTGGCCGCGCCGAGGAGCTATTGATTGATGTCGCGACCAGCCATGCGGCTGCACTTTCGCAACGATTAAACATGTATCGGCTGCGTGCGGATGTGCAATTGACCGAAACGCCATTGGTCGTTTCAACAGGGACGACAGCTACTCCCGACGGTGCCCTGCCCGATCCGCGTCACCCCGACCTAGGCTGGCGGGTCTACAGTGACACGGATGTCAGCGATGAAACGGACTGGACCACACTGCGGGTTGAAAACATGGTCCCAGAAACCGGCGTCGAACTGCTGCCCGATAGCTATATTCTTGAGGCGGGGTTTGAACGGCTGAACGGCATCGATTTCAAAAAAGGATGCTACGTCGGCCAAGAAATCGCGGCTCGCATGAAACATAAAACCGAATTGAAAAAGGGGCTGGCGCGAGTCGCAATTGACGGGTCCGCGCAGCCTGGCGATGAAATAACGAGCAACGGCAAACCTGCCGGGACGCTTCATAGCGTGGCGGGCGATACTGGCTTGGCTTATTTGCGGTTCGACCGCGCAAAGGGCATGGAAACGAAGAACGCTACGCTTACCCTACTGGATACCGCGCCAGTTTCGTCGGCTTAGAATACCTATCCGACGACCAGACACACAAAAGCCGGCCACAGTGGGCCGGCTTTTTTAATTCTAACGCTCGATTACGCGCGTTCGACGTATTCCATCGTTTCCGTGCTCACGACGATATCTTCGTCTTGCCCAACAAACGGTGGGATCATGACGCGAACGCCGTTGTCCAAAGTTGCGGGCTTAAAGCTGTTCGCGGCGGTTTGGCCCTTCACAACAGGCTCAGTCTCGGCGACTTTGCAAATAACGCGGGTCGGCAGCGTCACGTTCAGCGCTTCTTCCTCATAGTATTCGATCTTTACGATCATGCCGTCCTGCAAGAATGGGCGCAGATCGCCCAAGATGTCAGCCGGAAGTGCAATCTGATCGTAAGTTTCATTGTCCATGAAAGTGAGCATATCGTCTGCTTCGAACAGGAACTGTTGATCCTTCTGTTCCAAGCGCACGCGCTCTACTTTATCGGCAGACCGAAACCGTTCGTTCAGTTTGCGACCATCACGTAGGTTTTTTAGCTCAACCTGCGCAAATGCCCCACCTTTGCCCGGTTTGACGTGATCTACCTTCACAGCTGCCCAAAGACCGCCATCATGTTCCAATACGTTGCTTGGACGAATTTCGTTTCCGTTAATTTTTGGCATGATTCTCTTTGTGTCAGAATTGCGGCAAAAGGTTGATGAAACCTTGAAGGACCCTATATCTGGGTGAAGGAACCCTTGCAAGACGACTACATAAGCCCAATTGATTGTTTCAGCCATGCGCAAATTGCATGGCTGCCATTCCAAAAGAGACCACCCGAATCGGATTCAATCGGGCATAACCAGTCGAACGCGAGAACTACAAGACCAAAAACCAAAAGGATGCACGATGCGTGATTTTGTCGACGGAACAGCTTTTAACAACGAACAGGGCAACCGCGCCCGCAAGTTATTTGCTGCAGTCGTCCTCGCCGCTTTGGACGACGCTATCGCGGACGATAAGAAGTATGGTAACGGTCCTGAACAAATCGCACGCTGGGCACGTTCGCGCGATGGGCGCGAAGTGTTGTCATGCGCTGGCATCGACCCGAACGAACGTGTGGTCGAAGGCTTGATGGAATTTGTTGGCAAAGGTGTCCGCACCTCTGTCGCGCTCTCCCGCGAGGAAAGCGAACGTCGCAACGCAGCCGAGCAAGAAGCACGCGCCGCTTAAGCGACCAGACCAAAAGTTATGTTGGCCCTGCCAGGCCGACTTTTCAGAACGCCGCCCTCTGCTCGGGGCGGCGTTTTTTCATGGCGATCCGTTTGTGGCAAACATGACTGCAAAAACGATCCCCGGCAGTGCTTCCATTCCAGCCAAGGCGACAATAAAGATGCGCATCCATTTTCCAACGAACCGCCGCCACAGCAATATGCAGCATGCCAATGACGCCAATACTTCAATTGGGCCAACGAGATTACCGTAATGGCTTGGGTCCCAGTAGCTAAGCGGACTTTCAAATATCCAATTTGAGATAGGCCAAAAATGCGCACGCCCGTCATTGTGATGGAAGGCAAAATCGAGAACCAAGTGCAACAAGGCCGCCCCACACAAGGCGATAACCACCTGTGATCGCGCCATAATCCCAAGAACCAGCGCGATGCCCCATAAGATCATCGAATTATCGATCCGGAATATGCTTTGCCACGAGTCTGAATAATAAAGTTGACCAAAAACGATCTGAGGATCAGTTCCAAACACAATGAGATGTGCGCCAGCCATCAGATACAATGACAAATCAGGGATGATCGCACCTGCCAAGGCAGCACAGGTGACAGCCGGTCTATTCGCCCGTCCGAACGCGGTTAGGCCAAAAATCAAATGGGCTGGTGTGTTCATGCTCTTCCCCTGCACCACAAGTACTTCTAGACACGTAGCGCAGGAGGACGCGATGACCAAGGCGATCATGATCCAAGGGGCTGGCTCTAACGTTGGCAAATCCATTTTGGTGGCAGGTCTCGCGCGCGCCGCGACCCGTCGCGGCTTGTCCGTCGCTCCGTTTAAACCCCAGAACATGTCGAACAACGCAGCCGTTACACGCGACGGCGGTGAAATCGGACGTGCGCAGGCGCTACAAGCGCGGGCCTGCGGGCTTCAACCACACACCGATATGAATCCCGTTCTCCTCAAGCCGGAATCTGAAGTTGGCGCCCAAGTCGTCGTGCACGGCAAAAGGCTGACAACGATGAAAGCCCGCGACTATGGCAAAATGAAAGCCTCCTTGCTTCCCGCCGTTTTGGAGAGCTTTGATCGTCTAAAAATACATGCAGACCTAATCATTGTCGAAGGCGCGGGCAGCCCAGCTGAGGTGAATCTCCGTACTGGTGACATCGCGAACATGGGCTTTGCCGCTGCTGCTGGTGTCCCTGTCGCGCTGATCGGTGATATTGACCGCGGTGGCGTGATAGCACAATTGGTGGGTACGCATGCGGTCTTGCCCGACGACGACAATGCACTGATCAAAGCCTTTGCGATCAACAAATTTCGCGGTGATACGACCCTGTTCTCCGAAGGCATGGATATCATTGCTGATAAAACTGGATGGACACCCTGCGGCATAGTCCCATGGTTCGCAGATGCGTGGCGCTTACCGGCCGAAGATGTAATGGACATCGCATCCCGTAAAGGCGGCCCGATCAAGATCGCGGTGCCAAAACTCAATCGAATTGCTAATTTTGACGATTTGGACCCGCTATCTGCAACGCCGGAAGTGACGGTCGAAATCGTGCAAGCGGGCCGTCCTTTACCCGGTGACGCGGATTTGGTTCTGATCCCGGGATCCAAATCTACAATCGCGGACCTTGCGCATTTCAGGGCGCAGGGTTGGGATATTGACCTGCTGGCGCACATCAGACGCGGTGGACATGTATTGGGGATTTGTGGCGGTTATCAGATGCTTGGCACTGAAATCATCGACGCCGAAGGGATCGAAGGCCCGCCCAGCCGTGTCGCTGGTCTTGGCCTACTGAATGTCGTCACAACCATGCAAGATGACAAACGATTAACCGAAGTGACCGCAACGCATTTGGACACAGGATCGTCGCTGCAAGGTTACGAAATCCACATCGGTGTCACTGATGGTCCGGATACCGACAACGCATGGCTTGACGTTGCGGGCCGTCGCGAAGGTGCAGCAAGCGCCGACGGGCGCATTCAAGGGTGTTATTTGCACGGATTGTTCAGCGCAGATGCGTTTCGCACCGCATTCCTAACCACTTTGGGTGCAGCGCCTGCAGCGTATGGCTACGAAGACAGCGTTGAGCGCACGTTAGACGCGCTTGCCGATCATCTAGAGGCACACATGGATGTCGATTTGATCTTAGGCTGCGCCGCAGAGATCTGATCAGACGTCTTGTTCTGTAATCACGCGGTTGATTTCACGACGCACCAGTTTGCGCACATTGCGCGTGATGCGTTCGCCCATTTCGCCCTGCAGTTCTTCGCGGATCATTTCACCGACCAACGCGCGTAATGCGTCAGGATCAACCAACTGACCATTTGCAGGCGTCGCGACCGCACCAAAAGTTGGGTCAACGTCTGGGGCCAATTCATCCCCAAACACATCACCAGGTTCTTTTTCGGCAGCATCTGCTGTCGCTTCTGCGACCGGATCGTAGACTTCGTCAAAACGCGTATGACTAAAAGCCACATCGTCCGCCGCGACGGTCATATCTCCAACGGCATCAACATCGACATCGACAGTCGGCTCAATCGAGGCCTCTTGATCGGCTAGCCCCTGCGCCACTTCATCAGCGATCGTGTCTGCGATGTGATCGGTAACTGCATCCGTGACGGTGTCCTCTGGCGATTTGGACTGTCGCGCGTCGAGTTTGTGCAGAAACGCAGATGTCACGCTACTTTCCATCAGCGTTTCGCTTCCGTCGGGTTCCCATTCGTCTTCGGCTTCGGTGACGGCGGCTTCGAGTTCGGCAATTGTTGCTTCCAAACTTGCGCGGTCAACGGTGTCTTCAGCGTGCATGCTTGGCTGGGGCGCTGTTGGAAAATCTAGCGTGCTTAAACCCGGCACGGTTTTGTCGTTCTGTGTGTCGTCCTGCGGTGTGAAATCGGGCGGCATCTTCAAAACGTCGGATTCTGGCGAATCGGTAACCGTGTCAGGCACGCGGAATGCCGGGGTCAAAACCAACCGATCGATCGGTTCGGATTCAACTGAACGCAGCGGTTTTTCAACTATTTCCGGCTTAATCTCTTGATTGCCTTGCGCAACGAGCCTGCGGATGGAGGAAAGTACATCCTCGATATCGTGATTGCTGACCGGATCGGACATTGAAAGTTCCTGTTTTCGCCTCAGCCACAGTGTAACCACTCAGGCCCGATCAAACAACATGTTGGATCAACTCGGCGTTAATCGCCGATGGCCCGCAAAACACGATCCAACGCAGCGCCTTGATCAGATGTCGACGTCGGCGCATCCTTGACCAGATTGTAGTATGCGGCAGGGTCATACTGCTGCACAGGCAAGCGCAGGTGTTCGGCAGTCAAAAGGCCCGTCGCAGACAACAACGTGTAAGATGCAATCACTTCATCGGCTTGCGCAGAGATTTGGTTTGCACGCGCGTTCAGCAATTCCTGCTCAGCGTTTAGAACATCCAAAGTCGTCCGTGCGCCCAATGTCGCTTCTTCACGGACACCGCGGAATGCAACGGTCGATGCACGAATCTGTTCTTCGGATGCTTGACGTGACGCACGCGCGACTTCGAGGAAAGAATAAGCGTTACCAACCTGTTGCTCTAGCCCATGACGGGTCACATGCAGTCCAGCACGTGCAGCGTCGCGGCGCGCCATAAACTGACGGACCTGACTAGACAGGCGACCACCTTGGTAAATCGGACCAGAGACGGTCACGCCGACTTGGCGGCCAAAATTGATTTCATCATCGACGCCAACCTGCGCGCTTAGGCTGACAGTCGGGTTGTTCGCGGCTTCGGCGCGCCGGATATTTAATTCAGCGGCAGATACGCCATGCTGGGCTTCACGCATCGTCGGGTGGTTGCGGACGGCGTAGGCTTTTGCTTCTGCAACGCTGCGCGACGCAGGTGCGGGCGATACCGGTTGAAGTTGGCCCGGTGCGCGCCCTACGGCTGCGCGAAATTCTTCTTGCGACTGGGCAAGGCTGCCCTGCGCGGATGCCAGCAAGCTACGTGCCGCTGCCAATCGTGCCTCAGCGAGCGACACATCTGTGCGGGTCACTTCGCCGACTTCGAAACGGTCTTGGGCTGCACGGAATTCTTGCGTGATGACGCGCACGTTGTTTTGGCGCAATGCCAAGAATTCGCTGTCGCGACGCACATTCATGTAAGCTTCGACAGCGCGCAAAAGCACCTGTTGTTCGACACCAACCAACGACTGACGTGTCCCCAGAACGAGTTCCTTTTGCGCATCAATTGCAAATTGCGTCGCGCCGGAATCGTAGATCGTCAAACTTGCAGAAATACTTGCGTTTGCGGAAATCAGGTCAGCGCCGGGTGCCCGTGGAGCGGACGAAGATGCCGTCGCGGACCAGTTGATCACCGGCATAAGTGACGCAACAGCCTGTGCGACGTCTTCGTCCGCCGCACGCAAAAGCGCCCTGTTCTGTTCAAGCAGTCCGGAATGATCGTAGGCATGCGTCAATGCATCAGCAAGCGTTTCGGCAGAAGCCGCAGGGGCAAATGCAACAAAGCAAACAGCAGCAATGGTTTTCAATTGTACCGCAAAATTCTTCATTAAGATCGCTCCCTTTGCGCATTCTGCGCTCGCCGAAGATCGGACCGAACCCGGTTCACAAGCTGAACGCGGCGGCCTTCTTAAAACCAGATAGTGTCGGCGCCGTCGCATTAAAGGCGAAGCGCCAACTTACAATACCGTTTGACTTGTAACCGACCCGCACAACGCCAAGCGACCCTTCAGCAAAGATGGCCGCAATTCGCCCACCGTCGCGCAATTGGTCAAGAATCGTTGCAGGAATTTCTTCGACAGCACCTTGCGCGATGATGATATCGTAAGGGCCAGATTTAGCTGCACCTTCTGTCAGGTCACCGGCCATCACGGCTGCGTTGTCGACACCGTTTTCTGACAAAATGGACTGAGCTTCGTTCGCCAGATCTTCATCGTCTTCAACGCCAGCAACAAAATCTGCTAATCGCGCCAGAACCGCTGTGGAATACCCAAGACCGCAACCCAGATCCAACACTGTGTGGTCTGGCTGGACATCAAGCACTTCCAGCATCTTCGCGAATGTCCGTGGTTCCAACACAACCCGATCGGCGCTTAGCACAACATGTTCGCCCATGTAGGCTGCTTCGCGCAGTTGATCTGGCACGTAGACCTCGCGCGGAACGGACAACATCGCGTCGATGATTGGGAACTTTGTGACGTCTGATGGGCGGACTTGTGTGTCGACCATCATCGTGCGGCGGTTGCTGTAGTCTACCACGGGGAACACTCTTCTCTTGAAATATGTCAAGGTTGGTGATGCCACACCCCGCCACTGGCGGCAATGTCTGATAAGCCGTTGAACCGCCCGATTTATGCCTTCAATTGAAGCAAAAGTGCTTTTCGATCCACCTTTGATGCGTGGCGCTGATCCATGGGGATCGCTGTCACGTGCCTGATCTCGGAGATTCCTAAAGCGCGAGCAGATGTAACCCACGTCTGAAAATCTGTTTTGTCTCCGCAGATAACAAGCGTCGGCGTTCCATTTGCACTAATCAATGCGCAGGACTCAACACCGGGCCATTGCCGCACCGCGACCTCCACCGAAAACGGAAAAGTAGGCTGCCCATTCAGGTAAACGTCCGTTCCTATGCGACCCAGCAACCAAAGCCGGCCATGATCATCATACCGGCCAGCGTCACCGGTGCGGTGCCAAATCTCGCCGTTCTCGTGCAGTTTGTTTTCGGCGTCGTGTCGCGGATCAAGATATCCTTGGTTCACGTGGTCGCCCGCGACCAAAATTTCGTCTTCAACAATCCGGACCGACGTCGTCGCAGTTGGTTTCCCAACCAAAAGCCCCTGCCCCGCTTGCATGGCCGCGTTATCGTCATCACTAACCTGCGCCTGATCAAGATGCGCGATCGGTTCCGCTTCGGTAGACCCATACACACATGTAACGTGCACCTCGGGATGCGCCTGACGCAGGGCCGCAACCATGTCGGGAAACACCGGACCACCACCGGTAAAAATCTTTCTTAAGGACGGCAGGCGTTGCGTTTGTGACAACGCCGTACACAACGCGGGCGGCAGCAACGCACGGCTGACGTTTTGATCTTTGATCCAATCTCCCAGCTGATCAGAGCCCAGATCAGCAAGACGCGACATTTTCCAATTTGGCAGAACAGATGTGCGACCAGCCGCTAAATTGATCAGCGCAAAAACTGGAAAGGCAACAAGATCGCGTTCTGGCAAATCGCTATTCAAGAGAGGGGCGACAGCGTCGTGCTGCGCCATCAAAAACGCATGACTGCGCGGGATCGCTTTCGGGGCATCTGTTGTGCCTGACGTGAATGAAATCAATGCGATATCGGTTGGGTTAATGGCGTTGTGTAACTCCCCATGATCGCCTTCGCGTAGCGCTAATCGCTGGATGAACCACAATTCGGGCACGACCACCCGAAGCCCGACATACCACCCCGCCGCGCAAAAAGCCGTTACATTTGCGGTCTTCACCGCGTGCCGCACACCTGCCAATCCCAATGCTGGTTCTGGCAGGACAACAGTCGCACCAAGCGACCAAAGTGCGGCAAGGGTCGCGTATAGATCGCTGCTGATCCCCATGGCCAGCAGAACGCGGTCACCCTGACCGATGCCTGCCATGGACCATGCATTGGCCAGCTTTGCAGCGCGTGCGTCAAGGGCAGAAAAAGACACAGACGATCCGTCAGCGTTCACGATAGCCGCGCGATCCGGATATGCGGCGACCGTCCGCGTAAAATGACTGATCAGATCAGCCATCTAATTTGAGGCCGAACAACGTATATCTTCGGAAAATCTCTGCCCCCTCGGCGGCACTTCGCACCGCCGACAGGTTGTCGTTGTGAATCAACGCGTGAACAGCTGTTTCATAACCAAGTTCACGGGCCGTTTCGTGGAAGGCATGCGCCAACATTTGACCTGCACCCTTGTGCAAACTCGCATAGGTTTTGAGAATGACAGTCCTCGGCGCCGGGCCTTCGTTATAATTGGGAATCGCAAACAGAAAGCCAGCCAGCCGCCCTGCAGAAGTCCGTGCAAAAAAGATAAGTTCTTTCTTCAAGACTGGCAGCACCGGCATATACATTTGCAGAAAAACATCGAGCGACACAGGTTTATAAAACGCATTCTTTTCAAACGCGGCGATCGATAACCCGTAAACCTGCTGAAACAGCTCTTCGGGATCTTCGCCATCCCACTGCTCGACATACAGATCTTCAGAGGGTGGTGGTGCAGTCGTCGCAGTGTCTTTCAGCGCAACCCGTGCTGAAAAGTAGTCGCTGACCGATTGGAAACCCGCAGCAACAAACACATCAACATTTGTCTGCGGATTGGAAGGCTCTAACATGAACGTCGGACTGTCATCGGTTTCAGTTACAAACCGGTAGCTGTGCCAAGTGTCCCCATCCATCGGGCCAATCACGCGGCGAATATTCTTCGAGCGAATAAAATCTAATGCGGTTGTTAAGACTTCGGCACCAGCTTCTTTTGTTTTACACGAAAACTGGCCTAAAACGGCCGTTCTTTCACCTGACCATAGCGGGCCATCAAGGTAGACAGATATCTTCGCATCCGTCGTTTTAAAAAGCGTCGGGGCCGTCACAGTAACCCTCCCAAGTCAGTCTCAACACAATACACTATTACCGGGGTCATAGTCGACACAACGGCCAGTAAAGTCACCCTGAAACGACTGAATAGGTAAGTAAATTGGGATGTCATAGTAGAAATAAAGATCAAATTTACCATAACGACGCCCCACATCGGACCGTTCCAGTTTTGAACAGGATCGTTCAGCGTCACACTCACAATTCGTAGAACAACAAGCGCAGCGACGACGCACAACGCCCCTACTAAGCGCACTCTTGCACGTGCAGGTATCAACGCAATGACGCAAAAACCTAGGGACATCCCCATCGCAGAGATCCCGTAAAACGACACGGCATTCCACGTAGTTGCATTACCTAGCGTGAGCCAGAAAAGGCTAAGAATGACAATCCCGGCAACGACATCCAGATCGGGATATGCGCTTTTGTCAGGGTTCGTTGATCTGCTCCATGCGTGGGCCAGAAAAACAGATATCGGCAGCAATGCGTTATGGACCGACGTCACCGCCAGCAGCAAAAAGACGGTTGTCACGTATACCCGACCAGCATGATTAGTCAGACCAACAAGCGGCGCCACCGCGCGGAACCCGATGAGCGTTGCTGCGAATAGAACTGCTAGGGAAATCAACGCGCCAATATCGCGATCACCGTGACTGGCGAGGAAAACCAGAATTCCAAGCGGTAGGAAAAGGTTGTCAAAACCACGCCAACTGACCGCTTCGACCAAGGTCCCAAAGCCTGCCACCATCAGCGAAAGCAGGATAACGTTGCTGGGCGGAAAAGGTGTCATCGCCATCAAGCATCCCATCGACAACAACAATGCGACCGCAAAGAAAACAACGCAGCCCTCAAGGCTTTTCTGGCCGTCCTCGACCCTGAAAAAGCGGCGGCCATAGGTCGTCCCTGCCAGTGCGGCGGCTGCGTCAGCGAGCGTCAGCAACGCAATGGGAAGAACGTACAAAACCAGTTGATCTTCTGACAGGAACAAGCACAACCCAACAGCAATCGCGAGCAGAATGTCACCGTAGGATTGCCTGTCCACGCCGTGTAGCGTTGATCCCAACCCGCCCGACGCCACGCGTGGCAATCGCAGCGCCAGCATCACAATCAGGGTCACACCAACCAACACGTATACGGGCCAACGATCAGGAAACAGCCAAGGTAAGGTTAACGCATACATACCAGTCCCGATGTGAACCATCTTGCGCTGGATTTCTGCCGACAGGCCGTACGCGCCGGCCATACGTTTCACGACGGCCATGAGACCAAGCAGCACGCAGACCGACCCGAATGCGAGGACCATCTGCGTAACAACGGTCACGGGCGGACTTCCTCGACCACGAAATCCGAATAGAAAAAGGCTTTGTCACGCCGTTTCTGTATGTCTTCAACATCGGTCAACGTATTCACGCGGTCCTGCAAATCAGACGGCACACGGCGTGGCGCCATCATATTCCAATAGACTAACCGTGCATGCGGTGACGCCGCCGACAGAATACTTTCATAAACCTGCGCAAAAACATCGGGCGACATATATTCGAAAATGTCAGACAGGTTAAAACCATCGGCCTTTTCGCCTGTAGACACAAAAGCCTCTAACGATCCGGACCGAATATCCAACCGATCCAATCGCGACCGGATCACGTCATAATGCTCAGCCCGCCATGCCATCGGAAGGGCAGCACCGTGTCTGCCCTTTAATATCCAGTGCAGGTAGGGGTTTTCTGCCGGATCGCAGTCAACAGCCGCATGCCGGATACGCTGCGCGACATGCTGTGCTGGGCTGTCGTCGACATGATCAAAAAAGGCTTTGTCGCGCCCCATGCGCCCCATCACAAAGCGCGAGAAAAACACGTTCAACAGCAGCCGCCAGCGCCATGTATTGAAACGCGTATCAAGGAATTCTTGCCGCTCCGCTTTCGGGCGGGAAACAAAAGTGTCGTCAACCGTGCGACGACTGTGGACCAGTGGTAAAAGGCGGGTCCGGAAAATGCGGAAATAGCGTTCGAACTTACCAACACCGCCTGCGCCGTGCTGCGCTACGTCATCCGAAAGCGAAGCCCAGAATGCTATCGTATCAGCGTCCAAATTCGCAATTGCACGCTCCAACAATGCAGCGCGCCGGTCGCTTTGTACGGCCCCCATAAGTTCAAGAAATTCTGGATGCGACAAGTTTCGGAACGCGCCAATCCGTAAATGCAGGCAGGCGATTTGCGCAGGCGATAGGTCGACGACGACAACCTTTGCAGGGTCCAAGGTCAGCATCGCCAATGCGTTATCCCCAGCCGAACAAATGGAAACCAACGTTCCGCCCGTCACATCACCCAACGCTGCCGTCAAAACATCAGCGTCTTCCCAAAGCTGGGCGTAGCGGATGTAATCAAACGCCGCTTTTTCTGCGATTTCAGAGCTTTGGGTCATGCTTTTCTACCCTCCCCGTTGCACCATCTACCGAGATTTCTTGCCCATCCGCGATCCACTGCGTTGCACCTTTCAGTCCAACGACGCAGGGGATACCCAACTCTCTTGCCACAATCGCGGAATGAGAAAGCAACGATCCCCTTTCGACCACAATGGCCGACGCTTGCGCAAAGACCGCGATCCAACCGGGGTCAGTGTGGCGCGCGACCAAAATCTCTCCGGGGGCCAGCGTTTGTGTGCGCGGATCACGGATCACGCGCGCTGTCGCCGTCACTTGCCCTGCGGCACATCCGGTCGCAGTTTGCACCATATCCGAGGTCGCAGAGGTCACCGTATCCGCCTGCCAGACTGGCGCAATCGCTGGTCCGCGCAGAGATACGCGTTCAGGTGGATCAGGACGATCCTGCGCAGCGCGATCTTCTGCTTGCCGCATCGTGACGATTGCTTTCAGATCATGGGATATACCCGCGCCTTCGACGGCACCTAACACCTCGTCTTTGGTCAGGAAAAAGATATCGCGGGGCGTGGCAATGATCCCGCGGGCCGCAAATTCGCGACCAAGCCCCAGAAACACGCGCCGCGCGTAGCCAAATAACCGCGTCCGTTCAAAGCGTAGATTTTCACGATCACGTACGCGGGATTTCGTCCAGTTGATGATGGCTTTCGCAACCCTCTTTTTGATTGGATTGCCCTGAAAAAGCGTCTCCCAATCAGGCGCTTGGTCGGCCTGCTTCGTTCGCTTAGTCAGAGATGCCTGCGCCGCAATCGCGTTCAAAAGCGGTTGCGGGTCATCCGTCAACGGGATGCTTTCCAGCTTTAGTTCTTCAGTGCATCTATCTCCGAATTTCGCAAGGTAGCTTTCAATTTCGGCAGCGATTTGCGGTATCTCTTGCAAGCATGAGGGGTCCGTCACCCCCGCCTCGCGCGCCATCGTAGCCATCTTTGCGATCCGCTGGGCAGGCTCAGCCGACACGATGTCACCCTGCCCGATCATCACATCGTTATGCAGCGACAAACCACGGTCACTCAGCCATTTCTGCATCAAATTTCGCGACGCACCAAAAGCGATCATGCATAGGAAATCATTGACCAAAGGCGCATCCCAGCGATCCAAAAGCGTGCTTTCGATCTTGCGGTATTGTGCAGCCAATGCAGTAGGGTTCGCCGTTGCGATGTCGAAATCATCATGCAACGCCGCATTCAACCGCGCATAAAAACGACGTCGCGTGCGGGGTAGGATCATTGCCTGCCACGCAAGTCCCGCCCCAACCCGTAGCAATTTCAAGTATTCGACATAACGCGCAATTCCGGTCGCTGGCGGCGGCCCAATCGCGTCGGTCACTTCGTCAGGCAAGGGTTCGGACACCCCCATCATCGTTTCCATGTACGCGCGGTTGAGCGAAAATCCGGGCAACAGTGCCAAAGCGCGATACCAGTTCACGAGATTGTAGTAGACGCGCCCATCAAGCCGACCCAGCATATTCGCAAATACGGCGCCGTTCGCTTCGATCGTCGTATCGGGCACACCTAATAGGCCGACGAACGCCCGATAAACGCGATCATAAACATGAACGGCAAACGAATAGGTCAGCGGGCTAACTATCCCTGGATAGCTTTCCACGATGTTGGAGTTATCGAAAATTGTCAGCGCCCGATCCAGCGCGGGTTTCGGCAACAATAGCGTGGTGATCGGGCGAGCTTGCAGAATGTGCAGCCCATCGCGATCAATCGCCCATTCGATATCTTGCGGACATCCGAAGGCTGTTTCAGCGCGCCGTGCGAGCCCTGCAATTTCTAGCGCTTGCTGATACGACAAGATGGCATCACGCGGTGTCGTGATGATGTTTCCTTCCGCGTCTATTAACCAACTTTCACCATCGACTTCACCCGCGACCAACGCATCGCCTAACCCCGCCACAGCCGAGATCACGACGCGATCGCGTTGCCCCGAAACGGGGTCGGCCGAAAACGCAACGCCCGCGAAATCCGCCTTAATCATGCGCTGAACGATGATTGCGGGGGCTTCGGACGTTCCCCCAGATGTCACGTCGAGATAGGTTTTAACTGTATCCGAAAAACCGGATTGCCAAACCGTCAAAGCCTCGTTTGCTACTTCAGCGTGATCGACATTTAGCACGGTTTCGAACTGCCCCGCATGGCTGTGCGCGACGCCATCTTCCGCACGGCCAGAACTGCGTACAGCAAATGGACCGGAGCCTAAGGTGTTTAATGCAGTATCAAGTTCAGGAACCAGTTTGTCGTCCATCAGACCGCCATCAAATGCGGCTGGCTTTATCACAAAAAATGGCGGCGGATTGAAACCCAGACGGGTCAACGCAGACAACGCGGCGGCTTTCCCCCCCACGACATTAGCGTCAACCGACTGATCTTCTTCGACAATAAAACTCATAAGGCCCTCAGCGCTAGCGGTACAAAGCCCGCGATGGCGTAACATGCAAACACCCACAGGCCTGCAATTGTATCCATGCCCTCTGCTGCCTTTACTGTTGGTTCATTGCGATAGGCAAGCGCACGCACGACGCAAAGCCCAACCATAACCGCCCCCATAGGTGCGACCAACCACCCTGATTGCGTCACGCCCCCGATCCCCCAAAGCAGGCCAAATGCGACGCCTACACACGCCAGCCAAATGGCGCTTGCGCGCCGCGCACCCCACAGGCCAGAATAGGTGTCGACGCCGTCGATTTCGCTTTCAGGCGCCCACAGTTTGCGCCCGATTTCAAGAATGCAGCCATTCACAAACGACAATGCAATGAACAACCACAGGAACGGTGACGCCCCACCACCCGGCACCCATTCAAGTCCGGTAAGCAGCACATCAATCAGCGGCATAATCGCCATATGGCTCAGAAGATAAAGAACGGGACGCGCTTTCAAAAACGCCGGCACGCCGAATTCAAAGGTCATCGCCGTTAACCATAACCAGACAAGAAGAAGCAGCCACAGAACGGGTGGATGCCAAATCCAAACCGCAAGAATGGCAACCGGGACCGTCGCAATCCCGACCTCTATTACGCCGCGCAGCGACACCAGCCCGCGCGGGATTGGGCGGTCGGGACGAAACCGTCGGTCGTCATCCAAATCCTTAATCTCGTCGCAGACCCGCATCTGGAAAAACAACGCCATAGCAACAATGAAACCCACGACGAAGACGCTGAATTCAGGCAGCTCGCGCCCGCTTAACGTGGCTGACGCGCAAATGCTGGCTGCCGAAAAGACACCCAAGAGCGGCGCCGTTTTTTTCAAAGGGAAGCGTTCAGATTGATAGATCCACATCCGCGTCAGGCGAGATTGTATCATCGGTGTCGTGCCAATGATTCATGTGCACGGGTAAAATCCCCAGCGGCGATGGCTGCAACAATCGAAATCTCGCCGCACAGACAGGTTGCCGCGGCGACTTCTGCCAGCGCTGCGGCTTTGCCTTCGCCCTTTAGTCCCAGCACGTTCAGCCCGGCAGACTGGCTCGGCAAACCTGTCCCACCACCAACAGACCCCACCAAGATATTGGGCATCGTGACACTGCAGAACAGGTCATCGCCGCGCGGTTCCATCCGCGTGATGCCCATCGCGCTTTCAGCGACACAAGCCGCGTCTTGACCGGTCGCGATGTATAGCGCGGCAAGACCATTGGCAAAATGCGCCTGCGCCCCCATCTGGCCCGATAAGTGCGACCCAAGATTAGCGACCTGCCCGTAAGCAAGCATATCCTCCACCGTCGTGCCGAGCGTTTTTTCGACAACTGCAGCGGACAGTGTGACAGAGGCGCTGACCTTGCGTCCACGCCCTGTCACCAGACCCAAGAATGACGCCTTTTTATCGCCCGAAAAGTTTCCTTCGATATACCAATGTGCAATTGGCACGTCGCAGCGATCAGCAATCATGCGACACAGCGCATCCGTTGCGATCGTCACCATGTTCTGGCCTGCAGCATCGCCAGTTGTGTAACGGCAAACTAAAAAAACCACATTATTATCGACCATAGGTTCAATAGAAGACAATTTCCCGTATCGGGTGGTGCTTTCCGATTCGACCTTAAGGTCGTCAACGTTGTTTACAATCCATTCAACAAAGCGACCGGAATCCAGCAATGACCCCAAGACGAACGCGGGCGAACGGATCACCCCTTCGTACAGCATGGCGGTGCTGATCCCACCTGCCTTTGTGGCGGCATAGGCCCCCCGCGCATAAGACGCGACAAGCGCTGCTTCGGTTGTCGCCATCGGGACATGATAGTCGCCATGCGCGTTCAAACCATTGATCCGCAGGGGACCAATGATGCCGACGGGGACGTTTACTGTCCCGATAAAATTCTCGATATTGCCATTGAAGACATCCGGCGAATCCGCATCAAAACCGGTCTGCATTGCCGCTTTGTCCGC
The DNA here is from genome assembly GCA_025141675.1 of Rhodobacteraceae bacterium S2214. Taxonomy (NCBI): domain Bacteria; kingdom Pseudomonadati; phylum Pseudomonadota; class Alphaproteobacteria; order Rhodobacterales; family Paracoccaceae; species Rhodobacteraceae bacterium S2214. Next base: position 2,912,668 of record CP081161.1, read on the forward strand.
GTCGGTAGCGGGGCTGTCCGACATCAGCCTTGCCCAGTATTTCGCGATCGATGCCTGCGTTGTTTTGCGAACCGGGCGTAACGTCGTGAAGTCATCGTCACTGGGCAACATCCGATCTTGAAGCGGTTTCAGTTCGAATTTGTCCCGCACGGATTGCACCATTTTGCGGACGTGATTTGGAATTGTCACCAGCTGTCTCCGTCATTTTGAGACACCTTAATGTTTAAGGCGGTGATGTCTAAGCATAGTTTCTAGATGAAGATCGCCCGCCTATCAGGACATACCACTAGGCACGGCGACAGCGCCGACATTCCGCGCCTTATTGAATTCACGCATGCGACCCAGTACGTCGACACCAACCTGATTGTAGAGGTCCAACAGATCAACCAACACCCAGTTTTCGCGGATCAGACCGCTTTCCAGCCGCCAAAAATCGAGGCTGCGTAAAAGCACCTCTTTGTTCGATGGCGCAATTCCCATCCAACCGTCGGCGGTGATCGTCAGCCGCATATTCGGCCAGCCAGTCTCGCAAACGTAATCGCCTTCGCCGACCCAATGAGACATAAGATCACCCATCGCATCAAGCTTGCGGTCGGGCATACCATTCAGGAACGGAATCTGATGCCAATTCCTGAAACCTGAAATCCCGCGCGACGTTCCGATCCCCGTCGGCCCGTACCAGTTGAAACGCGGGTGCCAATATTGATCTAGGTTCATCACGGACGGATCCGGATCAGCAGGATATTTACAAAGGTCGGTCAACATCGCGACCACATGGTCGACCGCTTTCTGTCCATCACCTGCGATGGTTAAACCGTCGCCAGACATCGGCGCTGGAGTACACAAGAATCCGCCCAATTGCGGCGCCATCGGCCAAGCCCGTGCCTGCATCATAATCTCAGGGATATCCCAAATCGCCTGCATCTCGACGATTTTGCCGTCAGAGACGTGAAAAAATTCGTGGTACCGCATGTGAACAAGGTGGCCGGTCGGCGGAATATCAAGAAACGGTGCCGTGAAGGTGCCCATGTAATTGCCCATACACCCGATCAAGTCCTGCCCTTCTGGCGTCGTTCCGGCCATCACGATCATATCGCGTCGCTCCAGATCCGGCACAGCGGCAAGCAAGGGCGCATAACACGTATCGAAAAAGGCATCCGGTCCAGTGACAGTCCCAAACGGGAAACACATCTTGATCTCAGCGTCCGGCGCAAACAAAGCCTCCATTTTCGCGCGGACAGACTTTTCCGTGAACGTGGCCGTTGCAACGCGGTAGTCTTTGAAGAGCGCTTTCAATTCAGCAGATGTCATTTTGTTGGACCTTTTGATCAGACAAGAAGCGCGGCAATTTCACGCGATATCGGGTTCATTCTACCCACATTCTTGACAATGCGCGGTCCCCGCTTCAAGTGGTTATTATATCCGCGACAGCAGTCATACCAAGGGCCCCGCCGCTTGTAACCACTGCCCAACAATCGCACTGACTGGGGAGGGCAAGATGACCCGTATTGATGACAAATTCGCCGACTTGAAGGCTGCCGACAAGAAGGCCTTTGTGACCTATATTATGGCGGGCGACACCGACTATGACACTTCGCTTGAAGTCATGCGCGGCCTGCCTGGTGTCGGCGTCGATGTAATCGAACTCGGCCTGCCCTTCACCGATCCTGTGGCCGACGGCGCGACGATCCAGCTAGCTGGGCAACGCGCCCTTGATGCGGGCCAAACGCTGAAGAAAACGCTCGCGATGGCCAAGGCATTTCGCGAAGACGACAACACGACCCCAATCGTGATCATGGGCTATTATAACCCGATCTATTCCATGGGCGTGGACAAGTTTTTGGTTGCAGCCAAAGACGCAGGCGTTGACGGTCTGATCGTCGTAGATCTGCCGCCTGAAGAAGACAGCGAATTGTGTTTGCCCGCGAAGGACGCAGGCATCAACTTCATCCGCCTTGCGACCCCGACAACAGATGCGAAACGCCTACCAAAGGTGATCGAAAACACATCCGGCTTCATCTACTACGTCTCGATGAACGGGATCACCGGCTCTGCCGCGGCGCAGGCAGACAGCGTGCAGCCAGAAGTCGCACGGATCAAAGAAGCAACAGATCTGCCCGTCGTCATCGGCTTTGGCGTTAAAACACCAGAGGCGTCCAAAACCTTCGCGGGCTTGGGCGACGGCGTTGTTGTCGGCTCTGCCATTGTGGAACGGATCGGGCGCGGCGATGCCCCTGCTGATGTTCTCGCCTTCGTTAAAACGCTTGCCGATGCGGCCCATAGCTAAAGGAACTGACCGATGAATGATCTTTTCAACAGCTTCATGACTGGCCCTGACGAGAATGGCCGTTTCGGCGATTTTGGTGGTCGCTTTGTGTCTGAAACGCTGATGCCGCTGATCCTTGAACTTGAGGAACAGTACGAGCACGCAAAGACCGATCAAACTTTCTGGGCCGAGATGAATGATCTGTGGACCCATTACGTTGGCCGTCCGTCGCCGCTGTATCATGCAGAACGTCTTTCCGAACATCTTGGCGGTGCCAAGATTTACCTCAAGCGCGACGAGTTGAACCACACTGGCGCGCACAAAATCAACAACGTGCTCGGCCAGATCATTCTGGCGCGGCGCATGGGCAAGACGCGGATCATCGCTGAAACTGGCGCTGGTCAACATGGTGTTGCGACGGCGACTGTTTGTGCGAAATTCGGTTTGAAATGTGTGGTTTACATGGGCGCACATGACGTTGAACGTCAGGCACCAAATGTTTTCCGCATGAAGCTGCTGGGCGCTGAAATCGTGCCTGTGACCTCTGGTCGTGGCACATTGAAGGACGCCATGAACGACGCCTTGCGCGACTGGGTGACCAACGTTGACGACACGTTCTACTGCATCGGCACCGTGGCGGGTCCGCACCCCTACCCCGCTATGGTCCGCGATTTCCAAGCGATCATCGGCAAGGAAGCCAAGGAACAGATGCAGGCTGCAGAAGGCCGCCTGCCCGACACAATCATCGCCGCGATCGGTGGCGGGTCAAACGCGATGGGCCTGTTCTTTCCATTCCTCGATGACAAAGAGGTCAACATCATTGGCGTAGAGGCCGGTGGTAAAGGCGTGAACGCGAAGATGGAGCACTGCGCGTCCCTGACGGGCGGCCGTCCCGGCGTGTTGCACGGCAACCGGACGTATCTTTTGCAGGATGACGACGGGCAGATCCTTGAAGGGTTCTCAATCTCTGCGGGTCTGGATTATCCGGGCATCGGGCCAGAACACGCTTGGCTGCACGAAATTGGTCGCGCGCAATACGTGTCGATCACGGATGTTGAGGCGCTTGAGGCCTTCCAACTATGCTGTGACATGGAAGGCATCATTCCCGCGCTCGAGCCGTCCCACGCGTTGGCGCACGTGATCAAGATCGCGCCGACGTTGCCGAAGGACCACTTGATCATCATGAACATGTGTGGGCGTGGCGATAAGGACATCTTTACGGTGGCCAAGGCGCTTGGGTTTGAGATGGGTGAGTTTGCTTAAAACACTAATCTACTTTGATGACCTTGTGGGCCTTGCAGATCGCGAGGCCCTTTTCATTTCTCCATCAATGTCTGCTTCGAGCCCATACTTGCCCTAGTATTTTCTACATTCTCTATGCAATTTGGTCGGCGACAATCAATTCAAATTCCACCGGAACTCAACAATGAGAGTACGACTACAACCTTTTTCGGCGCAACAGGAGCTCGATGAGGACTTAGCCCATTGCTGGCAATCCCATCTCAATGAGATGGGTGTGGGTGCAGAGGTGGAGGTTTGGGGCGTTAGCAAAAGGGACGCACGATGCTTGCTATTGCTCATACCATATTCCGACACACTTGGAGATATTTTCTTCAGTAGAGCAGAGAGCTGGGAGTTTCTCGACACAAACATTCCAAACAGTTGGAAAACCAAGTTTGAGGTCTTTGATGAACTTCTGGCTCCGGTAGTTGAGGATTTCGACTTAATCGCTGACCCACTCTTCAGAAGCACTAAAGATTTTCTTTGGCGTTTGTCTGAAGATCAGCTCAGTTCAACCGAATGGGACGGCCTGAAAGCGATTGTCGGAAAAAAGAGCGCCTCAAAGGTAAAGTGAATTTCTATTCTAAGGACAAAGTGTCGGGGGTCCGTTTCGTCCGCGATGTGTGAATTCACCCGTCGCTTGATTTCGCTGGTGCAGCGAATGTCTTCTTTGGCGGGCCGCATCGCAGCATCGCGCAGTGTGGGGCAATGGCCGGTATGGGCCGTTACTACTGCCCGACAGCAGGTGCGGATCGCTCTCGTTCGGTGAGGTGCGCATCAATCGCGCGCACCTCTCTGTCGCAGATTGTCACGCGTTCAAGACAGACAGCACAGCCTCTGGCGTAATCGGTAGATGGCGAAGACGTGCGCCCACCGCATTGTAAATCGCGTTGGCAATGGCCGGCGCGATCACTGTGGTTCCCGGCTCGCCAAGTCCAACAGGCACCTCTGTGCTCTCGATAAACTCGATCTCCATGGGTGGCGTGTCGATCATACGCAGTGGCGTGTATGTGCCAAGATTGCGATCCGCCACATTGCCGTCTTCAAATTTTGTGCCTTCGTAGAGGGCCATAGACAAGCCCCACAGGGCGGCGCCCTGACACTGCGCCAGCGCCCCATCGGGATCAACAACTGTGCCGCAATCAAAACTCAACCACATCTTTTGCACATCGATATCACCGGTTTCACGATCGACATGAAGCTGCACAGCACCGCCGACCCAAGTTGGCATTGAGCGGGACTGCCCAAATGTAGTGGCGATGCCAATTGCTGTATCCTCCGGCAGATCAACCCGACCGTAACCCGACATTTCGGCAACGCGCCTCAAGGCATCGGCCTGACGGTTTGCGCCACCAACCGCATTGGGCGCAGATCCGGCATTCATGCCGGTCGCATCAAGGTGTTTCAGGCGGAATTCCAATGGATCGACGCCCAGCTTGTGCGCGGCTTCATCCATAAAACTTTCAACAGCGAAGTTCGTCCACCCCGGCCCGACCGAGCGGAGCCACCCCGGGCGGAAAGTTGCATTCGCAAGATCGTTGGAAACCGCCCGCACCCTATGGGCACCGACGTTGTACCAATGATCGGCACCATCGATTGCAAAGGGATCATAGGGCTCATCATTGACGCCCTTTGGCATGAATGAGGGCACCATCACCTGCGTGGGCCACCCTGCGGCGGCGTTATGATCCATCGCAGTAACCGCGTTCGCGTCATCAAACGCCATGCGCAACTGCTGTACCGAAGGCGATCGTGGGCTATCAAATTTTGCATCGTCCTCTCGCATGAAGACCAGTTTGACAGGTTTGCCGCCAAGCGCCTTAGACGCCAGGGCCGCAGGGATCGCGTAGTCGCCATTCAATCGGCGTCCAAAGCCACCGCCCAACATGTAGCTGCGCATCACAATCTGATCTGCGGGGGCTTCGAGCGCGGCAGAAAGTGTGGGTAGGATCAACGATTGCCATTGGTTGCCGGTATGAATTTCCCAGATACCGTCTTCATCTTGAAAGACCGTCGCATTGGCTGGCTCTAACTGAAAATGCAGGACCGTCTGCGTCGTATATTCCGCCTCAAGAACAGCGGCGGATTGTTCAAATGCGGCTGCAGTATCAGTGTCATCTGCGGGAAGGATTGCGCCATACCCATCATCGGCGATCAGCGCACGTGAACGGGCGTTAATATCTTCTTCGCTGACCGATGCGTTCTCTCCCGCTTCCCATTCGACAGCGACAAGGTCCGCTGCGCGTTTGGCCGCCATAAGGCTCTCGCCCAGTACGACAACCCACCCCGGAACCGTACCAGACGGATCATCTAGGGCAAGCGTTTGCAGATAGCCCTTAACGTCTCGGGCTGCGCCATCATCAACAGAGATCACAGAAGACCCAAGGCGCGTTGGCGGCACAAGTGGTACCGCGTAGACCATACCATCAACCGACGCATCGATGCCGTAGATTGCCTGACCCGTTGTTTTTGTATCGATATCGAGCGCTGTGACATCCTGCCCGACCAAGCGCAGATCTTCATGCTGTTTGAGCGGCAATGCGTCCAGTTCATCCTCGCTGAAGGATCGTTCCAAACCCTCAGCGACAAGCGCGGCATAGCTGATTTCGTTACTGCCATCACTCACAACTCCGTCGCGGGCGGTGCAATTTGCAGGATCAACGTCCCACTTGGCAGCAGCAGCTTCAATAAACGCCGTTCGTCCTGCGGCACCCGCTTTGCGGTAAACCGGCCAGCTTTGCCAGACCGACCAACTGCCGCCCGTGACCATCGTGCCCCATTTTTCGTCCGTATCGACATGGGTGATGCGCACGTTTTCCCACGCGACCTCCAACTCATCGGCCAAGATACGTGCGATTGCTGTGCCAACGTGCTGGCCCATTTCGGCGCGGATGATGTTCACATTGACGATCCCGTCACTGTCGATCCAATACCAAAGACTAGGCTCGAAGGTTGCGCCATCTGGGGTCACCGGTTCGCCATCGGGCACGCTAGGATCCATCGCGGCCCGGCTTTGCAGCGGAAATCCGAAAGCAGCCCCAGCCGCAGTCGCCGCAACCAGGAAACCGCGGCGGGACAAATCCAATTGCCCTTCGCCTGCTTCAACAACATCTGTGTGCGCTTCGCGCAAACGGGATAAAAGATTAGCCATTGTTGCGGCCTCCATTTGCCATTGCAGAAGCAGCTTCGCGAACCGCATCGCGAATACGTGGGTACGTCATGCAACGGCACAGGTTGCCTGTCATTACTGCGTCAATATCTTCATCCGTTGGGGAAGGGATATCCTCAAGCAGCGCTGCGGCTTGCATAATCTGACCCGACTGGCAGTACCCACATTGCGGAACGCGTAGGTTGCGCCACGCCTCCTGAACGGGGTGATCATTCTCTTCGGCAAGCCCTTCGATGGTGGTGATAGACGTTCCTTCAACTGACGAAACAGGCGTAATGCAAGATCGCGTCGCCTGTCCGCCAACATGAACTGTGCAAGCACCACACATCCCGATTCCACAGCCAAATTTTGTACCTGTCAGGCCAATCTCGTCGCGGATAGCCCACAGCAGGGGCGTGTCTGGGTCGGCGTCAACACGCACCGTTTTACCGTTGATTTCGAACTCTACCATCCGACTGATCCCCCTTTGGATTTATTCGCTTTGTGTGTTGGTTTGTGAAAGGCGTGACACAGTTTCCACAAGGTCTGGCCAAGCAGGTTTGCCTGCGCGTTCATCTCTGAGATAGGCTGCGATCGCCGTAATGTCGGCCTCGGTCAGTGCGCCGCGAAAGCCCGGCATAACAACGCCGGCAATGCCTTCAGGCCCGCTTACCCCATCTAGAATGACGTGGACGAGGTTGTCGGATGTATCCAGATTAGTCGCTGAATTGATGCCAAGATCAGGGCGGCCTGCTAAGATTTGCGCGGCATTGTAGTGACAGGATGCGCAGGCGGTTGCGTATAGACGTTCGCCAAGTTCACGGCGGTACAACGGGTTCGGGCGACCTCGCTCAAGACTAGCTAAAACGGTCTCGCTTGTGGCCGGGTCCGCCGCGTCACCACCGGATATCTCAGCAAAATAAAGGCTAAGGGCGTCGATGTCATCGTCCGGCAATGCGCGGATACCATCATGAACGACAGGCCCCATCGGTCCGGCCGAAACACCGTGATACGTCGACACACCGGTTTTCAGATAAGCTGCGAAGTCGGGCGCGGTCCATGGCACTTGCGCGGCATTTTCAGACGTCAATGCGGGGGCCGTCCAGCCGTTGATCTGCGCACCGCCGTATTGTTGGCTTTCGATTTCCGCACCCAACGGATTGCGCGGCGTATGACAAGCACCGCAGTGTGCCACACCCTCGGCAAGATATGCACCACGGTTCCATTCCGATGTCTGCGCTTGCTCGCCTTCATATTCGCCAAAGTCGACAAACAGCATCTTCCAGCCAGCCTGCAAAAAACGTTGGTTCAAAGGAAAGGGAATCTCGGCTTCTTTGGTCTCTAGTTCCACCGGAGCGATTTCAGACATGATGTAGGCGTATAACGCGGCAACATCCTCATCGGTCATTTTGGTGAAGTGATCGTATGGAAAAGCGGGGAACAAGTGGCGCCCGTCAATATCCACGCCCTGTTTCATCGCCCGCCGGAAGGCTTCGACCGAGTAACCACCGATGCCTGTTTCCATCGCGGGGGTCAGGTTGCTGGCGTAAATCGTGCCAAATCCGGTCTCCATCGCATAATTGCCAGCGTAAGGGGCACCATTTTCCGAAGTGTGGCATTCGCTGCAATAACCGGCGGCGGCGAGCAACCGGCCTTTTTCAATGACCTCAGGCGAAAACTCTGGGCGTTCCGAGGCAGTGATCGGCGGCAACGGGGATTTATACGCGTAGATGCCAAATCCAATTCCCCCGACGATCAAAACGCCGAAACCACTAAGAAGTAAACGCTTTAGCATGAGATGGGCCTTTGTTCGCCTGAATGGACTGCGGGAAGCAGAGCTTTCAGTCCGATGAACCTTGAACCGCCCCAAAGGTTCCTAGAAAATTCGCTTTGTCGATAAGTCGAAACGAAAGCCCCTTTCTGATCACAGTTGTGCGCGTCGTCCATCTGGATGCAGTGGAGCCCAAGTTTGCGGCCAAGAAACAGAGCACCGCTTCGTAAGCCCCAGCCATAATTTCCGGTTAAACTGCAACGGGCTTGGCGTGCGGAACCACTCACTGTCCAGCAATATCCCAAGAGTCAGGGCCAGCATTCAAAACCGCGCAACCGATACGGACACATGACTGCTTCTGACCAATGCACAAATCGGATCAGACATGCCGTGCCATGCCCGCGCCATCCCGACTGGACATGCGACACAATGCAGCGAATTCACACTTTGTTCGCAAAGTGCGGGTTCGCATGCGTCGAAATTTTGTTGTCACAGTAAAAGGCCGGTCTGAAGGAGCGCACCACAGCGTTGTGACAACTGGATGAATGGCAGCAATGGGCCGTCCGTGTTGCTCCAACACGACCCAGCAAGTGAACTCGCTGTAATCTTTCTAATGGCCGCATTGAGCCCAATACTGTAACTAGGTAATTTGTGTTGTGTGCGCTAGCAGCATGCCGATCGCCGCAGATACTGGTTAGGCCAGGCTGCGCGGCGGTAAGGATAGCGGCCATTCCTTCATGGTGCGGAGAAGATTTGGGCGGAAATTATTCGGGTTGCGGATTTTTGAGACATTCGATTTAAAGGCCGGCCCTGCTGTAGATAAATCCCGTTCATATGTGGGAAGGCGCCCTCATCCGTGAGCGGCCCGCTGGTCTTCAATTTAAGCTCTCTTTTGTCGTTGATACGGCAATAAAAATGACGTTCAGTCGCTGCCGAGCAGTCTTGATACTCTTCGTTTACAGTCCGAAATCAGACAAACCTCCATGTTCTGACGGCCTTGGCCCCTGAGGCCAATGAAACAGCCTTTCGGTCTCAGTGATGGCGACATCATTGATTGAGGCATGGCGCACGGCCATGTAGCCTTCAGCGTCGAATTCCCAGTTTTCATTGCCGTGGGCGCGGAACCAGTTGCCGTTCTCGTCATGATATTCGTAGCAAAAGCGTACTGCGATGCGATTGTCGCCATGCGCCCAGATCTCCTTGATCAACCGGTATCCGTTTTCCTGCGACCACTTACGGGTCAGGAAATCGCGCACCTCGTCCCGGCCATTCAGGAACTCGGAGCGGTTGCGCCACTTTGTGTCAGGCGTGTAGGCCAATGCCACCTTGTCAGGATCACGTGTGTTCCAAGCATCTTCGGCCATGCGGACTTTTCTGACCGCATCGACGTAAGAAAAGGGCGGCACTGGCATACGGGTCATTGCGGTCTACCAGCTATTATAGCCAAGGTACTTGCCCGACATCTCGACCTTCACGCGATCCCCTTTTGGGTTCTCAACGCGCGTGACGGTCATGTCGAAATCAATGGCGGACATGATCCCGTCGCCAAATTTTTCTTGAATCAGCGCTTTCAAAGTCGGGCCATAAACGCCAACGATTTCATAAAAACGGTAAATGCAGGGATCGGTCGGCACTGCTTGTTCCCAAATCTTGGTGGGGCTTTCGGCCAAGACGCTTTCCGCTTCCTGCGGCAGGCCCATGACGCTGACCATCAACTTGGCTTTTTCGGCCGGAAAGGCGTTCATGCCCATCGCGGCGGAATGGGTCCAGACGGGGGACATGCCGATTTTTTCGGCGATCTCTTCCCATGTCAGTCCAGCCTGTTTCTTGGCGGACAGGATCATGGCGGTGACGTCTTCTTTGGTCATCATCTCAGTCATTGTGAGGTCTTTCATGTTGGTCTCCTCCGGTCTTAGCTATTCACTGCTTTCAAGGCAGGTCGTTTGTCTTCGGGATCTTCTGCAGGATCGGTCAAGTCGATCCTGACCGTTTTGGGTTTGTTCGTTTGGCCTGCCTCTGTGGGCTGTCCGGCCAGTTCCTTTGATCGTTTGCCAAGGAACTGCACCAAATGGTTGCGGATCGCATAGTAGTTTGGGTGTTCGATAATTTCGGTCCGATTGCGCGGGCGCGGGATTGTGATTTCGACACTTTCGGCAACACGCGCGTGCGGTCCGTTTGTCATCAGCAAGATGCGATCGGCCAGCAGGATCGCCTCGTCGATGTCATGGGTGATCATAAAGACCGTTTGCTCCATCTGACCCCAAATCTTGAGCAGCTCATCCTGAATGGTCCCGCGTGTGAGGGCATCAAGTGCGCCGAAAGGTTCATCCAGCAGCAACAGTTTTGGGTGGTTTGCAAAGGCGCGCGCAATCGACACCCGCTGGCGCATGCCACCCGACAACTGGCTTGGTTTGCGGTGGATCACATCCCCCTCAAGCCCCACCATCGCGAGGAACTTGGTCGCATGTTCTTCGACCTGCTGCTTGGTCCATTCCGGGTGCCGGGCCTTAACCCCGAATGTGACGTTCTTCAGTGTCGTCAGCCATGGCAGCAAAGAATAGTTCTGGAACACGACGCCTCGGTCGAGGCTGGGACCACGGACCTCATAGCCATCCATCGTGACAACGCCGCTGGTCGGGTCTGCCAACCCTGCGAGGATGTTCATGATCGTCGATTTGCCGCAGCCTGAATGGCCAAGGATCACCACGAATTCGCCTTTTTCGACCCCGAAGGAAGCGTTTTCGAAAACAGTCAACTCGCCGCCGTTCCCATCCGGGAACCGTTGGGTGAGTTTGTCGATACTTAAGAACGGTTTCATGGAACTTCCTTTATTCGGCGTAGGTGACACGGCGCTGCAGCAGGCCGAACATGGCGTCGAGCAGCATGCCCACCACACCAATCATGAGGATTGAGAAAACGACGGATGTCAGATCAAGATTGTTCCATTCGTTCCACACGTAGTAGCCAATGCCGGTGCCACCGACGAGCATTTCAGCGGCCACAATCACTAGCCACGCGATACCGATCGAGATGCGCATGCCAGTCAGAATCGTTGGGGCCGCCGCTGGCAGGATCACGGTGAAGGCAGTTCTAATTGGTCCCAGCTCGTGGGTACGGGCCACGTTGACCCAGTCCTCACGCACGCCAGCCACGCCAAAGGCGGTGTTGATCAGCATGGGCCAGATCGAACAGATAAAGATCACGAAGATCGCCGATGCTTCACTGTCACCGATAATGAACAACGCAAGCGGCATCCACGCGAGCGGAGAGATCGGGCGCAGTACCTGAATGAACGGGTTGAAGGCCTTGTAGGCAACTTGGCTCATCCCGATCAGAAACCCAAAGGGGATGGCGATCAAGGCGGCGAGAAAATAGCCCGTCAGGACACGATAAATCGAATATCCGATTTGAATGCCGATGCCTTTGTCGTTGGGCCCCGCATCATAGAACGGGTCGCTGAGTTGTTCCCACGCCTTGGCAATGACCTGACTGGGTGGCGGGACACCCGCCTTTGGTGCGCCAGCGCCGGTTAGAATCTCGTATTCGGTCAGCTCTTCGGCGGCCTTTTGTGCCGGGATGGCGGCCTCCCAAATCAGGAGACCGACAACCAACATGACAACCGACAACAATGCAGCACGCTGGTTTATTGAAAGGGTGCCCATGGCTTACCCCTTCCCGATTGGGAAGCTGCTGACGTATTCTTCTGGCTTCGCAGGATCGAAGGTTTTGCCCATGATCGTATGCGATTTGTAGGTGATGTCCGGCGCGTCATAACCGAGGTCTTCCATCACTTTCTTACAGTCAGCGGCAAGGTAGACCTGTTCAGCCACGCCGCGGTAATCCACGTCGCCTTCGATATAACCCCAACGTTTCATCTGCGTCAGGATCCAAACGCCCATGGAGTGCCATGGGAAAGGATCGAAATCGATCCTGTCGGGCACACGCTGCACCTCGCCCAAGCCGTCGGCGTAGGTTCCTGTCAGTACCTGCTCGATGACAGTCACCGGCTGGTTGAGGTAGTTGGTCGGGGCAATCGCCTCTGAGATTTCCTTGCGGTTTTCTGGCGCTGACGCATACTGCGTCGCGTCGATGATCGATTTCAAGAGCGCGCCATAGGTGTTCGGCAACTCTGTGGCAAAGGACAGGGGTGCAGCAAAGGCGCAGCATGGGTGACCTTCCCAGATTTCTTTCGTAAGCAAGTGAAGGAAACCAATGCCCTCATAGACGGCACGCTGGTTGAACGGATCAGGCGACAGATAGCCGTCAAGGTTACCGGCACGCAGGTTTGCAACCATTTCTGGCGGTGGCACAACGCGGATTTGGATGTCGACATCTGGGTCCAGGCCAAACTCGGCCACGTAATACCGCAGTAGGAAGTTGTGCATCGAATACTCAAACGGCACGCCGAAGGTGAAGCCCTTCCACTGTTTCGGGTCACGCTTATCGAGGTGTTCGTTCGACAGCACGATGGCTTGGCCGTTGATGTTTTCAACGGCTGGCATGATGTAAGGTTCCGCAACCGACCCCGCCCCAAGTGTCATCGCCAATGGCATAGGCGTCAGCATGTGCGAGGCGTCGTATTCCCCGTTCAGCGACTTGTCACGCGCCACAGCCCAGCCTGCGGTTTTGATCACCTGGGCGTTCAGGCCGTAGCGTTCATAAAACCCCAAGGGTTGGGCCATAATGATCGGCGTCGCACAGGTGATCGGCACAAAACCAATGTTCAGGTCGGTCTTTTCAGGCGGCCCAAGATTGTCGAGGATAGCGGCTTTCGCTTCGTTCAGTGGAAACACCGACGCCAGTGCCGCGGCCATCGTCGACCCACCCATCATGCCCATAAAGGACCGGCGCCCGATGTCGCTTTGTCCAAAGACTGACCGCACAATTGCGCTTTCGACTGCGCGCTCCAACATGCCTTCTGAGGTGGACAGATCAATGCTGTCCGCAGCCTCTTGTTTGGGTGCGCTACAGGTGTGGCAGCCGCAATCGGCGGCGTGCCGCAGATCGGTTTCGGAAGAGAAGGGATTACCCAGTGATTTGACAGTCATGTTGCAACCTCGCTGTTGATTTTCTCCATGCTGGCAGCGGGGTATCGACAATTGAAGGCATTCGTTAAGAAATCAAAAAATGGATTTTTTGATTAATTTCAAAGCAATAACAGAAGAACAGCCCACGAATTATTACGAAATTTCGTAAATTACGATATTTCGTATTGCTCATGGGCGCGTGCTTATCCTTCATCAAAGGATGCTTGATACCGATCTCCCTCACGATTCCTTTCTCGCCGGCGCAATTGGCCCTACGATCCTAATTCATCTTGGCCGGGATCAAATTTTGGCAGCGACTAAAGAGGCCGAAACACTTTTAGGGGATGATGCCCTAACAGGATCGCACTTCGCCCGCTTCGTTGCCGCAGGTATGGAGACCTTCGTCGTCTTTATCACAGAGGTTCAACACCGAGGGACAGCTTGGACCCGGCAGGTGACACTCCAAAATGCGGACCAATCGCCCCTGCAATGCGAGGTTACGGGGCGGGCTGTACATCACGACGGTCAGGACATGCTGCTTTTGCATGTGCTTGATCTTGAGACCCTTGAACAACACGCAGCTGAGGTTGAGGCCGGAAAAATCTACAACGGCGGCCTGATGGAATGGCAGCGCGCGCAAAGCTTCTTTGCAGATCTGGAACGCGAAAACCAATTGATCCTAAACGCCGCTGGCGAGGGGATTTACGGGGTTAATGCCGACGGTAAGACAACCTTTGTGAACCGCGCAGCGCAGGAAATGCTTGGTTGGACAACCCAAGACCTTCTGGGCCACGATATCCACGCGAAAATTCACCATCACCACCTGAACGGCGAACAATATCCGTCGCACGAATGTCCGATCTATCAATCTTTCCGGTATGAGCAGGTCAACCGGATCGAAGACGAAGTATTCTGGCGTAAGGATGGCAAACCGATCCGGGTCGAATATGTCTCCACCCCGATCTACGACGGGCCCAAATTGGTCGGTGCGGTGGTCATCTTTCGCGACATCACGGAACGCTGGGAAAACGAACGCAAACTGCGGGACGCAATGGATCAAGTTGCCGCGTTGCATCATCAGTTGGAAGAGGAAAACGCCTACCTACAGGAAGCGATCAGTATCGAGCGGGCACATCACGACATTATCGGGCGCTCGGATGCGATTCAGGAGGTCATCAGGCAGATCGAACTTGTAGGTCCAACCGATACAAGCGTCTTGATCCGTGGCGAGAACGGTGTCGGAAAATCCCTTGTGGCGTCAGCTGTCCATGACGAAAGCAGCCGTAAACGCCGCCCTATGATCCACTTCAAGGCTGGAGCCGTAAGCCCTGAGAAAATTGAAAGTGAGTTGTTCGGCCAAGTCCGTGGTGCCTTTGCCGGTGCGCTCAAGGATCGGCCTGGAAAGTTGGAATTGGCACATGGCGGCACCTTGTTCATTGATGAGGTTGCGGACATTCCCATCGAATTACAGGGCCACTTACTTGATGCATTGCAGAACAGAGTGGTGACACGATTGGGCGATGATCGCAGCCGCAGCCTAGATCTACGTGTGATCGCCTCGACCAACCGCAACATTGACCGCGAAGTACAGGCAGGACGTTTGCGTCAGGACCTCATGCTGCACCTTGGAGTTTTTCCTATTTTGTGTCCTTCTTTACGGGACAGGCCGGAGGACGTCCCGATCCTGACCGCCCATCTGCTGCGCATCGCCTGCAAGCGGCTCGGTCGAAAGGTCCCTGTCGTCACCGAAGGGGCGATGCGAAAGCTGCAAGACTACCACTGGCCCGGCAACGTGCGCGAACTGGCAAACGTCATCGAACGCGGTGCCATCGTGTCGCAATCCGACAAGTTACAAGTTGAGATTCAGAGCCAGGTTGTACCGGGATCCGCGCCGACGTCTGCCTTGCTCACGGAAGCGGATGTAGAGCAAATCCGTCGAGCAAATATCATCGCCTGCATGAAAGAAGCTGATGGAAAGGTTTCCGGAACAAAGGGGGCGGCCGCACTGCTCGGTATCAAGCCGACAACACTCTATTCAAGGCTAAAAAAGCTGGGATTGAATGAAAATGACTGGTGAATAATTGACGTGTGCAGAAAGTCACGAAGACCGCCAAAGCCTACATCGGATCGCATGAATAAACGCCAAGCAGCTTATCCGGAAGGCTGTGGGCGGACCCTTCGTAAAGGCTAAGATTACCTGCGATGACTGCGCCCAGCGGGATTTCAATGCCAGGCGCAATGGTTGGTATTGAATAGTGGTTCTGGGGCTGCAGTGGACTGATCTGCAAAAGGAGGGCCGAAGCAAGATCCCTACGCGGCAATGCATTGGCGCTTTGTCCACCGGATCGTTGGCCGGATCAGTTTGCGTTGAAAATACGTTCTTTGTTCTTATTGATACCACTTTTGCGAATGACTGGTCTGGCGACAGATGATGTAGTGCAGAGCAAAACGTGCCGCGTGTGTAAACGAACGCTGCATCTGCGAAATACGAAAATGAAGGTCGGGAAAGTCCGCACAGCTCACATTCAATCTCTCAACGAAAAAGGCCCCGCGTCGCCGCGAGGCCTTTCTTAATTCAAATAACCGCAGGTCTTAGTTGCTAGCTGTCAGGCCGATGTGGCCCCCGATGGCAACCATGTCTGAGATTAGCTTGGCCGCGTCATCGACTGGGCCTGGCTCGTTTTTGAAGGTCTCTTGCGCAGTTGCGTAGGCTTCTTTCGCCTCTGCCACCATGCCGTCGAACATCTCTTGCGTGACCTCTGCTTTTGGCAAAGCACGCTCTGCCAAAACCGATACGCCTGTTGGCGTAATCTCTGCGAAGCCACCGACCACGATGTAGTCGTCAACGCCACCGCTGTGCGTCACGGACAGCACGCCGGGGCGCAGTGTCGTGATGGTCGGTGCGTGGTCAGCCATCGCCGTCATGTCGCCATCAGCACCCGGGATTTGCACCGCGGATGCTTCGATGGACGCCAAACGACGCTCAGGCGAGACAAGATCGAATTGTAGGTTTGCCATTATCTAGGCCTCCTTTTGCTTCGACTTAAGCCGCGTCTGCGGCCATTTTCTCGGCTTTGGCTTTCACTTCGTCGATGCCACCAACCATGTAGAACGCGCCTTCTGGCAGGTGATCGTATTCACCGGCAACAACCGCTTTGAACGACGCGATTGTGTCTTCCAAAGGCACCTGAACACCGTCAGAACCTGTAAACACTTTCGCAACGTCGAATGGCTGGGACAAGAAGCGTTCGATCTTACGCGCACGGGACACAGTCAATTTGTCGTCTTCTGACAATTCGTCCATGCCGAGAATGGCGATGATATCCTGCAAAGACTTGTAACGCTGCAGCATTTGCTGAACGTCAGCTGCCACAGCGTAGTGCTCTTCACCAACGATCTGCGGATCAAGCAGACGGGATGTTGAATCGAGCGGGTCAACCGCAGGGTAGATGCCTTTTTCGGAAATCGCACGGTTCAGAACCGTTGTCGCATCCAAGTGAGCAAATGATGTCGCAGGCGCAGGGTCGGTCAAGTCATCCGCAGGTACGTAGATGGCCTGAACAGACGTAATAGAACCGTTCTTAGTGGATGTAATCCGTTCCTGCATCGCACCCATGTCGGTTGCGAGTGTAGGCTGGTAGCCCACCGCAGATGGAATACGACCCAAAAGCGCGGACACCTCGGAACCAGCCTGTGTAAACCGGAAGATGTTGTCCACGAAGAACAGAACGTCTGTACCAGATTGGTCGCGGAACGCTTCAGCCATTGTCAGACCTGACAAAGCAACACGCATACGCGCACCTGGAGGCTCGTTCATCTGACCGTACACCAGTGCCACTTTGGACTTGGTGAGGTCTTCCATGTTGATGACTTCGGATTCGATGAATTCGTAGTAAAGGTCGTTCCCTTCACGTGTACGCTCACCCACACCCGCGAAAACGGAGTAGCCAGAGTGCACTTTCGCGATGTTGTTGATCAATTCCTGAATAAGAACTGTTTTACCAACACCCGCACCACCGAACAGACCAATTTTACCACCCTTCGCGTAAGGCGCGAGAAGGT
This sequence comes from Rhodobacteraceae bacterium S2214, assembly GCA_025141675.1. NCBI lineage: Bacteria > Pseudomonadati > Pseudomonadota > Alphaproteobacteria > Rhodobacterales > Paracoccaceae > Rhodobacteraceae bacterium S2214. The sequence goes on from CP081161.1 coordinate 2,930,223, forward strand.
CGATCACTTTGATGCCTGTTACCAGAACTTCGGACGCAGTGGACTGCTGTTCGAATTCAGGTGCGTCAGCGTGAATAGAGCGACGCTCTTTTTCACCGATGTCGCCACGTTCGTCGATTGGTTCACCGATCACGTTCATGATGCGGCCCAAAGTGGCTTCACCAACTGGCACAGTGATTGGGCCGTCAGTATCTGTCACTTCTTGACCACGAACGAGGCCCTCGGTGGAGTCCATCGCAATTGTACGGACTGTGTTTTCGCCAAGGTGCTGCGCTACTTCGAGCGTCAGCGACTTGCCGTTGTTGTCTGTCGTAACCGCGTTCAAGATCTCCGGCAGGTGATCGTCGAATTTAACGTCTACAACGGCGCCAATCACCTGTGTGATTTTGCCTTTTGCGTTTGCCATTATGTTTCTCCGGTTCTCTTAAAGCGCTTCCGCGCCCGAAATGATTTCAATCAGCTCGTTGGTGATCACAGCCTGACGCGAGCGGTTGAACTCGATTGTCAGTGCGTCGATCATTTCACCAGCGTTGCGGGTCGCGTTGTCCATTGCTGACATCCGAGCACCCTGCTCGGACGCACCATTTTCCAACAGCGCCGCGAAGATTTGTGTAGCCACACCACGTGGAAGCAAGTCAGCCAAGATGGCATCCTCGGACGGTTCGTAGTCGTACAAGGTCGCGTCACCGCTCTCGTCTGCTTCGAACTGTGCGGGAATAACCTGCAAAGCCGTTGGGTGCTGCGTCACAACGTTTTCGAAGCGTGCGAAGAAAATCGTCGCCACATCGAATTCGCCGCCGTCGAAACGGGACAGCACGTCTTTGGCAATGCTTTGCGCGTCGCCGTAACCCACGCGTTTCACTTCTGTCAGGTCAACGTGACCCACAAAGTGATCGCCCAGATCGCGTTTGATCGCATCGCGGCCTTTTTTACCAACGGTCAAGATTTTGACTGTTTTGCCTTCAGCAAGCAATTTGGATGCATGCGTACGGGCCAATTTAGCGATGTTGCCGTTAAAGCCGCCGCACAGACCACGTTCCGCTGTCATAACAACAAGCAAATGAACTTGATCTGAACCGGTGCCGGACAACAGCTTTGGCGCGGACGGGGAACCCGCTGCGCCAGACGCCAGCCCTGCCATCACAGCGTTGAAACGCTCTGTGTAGGGGCGTGATGCCTCAGCTGCGTCTTGGGCGCGGCGCAATTTTGCTGCCGCGACCAATTGCATCGCTTTGGTGATCTTGCGGGTCGATTTGACCGACGCGATCCTGTTTTTAAGGTCCTTGAGATTAGGCAAACCTAGTTCTCCTTATCCTAAGACGATTAAGCGAAGTCTTTTGCGAATGCATCCAAAGCAGCTTTCACTTTGTCAGCCAGTTCACCCTTAACCTTACGGTCATTCTCGGTGATGTCAGCCAAAAGATCAGCATTATTTGCGCGCAGGTGCTTGAGCATTTCTGCCTCAAAACGACCTACTTCTTTGACGTCGACGTTATCGAGGTAGCCGTTTGTACCCGCATAGATGACACAGACGATTTCTGCGTTTGTCAGTGGGGAATACTGTGGCTGCTTCATGATCTCAGTCAAACGCGCACCACGTGCCAGCAACTGCTGAGTGGCCGCATCCAGATCGGAACCGAACTGCGCAAACGCAGCCATTTCACGATACTGAGCCAAAGAAAGCTTAACCGGACCAGCAACAGACGCCATCGCCTTTGTTTGGGCAGAAGACCCAACACGGGAAACGGACAGACCTGTGTTCACAGCTGGACGGATACCTTGGTAGAACAATTCTGTTTCCAAGAAGATCTGACCGTCGGTGATGGAAATCACGTTAGTCGGAATAAACGCAGAAACGTCGCCACCTTGGGTTTCAATGATCGGCAGCGCCGTCAAAGAACCAGATCCGTTGTCTTCGTTCAGTTTACATGAACGCTCAAGCAGACGGGAGTGAAGGTAGAAAACGTCACCTGGGTAAGCTTCACGGCCTGGTGGGCGACGCAGAAGCAAGGACATCTGACGGTAAGACACAGCTTGCTTGGAAAGGTCATCATAGATGATCAGCGCGTGACGGCCAGCATCGCGGAAATGCTCTGCCATGGCTGTCGCAGCGTATGGTGCAAGGAACTGCATCGGTGCTGGGTCAGACGCTGTCGCCGCAACAACGATTGAATACTCAATCGCGCCGGACTCTTCGAGCTTCTTAACCAACTGCGCAACTGTGGAGCGTTTCTGGCCGATAGCTACGTAGATACAGTACAGCTTGCCAGAATCGTCGGCAGCTGCGTCGTTGTATGATTTTTGGTTCAGGATCGTGTCGAGCGCGATCGCTGTTTTACCTGTCTGACGGTCACCAATGATCAATTCGCGCTGACCACGGCCAACTGGGATCATGGAGTCAACGGACTTCAGGCCAGTCGCCATTGGTTCGTGAACAGATTTACGTGGAATAATGCCCGGCGCCTTAGAATCAGCAATCGCACGCTTTGTTGTCGCGATTGGACCTTTGCCGTCCAGCGGGTTGCCAAGGCCGTCAACAACGCGACCAAGCAGTTCGTCACCAACAGGAACATCCACAATCGCGTTTGTACGCTTAACTGTGTCGCCTTCTTTAATGTCGCGGTCAGAACCGAAGATAACAACACCAACGTTGTCAGCTTCTAGGTTCAAGGCCATTCCGCGGATACCACCGGGGAATTCGACCATTTCACCAGCCTGCACATTGTCGAGGCCGTAGATACGCGCAATACCGTCACCAACTGACAGTACGCGGCCCACTTCGGCCACTTCGGCTTCCTGACCGAAGTTTTTGATCTGGTCCTTAAGGATCGCAGAAATTTCAGACGCTTGGATCGCCATATTATCCGACCTCTTTCATAGTGTTCTGGAGTGCGCTGAGCTTCGATTTGATCGACGTGTCGATCATTTTCGAGCCCACTTTAACAATAAGACCGCCGATGATTGATTCATCCACGGTCTCTTGAATGGTGACGGCTTTGCCGACTTGTGCTTTCAAAGTCTTCGAAAGCTTGTCCATCTGGGCCTTTGTCAAAGCTTTGGCTGTTGTGACTTCAGCAGTCACCTCGCCACGCTCTTCGGCCAAACGGTCGCGCAAGACAGTCGTCAACTGTGGCAACACAAAAAGACGCCGCTTGGACGCCAGAAGTGAAAGCACGTTGCTTGTTGTCTTGGACAATTTCATTTTCGTAGCAATCGCTGCGATTGCCGTTTCTTGCTCTTCCCGGCTGTAAAGCGGGGATGTCAGCAATGTACGGAAATCTGCGCTGTCGGCTAATGCGCCGTCCAGTGCTGCCACGTCGGTTTCCAGCGCCTTGAGCGCCTTACCCTCTTTTGCGAGGTCAAACACAGCCGTCGCATAACGCGCGGCGATGCCTGTGGAGATACCAGCTGTTTCGGACACGTCCACCCTTCCGATGTCTGTCGCCTACACTATTAACCGCTTCTTCACGGCCGCCAGATAGGCATCTTGTTGGGCCCCCAATAACCGGCGGCTTCAAAATCTCGTGCGATGTAGCAGAGGTCATATGTTGTCGCAAGCACGCGTCGCGACAAAATCGTAATCTCGCGTCGCTCCTATATTCTTTGGGCACAGTTTACCCATATTCTACGCAACTTGGGCAAATTGACGCAGCGAAAGGCTGCTTGCCCTCGAAAACCCTTCGCAAACGGCACATTCATGCTTTTAAGCGACTCAGCCCGTCCAGTCACGCCCCGCATGCAAATCTATGGAATCGCCTCGGTGCATCAAACGAACGCAAAGCTGGCCGATTCGTCCCACACGCCCTTAACCGCCCAATGATCCGGCACACGGCCTAAACCACCCGCAAAATATCCGCAGATTTACTCTGCTCAGGCAAATCAAACCATTAGACCAATTTACGCCATATCATCGTTCCGATAACGGCGCATTTCTTGCCAACATTCGTTGATTTTACAACGTAAAGTAGGTGATAGTAGCGGCGTTACTCCCAGAGGGCTTATTTGTATGCGTATTTCGAAAAGAGAATTTGATTCACTTGCGAGCTTTGTCAGGAAGAAGTCTAACGAAGAGGTCGGTCCGGCCATGCGCTATGCCATTTCAGGCATCGACCCTCGGAAATCGAACCGTGATCTCCAATCTCTTGGCGCTGAAAGGCTAACAGAGCTTATCCAGATTTTACCATCAGGACGCGGCACAAGTTTTAGTTCGCCGCTTTTGACAAAGCTGAAAAAGAAGGCACGACAGTCCTTGGCCGGTCTACGTGTGCCGCACCTTGATCCAGAATCATGGCCGCAAATCTACCGGATGCAGATGCGCCTTAATAATAGTCGCGCCGGCCTACGGGATTTTGGCATGGGGCAGATCGGCAAAATGCACCCCAAAGGCAAATCCCTATCCAAACCGCTGCGTATTACATCGGTATGGGACACATCAGAAGCCGGCGATCTTGTGATTATGGGGCCTTGGGCTGACATCGCTAAAATGCTGTCCACCAGTAGCGGAACCTTCCGTGCCAAATTTGACGACATGTACGACGGTGATGTGAATGTCGAATTTGACCGCAAGTATGGCCCGCCAAAAGGTGAATCCCCTGACTGGTTCGAAAAAATTAGTGCGATGCCGCTGTACGTCACGATGGCTGAAGGCGCGCAATACACAAAGACAGAATCTGAAGGACACGTTGTTCTCAACGCCCCCGGCGAAATCGTCGATCTGGTGGGTAGTAAAGTGACAGCTATCGCAGGGGCAGTTGCACCAGAAAGCCTTGGTGACAAAACATTGGACATTATCAATGAAATCAAAGGCGCCATGGAAGATCACGTTATTCCAGCGGTTCAATCGGGAATGGAACAGCATGCCATGGTGAAGGAAGAAAAGCTGAACAAAACGCTTTGCACCGTCACTGTCGGTATTACGCCGGCAGGCAAGAACTACGCTGTTGGCCAACAATCCATGACAGCCGCTGAAATCCTTCAGCTCGCGCGTAAACTACGGTAAGTCGCGACCGCTTACCGCTTCGGGTGCTGGTTTTGCGATCCCTTCCAGCGCCTTGAGCGGCCGACGCACCGCTTCTGTTAATCCCGGACGTGTTGGGGCGGCCATCTGCTTTGACACCTCTACGATCAACACGCCGCCTGTTGCGATAGGCATGTGGTGACCTATCTTTTCCAACGGACCTGCAAATTTGCGCCAGACCCGTTTTCCGGATGGCGGTTGGTACAATGCAGACTGTGATCGTTCCGTTACGAAACGATGCTTACGCAATTGCGATTCCAGCTGCCCCATCGAATAGGGTCGCCCGTAGCCAAACGGCGTATTGTCGGATCGTGACCAAATTCCGGCCCTGTTCGGCACCACAAAGACGGCTTTCCCGCCGGGACCAAGCACGCGCCAGCATTCGTCTAGCAATGCAGTGGGATTCTCTGATGTCTCTAGCCCATGCATCAATACTAGCTTGTCGACGACACCTGTTTCAATCGGCCAAAGCGTGTCGTGACAAAGGACAGACACATTCGGTTGCCCTGCAGGCCATGGCATCACACCTTGCGGACCAGGCATCAAGCCAATCACCCGTCGTGCGTCTGCCAGAAATGGCCGCAGCAACGGGACCGCGAAACCAAATCCGGCAACGGTTTGGCCTTTTACGTTCGGCCACCAACTGACCAATTCATCTCGGATCACCTTCTGGGCGCCCCGACCGAGCGCGCTGCGGTAGTAGAAGTTTCGCAGATCAAGAACGTCGAGATGCATTGCAGGGGCCAGTGGTTTGGGTCAGTCTAACTATACAATAGCCACGAAAGCACAATTGACCATGCCCGTTGAAGTCATCACCGTCCCCTGCCTGTCTGATAATTATGCCTTCATCATTGGCAACCCCGACACTGGAGAGGCCGCGGTCGTCGATGTGCCAGAGGCCGGACCGATCAACGCGGTGATTGCCCAAAAAGGATGGACGGTCAGAACAGTGTTTCTTACCCACCACCACGATGACCACGTCATGGGGTTACCGGACCTCGAAATTGCCACTGACGCATTGGTCATCGGGGCCGCGGCAGATCAACACCGCCTTCCACCGCTGACCAAAGCCGTTAGCGAAGGTGACGTCGTTTTGTTGTGTGGGCTGGAGACACTGATCATTGACGTTTCGGGCCATACTATCGGCCACATCGCAGCCTATACCCCGTCGATCGGCCATGCCTTTACTGCCGACAGCCTCATGGCGCTTGGATGCGGTCGTCTTTTCGAAGGATCAGCAGACCAGATGTGGCAAAGCATGCTGAAGCTGCGCGATCTGCCCGACGAAACGATCATCTGTTCGGGCCACGAATATACGGCGGCCAATGCAAAATTCGCCGCAACTATTGATCCTGACAACGCGCACCTTATCTCTCGTATACGGGCAATCGAAGCTGCCCGCGCCGCCAACCAGCCTACGGTTCCGTCCGAACTGGGGCTTGAAAAACGAACCAACCCCTTCCTGCGTGCTGATGACCCAGCGCTCAAAGCAACCTTAGGGATGCAATCCGCATCCGACAGCGCCGTCTTCGCCGAGATTCGCTCGCGCAAAGACTCGTTCTGACTGGAAACTGGGCAATTGCCCCCGAATTCTTAACGATCACGCAACTTTAAACCAAAAAGTGAGCGTGTTTTGAAAAAAATGCCTTGAAGGTTCGGCTTCGACACCAGACCTTAAGGATAAGAGGCCACGGTTGACCCATCTGTCGGATCAGCCCCCGATCAAAAGGAGCACCCAACGTGCCATCTTTTTCGAACACACTAGAGCAGTCCATTCATGGTGCCTTGGCGCTTGCCAACGCGCGCAAACATGAACTGGCGACGCTTGAACATCTTTTGCTGGCCTTGATTGACGAACCTGACGCGGCCCGTGTGATGCAGGCCTGTGCGGTCAATCTGGACGAGCTGAAGAAAGACCTAGAAGATTTCATCGACGACGATCTTTCCAATCTGATCACAGATGTGGACGGTTCCGAAGCTGTGCCAACGGCGGCTTTCCAGCGCGTAATCCAACGCGCCGCGATCCATGTGCAGTCGTCTGGTCGTACCGAGGTCACCGGCGCCAATGTTCTCGTCGCCATTTTTGCGGAACGCGAAAGCAATGCGGCATACTTCCTGCAAGAACAGGACATGACACGTTACGATGCAGTGAACTTTATTGCGCATGGCGTGGCGAAGGACCCTGCATTCGGCGAAAGCCGTCCTGTCACAGGGTCACCAGACGCGGAAACCGTTGATGGCGGTGAAGCGGAAGAAGAAAAATCCGCATTAGCCAAATACTGCGTCGATTTGAATGCGAAGGCCGCCAAGGGTGATGTCGACCCATTGATTGGTCGGTCACATGAAGTCGAACGCTGCATCCAGGTTCTTTGCCGCCGCCGCAAGAACAACCCGCTTTTGGTGGGTGATCCGGGCGTTGGTAAAACAGCAATCGCTGAAGGTCTTGCGTTTAAGATTGTGAACAAGGACACACCCGAAGTCCTGTCAAACGCGACAATCTATTCGCTTGATATGGGCGCGCTTCTCGCAGGTACACGGTATCGCGGTGATTTTGAAGAACGCCTGAAAGCTGTGATGACGGAAATGGAAGACCACCCTGATGCGGTGCTTTTCATTGACGAAATCCATACAGTCATCGGCGCCGGTGCGACATCTGGCGGTGCTATGGACGCGTCCAACCTGCTGAAACCTGCGTTGCAGGGCGGTAAACTGCGGTGCATGGGGTCTACGACTTACAAAGAATTCCGCCAGCATTTTGAAAAGGATCGTGCGTTGGCGCGTCGTTTCCAGAAAATCGACGTGAATGAGCCATCTGTCGAAGATGCTGTGAAAATCCTGCGCGGGTTGAAGCCACATTTCGAAGAACACCATTCGATAAAATACACCGCTGATGCGATCCGTACTGCTGTTGAATTGGCTGCGCGTTATATCAACGACCGTAAATTGCCGGACAAGGCAATTGACGTGATTGATGAAGCGGGTGCAGCGCAGCATCTCGTCGCTGAATCCAAACGTCGTAAGACAATTGGCGTAAAGGAAATCGAAGCCGTTGTCGCCAAGATCGCCCGCATCCCGCCAAAGAACGTCACAAAGGACGACGCAGAGGTTCTGAAAGACCTCGAAAAGTCGCTCAAACGTGTCGTGTTTGGTCAGGACGAAGCGATCACCGCGCTGTCATCGGCGATCAAACTGGCGCGTGCAGGTCTGCGCGAACCTGAAAAACCAATTGGTAACTACCTGTTCGCAGGGCCAACCGGTGTAGGTAAAACCGAGGTCGCAAAACAGCTTGCCGATACACTTGGTGTTGAATTGCTGCGTTTTGACATGTCCGAATACATGGAAAAACACGCTGTTTCGCGTCTGATTGGTGCGCCTCCGGGCTACGTTGGTTTTGACCAAGGTGGGATGCTGACAGACGGCGTCGATCAGAACCCGCATTGCGTACTGCTGCTCGATGAAATGGAAAAAGCGCACCCTGACGTCTACAACATTCTGTTGCAGGTCATGGACCACGGGAAATTGACCGACCACAATGGCCGGACAACAGACTTCCGCAACGTGATCCTGATCATGACGTCTAACGCAGGTGCTGCCGAACTTAGCAAGAATGCGATGGGCTTTGGTCGTGAAAGCCGCGAAGGTGAAGACACCATCGCGATTGAAAAGCACTTCACGCCTGAATTCCGCAACCGTCTGGATGCGATCATCAGCTTTGGCGCATTGCCGAAACCTGTGATCCTACGTGTTGTTGAAAAGTTCGTGCTGCAACTCGAGGCGCAGTTGATTGACCGGAACGTGCACATTGAGCTGACCAATGCAGCAGCCGACTGGCTTGCTGACAAAGGATATGATGCAAAAATGGGGGCTCGCCCGCTTTCACGCGTCATCCAAGAGCACATCAAGAAACCGCTTGCCGAAGAACTACTCTTTGGCAAGCTGACAAAAGGTGGTCTGGTCAAAGTTGGCGTCAAAGCTGGCAAACTTGATCTCAAGTATATCGAACCAGAACAGGGCAAGATTGCGGGATCCGGTGACAAACCACCATTGCTGACCGCCGACTAAAGTGCGGCCAATTATGGCAATACCGTTTGTATCCCTCGTCGCAACATCTGCGGCGGGGGATATTCCTTTGGCGCTTCCGATTGATTGCACGCTCGGGGAAACCTGCCATATCCAACAAACGGTCGACCATGATCCAACGGCTGGTGCATCCGATTTCGCCTGCGGACTACTGACTTATGACGGGCACAAGGGGACGGATTTCGCCCTTCCCTCACTCGCTGCCCAAACTGAGGGCGTGAATGTCGTTGCCACGGCCCCCGGAACCGTGCGCGGCGTGCGTGATGGCATGGCGGACATATTGCAGACGGCCGAAAACGCGCCCGACGTAACCGGTAAAGAATGCGGAAACGGTGTCGTGGTCAGCCACGGTGATGGCTGGGAAACACAATACTGCCACCTCGCCAATGGGTCGGTCGCGGTGGGGACTGGCGACAGGGTCGCGATCGGAACCATCTTGGGTCAGGTCGGTCTTTCCGGCCAAACGCAGTTCCCACATCTCCACTTGTCCGTTCGTCACAATGGCAACGTCATTGATCCATTCGACCCCGATGGCGCGATCACCTGCGGCGAACCGTCTGAAACAAAATTGTGGTCAGACGCAATTGATGCGCCAGCAGGCGGATTGATCACTGCAGGTTTTGCAGCCGGGGTCCCCGAATATAGCGCCGTTAAGGCCGGCACAGCACATGAGACGACATTGTCGTCTTCTGACGATTTGGTCGTGTGGGGCTACGTTTTTGGCGGTCGGGTCGGGGACGAAATCATCCTAAAGATCGACGGTCTCAACGATCAAATTATCAACCAAACTGTTGTTCTCGAACGAAATCAAGCACAGCTTTTCCGCGCGACAGGGCGCCGTGCACCTCAGTCTGGGTGGCCCTTCGGCGACTATCTTGGCGACATCAAAATGGTGCGCGATGGAATGGTCATCGACACCGCTACGACGACCGTAGAGATCCGTTAGCGTTCCGTCAGTTTCAGCTCAATGCGACGGTTTTGTGCCCGTGCTTCTGGCGTGTTTTCGGTGTTAATAGGTTGGAACTGGCCAAAACCGTTTGCGGCCAGACGGTTCGGTGGAATACCCAGAAAATCAGTCATGTAGCGGACAACTGAAAGCGCCCTGCCCTGACTGAGTTCCCAATTGTCGCGATACCGCCCATTTCCGCCAAGCGGAATATTGTCCGTGTGCCCGTCGACGCGGATCACCCAGTCGATGCCATCAGGAATATCGTCAGCGATATCGCGCAAAATGCTGGCGATATTGGCGATTTCAGCACGCCCCAGATCCGACAATTCCGCGCGTCCGGGCTGGAAAAGAACCTCAGACGAAAAGACGAAACGGTCACCTTCAATGCGAACGCGGTCTTGGCCCTCAAGCACTTCGCGCAGTTGGCCAAAGAAATCGGATCTAAACCGTTCCAGGTCTTGCGCCTCGGCGGACAAACGTGCGGCTTCCAAGGCAAGACGGTCTGCTTCAGCTTCTTCCAAGGCTCGTGCACGCCGTTCTTCTGCCGCCACACGCGCAAGCGCGGTGTTCAACTGTGTGCCAAGCGCTTCGATCTGGACATTTGCAGCTACGTCTTCTTCTTCAGCGAGGTTCAGTAAGCTTTGCAGCGTGCCAACCTGCTGGCGCAACTGCGTAATCTGCGCATTCAGCAACGCAACTTGGCGTTGGCTTTCTGCTGACAAGGCCTGTTCATTCGACAAAGCATCGTTTGCAGCGGCCAACAACGCCGCTTGTCGTGCGCTTTCTTCCGATTGCGACAGCGCGGCAGTCGTCTGGCTTTCTGCCTCTTCACGAGCAGCCTGTGCAGCGGCCAAGGCCGTTGCCAATTGCGCGGCAAGGTCGGATTCGGTTGCTTCAGACTGGGTCTGCGATTGCGTCAGCGCATCAATCTGCGCCTGCAATGTTTGGTTCTCGGTAATAGCCTGAGCCAACTGATCCTGCAGCGTTTCCACCGCCAAGTTTCCGGTCACTTCTGCTTCGGCGGTATCCGCAAGCTGCGCTTCCACCGCCTGTTTGGCCAATAACAATGCGGCCAATTCCGTATCGAGGTCAGCACGTGCTGCATCTGCGGCAGCGAGCAACGTCAGCGTATCTTCCGCCTCACGCCGCTTTTCTTCCAATGCCAGCGTCATGGCAGTGAGTTCCGTATCGGCATTCGCCAATCTTTCACGCAACGCTTCGGCGGCGGCGGCTTCCGCCAATTGTTGCGCTTCCAACGCGGTCAGTTGCTGTGTTTGTTCAGCATTGTCGGCCTCCAATGACGCGATCCGACCTGCTTCAATTTCTGCAGTTGTTTCCAGATCATCCACGAGCGACTGCAATGCGTCGGCCTGTGCCGCAGCAAGCCGCGCCTGTTCCACCTGCACATCAATCTCAGATCGGGCCTGTGCCAACGCAAGGTTTAACGCATCAGCCTGCGTCGCTAATCTGTCTTGTTCTGCCTGCAGTCCTTCGATTTCTGCGATGGCGCCATCGCGTTCATCGGTCAGGTCTGCGATTGTCGCATTTGCCGTGTCCCGATCGGCCAGAAGGCCCGCAACCTGCGCCTCGAACGACGTGATTTGTCCTTCGGCGGCCGTCAGCGCCTCTGCCTGAGCATCACGTTCTGACAACAGTGAAATAATCTGGCTGGCTTGGTCTTCAATCGCGGCGTTCGCTACGTCCAAATCGGACGACAAACCAGCACTTCTTGTTTCTTCTAACCCGAGGGCGGAAGAAAGCGCTTCCACTTCACTAGTCAAGTCGTTCAATTGGTTTTCTTGTCCGGTAATCGTTTCGCGCAACACGAATTGGATCACCATAAAGATCGTCAAGACGAACATCAGAACCAGCAACAAGCCGGTCATCGCATCCACGAAACCGGGCCAGATCGCGTTCTGGAAACGTCCAGTAGATCGCCGCGACAACGCCATGATTATTCCGCCGGCGGACGCCCACGCGCGCCCTTAATTGTGCGAGAAAGTCCCGCGATATCCGCCCGAATGTCAGCCATCGTTTCTTGGCGACCTGCGGACATTTCTTCAAGAACCCGCAGCAATTGCACATCAATGGACCGCAGACGCATCCGGCTTTCCGCGTCCAATCCATCGACACCACCGTCTTCAAGCCGTTCGATCAGCCGCTCTTGCCCTTCTGCAATACGCTGCAACAGTGCCGACTGGTCATTACCACCCTCGCGCCCGTAGGCCAGTGTTTCGACGGCCGTCGAAAGTTTATCCAGCCTTTCGTCCATGATCGCCCGATTGGCATCGGACTGCGAAAATACGACCGCCATTGTCTCGACCTGCTCGGCAAGATGTTCCATGAATCCCGCAAGTGCGCCGCTGCCAGACGTGTCGCCATCATCATTCGCCGAAACGCTCAGACGGGTAATCGTCGACAGCCATTCTTCCAGTTCCTGATAAAAACGGTTCTGACCTTGTGTCGCGAAAAGTTCCAACAAGCCCACGATCAACGATCCAGCCAGTCCCAACAAGGACGACGAAAACGCGGTGCCCATACCGCCGAGCTGGCTTTCCAATCCGGCCTGCAATCGCCCAAAAATGTCCGCACCACTTTGGCCTTCTTCTGGCGAGAGGGATCGGATCGTTTCGACCAATGCGGGAACGGTTGTCGCAAGTCCGTAAAATGTCCCCAAAAGGCCAAGAAAAATCAGTGTATTACCAATATAGCGGGTAATTTCGCGAACTTCATCAATCCGTTGACCGACCGATTCCAAAATGGATCGTCCGGAAGATGACGACAATTGCGTCCGCGCACCGCGTGATCGCAAAAGTGTCGCCAGTGGTGCAAGTAACGAAGGGGCCGTGGTCAAATGATGGCCCGCACGTTCCGCAGCAAAGCCTTCAATCCATTGCACCGAATACATCAACTGGATGACTTGCCGGAAACACAGCACCACACCAATCACAAAGACCGCAAAGATTGCGCCATTCAGAACGGGGTTCGACCAATAGATGGCAAGCAATGGTCCGCGGCCGACGTAAAACCCGGCCCCGACGAGGCCAAGCACGATAAGCATTATTGTGATCTGCCCAACCGGTTGCGAAAACTGCGGTGTGGGTTTGCGTTCAGTCATATCTGACACGGGCGTGTGGCCTCTACTGCTCTATATTTTGTGGGGCAGCATAGTCGGATACATACGGAAACCAAACGATTTTATGCAGTTTCCGCGATCTGCCTGACCCGTGTGACAAGCCAATCCATATCGCTATCTGGAATTTTCAGTTCGGCGAGCAGGTCGGCAGTGTTGTAAAGGTATTCAGTGTTCGGACCACGACCACCAACAGCTGTCGCGATTATCTGCGCCTGCTTTTCAAGATCAAACTGACAATATTGGACATGACCGGGATTAATGACGTAGGCCAATGCTTCAATATCCCGCCCGTCATCTGCATGTAATGTCACATGTTTTTCCAGATAAGCAGAGGATACGAGTTCTCTTTCGCGCAGATATGCCAGCACCTCGTCCGCATGTTCATCATCAACGCGCAGCGCCAATCCTGTACATGTGGCATCGGCTTCGTCCAACGCCAAAACGAGGCCCGGATCATCGTCGGTCCCGCGATGATGTATCGACAACATACAAAAAGAACGATGGTAACCCTTTAACGTGGCTCGTACTTTTTCCGCCGGTTCAAATCCCGGGTTCCACAACAGTGACCCGTACCCAAATACCCAAAACGCCATGTTGCTGGTCCTTCTACTTGCGCGCCTGTAAACACTGCTTGGGCGAGTATTGAAAGGGCCGTTGATGAAGCGTTTGACTTACTTTGTGGCAATCATTGCACTTATCTACAGCGGATACTGGGCCGCCGGGGCCTTCGCTTTGAAAAATGGGATGCAATCGCAACTGACACAGATGACCGATAAAGGTTGGACTGTCGAATATGACACGCTGAGCACAAGAGGGTTTCCTTCCCGTTTTGATACAACGGTTACCGACCTCAACGTGACGACGCCGGACCAATCGACCAGCTATGCCACATCAATGTTGCAAGTCCTCGCCCTGTCATACCGCCCGAATAACGCGATCATCGCATTTCCACCGGAACAATCGCTCACATTGGACGGCCTCCCCATCCTCATCGAAAGCGCCGGATTACGGGCAAGCGTAAGCGCTAATGCGAACACGTCATTGTCGCTTGACCAAGTCTCAGCCGAGGCCCAATCGCTATCATTTGCACTAGGCCAAGGTCAGCTTTCAGCCCTTTCAGACCTTCTTGTCGCAGCCCGAGAAAGCAGCGCCGCACCATATACTTATGATGCGTACTTCACAGCAACTGACGTCGTCTGGCCGTCCTTGATCTTAGGACAGTTGCCAATTGACGGTGGATTGCCTCAGACCATTTCGAACGTCACATTTGATGCAGGCATCACGCTTGATCGTGCTTTGGACCGCCACACGTTACCGGTCTGGCAAAGCGATCCTGGCCAATTGCGCGGTATGAACTTGCGCGCGTTTTCGATGAACTGGGGCCCGTTCGAAATTTCGGGCAAAGGCAGCTTCACGGTCGACGAAACGGGCACGCCCGACGGGACGATTACATTAACTTTGAACGATTGGCAGGGTTTGTTGGACGGGGTGCAATCGACTGGCATGTTGCCCGCGCAGTATCAATTCATGGCGCAATCCATGGGGCAGACCCTGTCGCAAGGCGAGAAAACGATGGTTCTGCCAATCACCGTGCAGAACGGAAACCTGTCCGTGGGGCCGCTGCCATTGGGACCATCGCCAAAGTTCTAATCGCTTCCGAATAGTCCGGTTAACGCCCGCCGTCCCAACGCTGTGACAGACGGTTTCGACGTTGCATGAAACGGCAGTGGGCGGCAAACCTCCATCGCAGCGACGCCGACGCGTGCGGTCAGTGCACCGTTGATCACACCTTCACCGAACCGTCGCGAAACCTTGGACAGAACCCCGCCGCCCGCGATTGATCCAATCATATCGTCGCCAATTGCGACGGCACCTGTTGCGACCAGATGTGTGAAAACAGTGCGCGTCAAACGCCAGCTGCCAATCGTACCGGACCTGCCGCCATAAATCTCTGCGATGCGACGGATCATACGCAGATTTGCCGTCAATGCGGTGAAAACATCCGCCAAAGCCAGTGGAACAAGGGCAGTCACCGTGGCGACCTGACGGGCTGCAGCTTCGATTTCGCGGGTTGCGCGGGCATCCAGCGGATCAAGAACGGTCTTCTCTGCCAACCCAAGCAGCCCGTCTGCATCCAACATATCGTGTTGTTGTTCGGCCAATTTTTCGCGCCCCCACGCGGTATCGTCGCGTCTTGTATAAAGGCGATTCAATTGGGTCACGGCATTGCGCGCCTCGGCCAGATCGTTGGTGGTCATCGCGCGAGCCGCAGATTTGTGAATACCATCAAGACGTTGCAAACGGCTGAACGCGGCGAGTTCTCTGATCGCCATTCCTAATAGGACCAGCACAAATCCCGCGATCAGCGCCGTTGCAATGCCACCTAAGATCGGCGAACGCGCAATCAAACCAGTGACGTAGTCCCATGCTGCAAGTGAAACGACAAACCCCAGCAATGCCAAAAGAAATGACCAAAACCATTTTGCAAAGGGCGACGGGCGGCGCGTAGCAAGTGCCGCGACTTGCTGCATTGCGGCCCCATCGGCGGCATTAGGCAGATCAATGACTGGCACAGCATCCGCTGGGTTAGTCGCGTTCTTACTATCGAGATCAATCAAGACTGGACCGCGATTCTTTATGCTGCTCATGGTCAATCCTTTGTCCACGTCATGAAGGCGTCTGGCAATTTTTCTTCATTGCCCTGTCCGTCCGTCAGGTCGGAAATGTGAAATTTGTTCGCCTCGTAAAACGCAATCGCGTTCTTGCTGGCTTGAAAAGTCCAAAGCGTAAGTTGTTCGCGATCCTGTTTCACGGCATCCAACAACGCTGTCCCCCACCCTTTTCGCCGCAATTCCGGTGCCAAATACAACGCGTCGATGCTATCTGCCTGTCGCGCCAGAAATCCGAAACCATCTTGACTGTCTGCAACCCAAACTTCGCGCGTGTTGATTAGTTTTTGGCAGAAAGCAAAATCTTCAGCACGCGTATGGATCCGCGGCATCCAAGGAGTCGCATCGATCCAGCCGCTCAACACCTCAGCCATCACCGCCGCATCCGAAATATCGGCGGGCCTGATCATAGACGATCCCCGAACAAGAATTCTGCGGCCCGATCAAGACGAATATGCGGCGGCCCATCCCCTGGACGCAATGTCAGCGGGGCCGGAGCAAAATTCATCACTTGATAATCCGCATCAAGCCAAGCCTGCGCCCCCTCTTCAGCTGGCGCCAACAAATGTGACGGGTCTGACGGCAAATCACCGGGGTAAAACGCGGCCTGCTTTCCAGATCCCAGCAACTGACCTTGAACCACGTTCAAAGGGCCATCGCGATGTTCTACCGTTTGTTCAACCGTCGTACGCAAGGACGCAATTGACATGGCAGCGGTTTGCGCACCCGCAAATCTTGCTTTGTCTCGCGCTTCGCGCAGCAATGCCTCTGTGATCGCGGTCAATTGAGGATGCTGGGTGTGATGCAAATGATCTGCTTTGGTCGCCGCGAATAGTATTTTTTCAACCTGACGTCCCTGAAAGATACGCGTGAGAAAGGCATTTCTCCCAGGACGGAATGCCCCTAAAATATCTGCCATCGCCTGTTTCAAGTCAGCAACGGCAGGTGGACCGGCATGGATTGCACCTAAAACATCAATCAAGACGACCTGTCGGTCAATCTTTGAAAAATGGTCCCGAAAGAACGGTTTAACGATATTGCGTTTGTAACTTTCGAACCTGCGCTCCAATTCACGTCCCAGCGCCCCGCGCCCCCAACTGCCCGCTGGCAGCGGCGCAAAAGTCAGAACCGGCGACCCAGCAAGGTCACCGGGCAGCAGAAAACGACCCGGTGTACAGTCAGAAAAGCCGGCCTCTCGCGATGCATTCAGATGCGCCGTATATGATTTGGCCAACGCCTGTGCCTGCGTCTCGTCCAGCTTTGCCGTGGCATCTATCGCGCCGAGCGTTTCCAGAAATTCATCGCCGCCGGGGCGTCCAGACGCACGCGCGATTGCCGCCTTCGACCATTCCGCAAAACTGATGTCCAGCAATCCCAGATCAAGCAGCCATTCGCCCGGATAATCAACGATATCAAGATGAACGGTTCGCGGCCCCGACAGACCTGACAACAATCCCGTTGGCTGCGCGCGCAAAGATAGGCGCAACTCGGAAATATGCCGTGTTCCATCAGGCCAACTTGGGGTCGGAGACGTCAACCGCCGCAGGTGATCTTCGAATTCGAAACGCGGTAACGTATCGTCCGGCTGCGGCTGCAAATAAGCCGTGCGGATCGCCCCATCCGCCGCCGCACGCATTTGCGGCATCCGTCCCCGATCCATCAGGTTTGCCACCAGCGACGTAATAAACACGGTTTTGCCAGCGCGGCTTAGTCCGGTCACGCCAAGGCGGATGACCGGATCAGAAAAAGGGGCGCTTAAGGTGTCCGTTACCAAATCAACGCTACGCGTGATCTGGTCTGCAAGTGCGGCAAGTACCAATTTCGTCCCCTTTTGGCGTGTCTTACCCCATAGATAAGGGCAGCGCGTTGTCTTGGGTAGGGATTGATTTCATCCGTTGCTCCCCCTAATCGGTCGCTATGGGTCGTTTTGCTTTAAAAATCGAATATGATGGTGCGCCATTCGCAGGGTGGCAGCGGCAAGCGGATCAACCGTCCGTGCAAGGCGCGATTGAAGCCGCATTGGCCAAACTGGAACCGGGTGCGCATACGATCGCAGCAGCAGGTCGCACCGATGCGGGCGTGCACGGTTGGGGGCAAGTTGCCCATTGCGATCTGCAAAAAGACTGGGATCCGTTCCGGCTGTCAGAAGCGTTGAATTACCATCTCAAGCCGGATCCCGTTGCGATCGTTGCATGTGCCCGCGTTGACGATGCGTTTCACGCTCGTTTTTCTGCCGTGGCCCGCCATTACATCTTTCGCATCATGGCCCGCAGGGCACCGCTGACATTTGGCCATGGGCAATTCTGGCGGGTTAATCATGACCTTGACCTTGATGCGATGCAGGCAGGTGCCGCAGCTTTGCTTGGTGAAAATGACTTCACGACCTTCCGCTCAACGATGTGTCAGGCGGCAAGCCCAGTTAAGACGCTAGACCGTCTTGACGTCGCGCGCATCGTGCAACCCGAAGGCATTGAATACCGCTTTGACGTCCGCGCCCGATCATTTCTGCATAACCAAGTGCGCAGTTTTGTCGGGACCCTTGAACGTGTTGGAACGGGCGCTTGGGCACCCGAAGATGTGGCAAACGCGCTTGCCGCAAAAAACCGGTCGGCTTGCGGTCCCGTCTGCCCGCCTCAGGGCCTTTATCTGGCTCATGTGGTTTATCCGGATGACCCGTTCGCAGATTAACCGCAAAAGTGATCGAAAACAGCGCAAGTTATCGCCAGAATATCAAAACACGCATTTTCCCGCGCGACGCGACAGTCTAATGTTCAAGGAACTAATCGACGCCCAAAGGGTTGTTCGACGAACTATTGGGGCGGCTATGAGATTTTCCTTCGCAACGGCAACAGGCCTTCTGGGCCTTTTCGCGCTTCCTGCGGTGGCGCAAGACATCACATTCGACGCAGGTGATGCAAGCGACACCCTCAGAGGCGAATTGCGGTCCGCGTCATTGGTTCTGGCCTTAAAAGGCGAAGAAACCACGCAAGCGCAAGACCTCGTTGCCGCCGCGCGCGCGGACTACCGACGCATCCTGACGGCGCTTTATTCTGCGGGATACTATGGCGGCGAAATCGGCATTCTGGTTAACGGACGCGAAGCGGCTGGCATTCCCGCACTTGATGCCCCACAAACGATCAATTCCATCGCAATTTCCGTCACCCCAGGTCCGAAGTTTCAATTCGGAGAAGCCGTTGTTGGCCCAGCACCGTCCACCGCTGTTCTGCCCGCGGGATTTGTCACAGGATCAGGTGCCAGCACCGACGTGATCCGAAGCGCCGTCAGCGCTGTTGTAACAGCTTGGCAAGACGCAGGTTATGCCAAAGCAGCCGCTGATGGTCAGCGGATCACAGCACGCCACCGTGACGAAACGTTGGATGTGAATGTGACCATCGCAACGGGACCGCAATTGACCTTTGGCGATCTAATTGTCAGCGGGAATACCGCTGTGCGAACAGATCGTATTGTCGCAATCGCCGGCCTGCCGACGGGATCGGTGTATTCACCCGACGACCTGACAAAGGCGGAACGGCGACTGCGCGACACCGGTGCCTTCGATAGTGTTGCCTTGGTCGAAGCCGAAAACATCGCAGCCGGTGATGTGTTGCCGATCACCGCCCAAATCGCAGAGGCCAAGCCACGGCGTTTTGGTTTTGGCGTTGAACTTTCATCAATCGAAGGGCTGGGAACGTCGGCCTACTGGCTTCATCGGAACTATTTCGGCGGCGCGGAACAGTTTCGCGTGGGCGCTGAGGTTTCCGGCATTGGCGGCGAAACGGGGGGCGTCGATTACAGGCTGAATGCAAGTTTGAAACGTCCAGCGGTTTACGGCCCTGATACCGACTTCCTGATTTCCGCTGAAATCAGCCGCGAAGACGAACCTGATTACATTCTGGATCAAGCCGCTGTGGAAGCCACGCTGACCCGATTGATCCGCGAAGACCTTGAGATATCGGGCGGTTTCGGGTTGATCACAGCGCGCGAAGAAACCGAAGCCGGTGTGCGCGAATTTACGTTGCTGACAGCGCCGCTGGGCGCGACCCTCGATCGCCGTGACGATGCGACAAACGCCAATAACGGTTACTACATCGACATTGATGCGACTCCGTTTCTTAGCATCGATGGCGCGGACAATGGCGCACGCCTGTTTGCCGACACGCGGGGCTATCGCAGCTTTGGCGAAGAAGGCCGGTTCACATTGGCCGCCCGCAGTCAAATTGGCACCGTCCTAGGGGCCGATGCGGAAGATGCGCCTGCAGACTTCCTTTTCTTTTCTGGCGGTGGTGGCACTGTGCGCGGACAACCGTACAACGCACTCGGGATCGACACGGTGATTGATGGTGAAACTGTCGGTCGTGGTGGATTGTCCTTTGCTGGCGCACAGCTAGAAGCCCGCTACGGGGTCACGGACGCCATTGGCGTTGTCGGCTTTTATGACGTGGGATTTGTCGGCGAATCCTCAGATCCATTCGGAGAAGGGGATTGGCACGCAGGTGCGGGTCTTGGCATCAGATACAACACCGGCATCGGCCCGATCCGGTTGGACATTGCCACACCCACAACCGGCGGCAACGCAGGCGAACGCGTAGAAGTTTACATCGGCATTGGACAATCGTTTTGAGATACCTTCTGATCACATGTGCGCTTGTCACAGCCCCTGCCCCGATGATCGCCCAGACTGCGCAGGAAGAAGAAGACAAAAGTTACCTGACCACGTTGATCGAAGACAACTTGTCCGGGGTCAGCCGCAGCGTAAATATCTCGGGTTTTCGCGGTGCGCTCAGTTCGGAAGCGACCATTGATCGATTAACAATTTCGGACGAAGACGGCGTTTGGCTCACGCTTGAAGACGTTGTTCTGGATTGGAACCGGTCCGCTTTGCTGCGTGGTCGGATCGAGGTCGAACAATTGAGCGCGGTCAAAATCATCGTGGCACGCGCCCCGATATCCGAAGCAACGGCGCCGTCGGCGGAATCGCAACCCTTCGCGTTGCCCGAACTTCCCGTCAGTATCGAACTGGGCACCTTACAGATCGACCGGATCGAATTGGGTGAAAGTTTTCTTGGAGAACCGGTCAACATCAGCCTCACGGGAAGCGCGACGCTTGAAGGCGGTGAAGGCACAGCCAACGTCACCGCTATCCGCCTCGATGAAACCGATGGGCGCTTTGTCATCGACGGAAGCTACAGCAACGAAACAACGTTTCTCGATCTCACCCTCGATGTTAGCGAAGCGGCAAGCGGCATCGCCGCCAAACAACTTGATATTCCGGATCAACCGGCACTAGCGCTGACCGTTGCGGGCGACGGTCCCATCGACAGCTTTGCAGCAGATATTGCCTTGGCAACAGACGGTGTGGACCGGATTGCAGGCCAATTCGCGCTCGAGACAATTGACGACAATCAAGGGTTTCAACTGAACATCGGCGGTGATCTGACACCGTTGCTGGAAGGCGATTACCACGACTTCTTTGGCGACGATGTCGATCTTGTTGCAGCTGGTCGCCAGCTACCCGACGGTCGGTTCGATCTCAGCGATCTTGACCTCACAGCCCAACGATTGCGGTTGACTGGCGGTGCGTTGATCGGCGCCGAAGGCTGGCCTGAACGTTTAAACCTGACGGGGCAGATCAACGACCCGACAGGCGATGTTGTTCTGCTGCCGCTTGCTGGTCCGAAGACCTTTGTCGATGATGTATCGCTGAATGTTCAATACAATCAAGCGGTTTCCGACGATTGGACAGCGTCCTTCGTCATCAATGGCTACGATCGCCCTGGATTGTATATTTCGGAAATTGACCTATCCGGCGGCGGCATTTTGCAGGCTGGTGAAGGGGCTGACCAAACGGGTCGCGTCACGGCCGATTTCACATATGCGGCCAGCGGCTTGGAATTGGATGATCCCGGCACGGCGCAGGCCTTTGGCGATGCGGTCACGGGCACGATCTTGGCTAACAGGGTCGAGGACGAACCGTTCATTATCGAAGAACTCACCCTTCGCGGTCCTGGGTTGGAAGCCGACGCAAACGCGCAGATCAGCACATCAAGCGAAGCCATTCGTATCACCGCCACATCAGCGTTGCGCGTGTCCGCTTTGGGGCGGTTTTCGACACTTGCGGGACGAGATCTCGCTGGTGCTGCCAACGTCGACATTAACGCGGACGTCGATTTACTGAACGACCTTTACGACATCACTGTTGCAGGCACGACGACCGACCTCGCAGTTGACGTGCCACAGGCCGATCCACTGCTGGCAGGTGACGGGGATATCTCCATCGCGTTTGTACGTGACCCTGACGGTACGCGATTGGAAACTTTTGAAATCACAACTGACGCGGCGCAGATTACGGCGGATGCTGATCTGACTTCCGAAGGGAGCGATGCACGTTTCCAAGCCCAAATATCTGATATCAATTTGGTCGAGCAAAGCCTTTCAGGGCCGGTCACGCTTGGTGGCACAATTTCCCAAGACGCTGAAAAGATTGTGACCTTTGATATCGCCGGCGACGGCCCAGATGTCACCTTGCAGGCAAAAGGCAACGCACAGCCTCTCGAAACGGGATACAACGTACTCGCAAATGTCGCAGCAGATGTCGCTGACTTGGACACCTATGCTGCACTGGCGGGCCGCCCGTTGGACGGGGCGATGGACGCCCAACTGTCCGGTGTTCTGTTGACCGAAGGGCTGCGGTTTAACGGCGAATTGTCGGCAACGACAAACGATCTGGTCATGGGTATCGACCAGTTTGATCCCCTGCTTGCTGGTCGCGGCACCGTTTCGGTCGGATTGGAACGCAACACCGAAACGCAATACCGCGCCCGTGATCTTGTTTTGCGCATGCCGCAGATCACGCTGGATGCGGATGCGACAGTGGATACCCAAGGCCCGCTCGACGCGGATTTCAACCTGCGGATTGCCGACGTGGGGCTTGTTGTGCCTGAAATATCAGGACCACTGACGGCAATCGGAACAGCATCGCGCGACACCGACGGGGTGGCGATTATCGATGCGTCCGCCACTGCACCCGGCGTAAATTTGACGGCCGATGTTGCGATTGCGCCCGAAACGAACGCAATCTCCGGCAATATCCAAGCGCGGGTGAATGACCTCAGCGATTACCGTTCGTTGATCGGTCAGCCGGTCAGCGGCGGGGTCACGGCGGACATTTCAGGGCGGCTTTTGCCCGATCTTTCCGAACTTGATGTAACGCTCGACGTGGCAACGCGCGACTTGCAGACCGGCGTCAGCCAAGTTGACCCGTTGCTATCGGGCGAAGGTCGTGTTCAGGGCATCGCGCGACGCGATGCGACGGGGATCACCATCCCCGCCCTGCAGGCCAGCACCCCGCATTTTGATTTGAACGCGACATTGTCACAGCTCGAACAAGGCGGAACGGGCACTTTTGATCTTAACCTGCAGGACATCGGTCTTGTCGCAGACGGCATCAACGGACCTGCCACAGCCAAGGGGCAAGCCGACCAGTCCGCGAACGGCGACTGGACCGTCGACGCGGATGTCACAGCCCCAGGTGCCGACATCAATGCGGATGTCACAATTGCCGCAGAAACCAACGAAATCAGTGGCGCGCTACAGGCCGCCATCAATGATTTGTCTGCCTATCGTCCGCTGATTGGTCAGCCTGTTTTGGGTAGTGTGAATGCCAACGTTGTCGGATCGGTTCTTCCGGATCTCAGCGCATTTTCCGCCGACATCGACGTCGCGACCCGCGATCTTGCGATCGGCAATCCGACCGCTGACCTGTTGCTACGCGGCGCGGGATCGCTTGATCTTACAGCTGCGCGGACTAGCAACGGCATCCGGATCAGCAATCTAGCCGCCAGCACCAACAACGTCACCGTGAACGGAAATCTGGACGCGAGCGACAATGGGAACAGCAGTGGGCAGTTTAATGCGCGGCTGCGTGACATTGGCATCTTTACGGATCAACTTAGCGGTCCTGTGACAGCGACCGGCACCGCATCGGTGGCATCTAACGGGACCATCGGTTTGAACGTTGATGGCACAGGTCCGGGCGGGATAACCGCGCGCGCAGATGGCACAGTGGCCTCCGGTGGTGATCTGAACATCGACGTAAACGGGATCGTGCCGTTGGCTTTGGCCAACGCGGCTATCGCCCCGCGTAGCGTCAATGGAACTGCGACGCTTGACCTGTCCATCAACGGGCCCGCGTCGCTTGAAGCTGTGTCAGGTCGCGTCTCGATCAACGACGCAAGACTGTCCGCGCCGACGTTCGCGCAAGCGCTTGAAGATATTTCCGGCAATATCGGCCTGTCCAATGGGACGGCACAGCTTTCTGTCACTGGCAACGTGCCATCGGGCGGCAACATCGCCGTGTCCGGACCAATCGGACTGACGGGCAGCATGCAAGCAGATGTCACCGCACGATTAAACAACGTCATCGTGCGCGATCCTGAACTTTATGAAACCAGCATCGATGGCCAAGTTGCGATCCGCGGCCCGCTAAGCGGTGGTGCAAACATCGCAGGCACACTGACGCTTGGTCAGACAGATGTGCAGGTACCATCTTCCGGCGTTGGATCACTTGGCGATTTGCCGGATGTGGTTCACATCGGGCAGAACGGTCGCGTGCAACGCACTTTGGACAAAGCGGGCGTGACACTGCCAGAAGAAACCACGCAGTCCGGGACATCCGGCACCGCCTTCCCGCTCGATATCACGGTGAACGCGCCATCGCGTATCTTTATCCGTGGTCGTGGCCTTGATGCGGAATTGGGCGGCAGCCTGTCGCTTGGTGGAACAACCGCAAACATCGTGCCTGTTGGGCAATTTTCATTGATACGCGGTCGGCTAGACATTCTGCAGCAGCGGTTCGAATTGGCAGAAGGCGTCGCGTCACTTCAAGGTGATTTTTCCCCCTATATCCGGCTTGTGGCAGAAACAGAGGCGCGGACTGGCACGCAAATCAGGATCATCGTGGAAGGTCCGGCTGACGCCCCCGAAGTCAGCTTTGAATCGACCCCGCAATTGCCGCAGGACGAAGTCCTTGCGCAGCTTATCTTCGGCCGCAACCTGTCTGAAATCAGTCCCTTACAGGCCGTTCAATTGGCGGCTGCGGTCGGTACATTGGCAGGACGCGGCGGCGGCGGTTTGATCGACGGGTTTCGGCAGGAACTGGGTCTGGATGACTTTGATGTAACGACCGATGAAGACGGTAACGCCGCGGTGCGCGCGGGCGCATATCTGTCCGAGAACGTCTATACAGACGTGACGATCAATTCCGAAGGCGAGACCGAGATTAACCTGAACCTCGATATCACCGACGAAATCACCGCCAAAGGTACGGTCGATGCGGACGGTGAGACAAGTATCGGGATTTTCTTTGAGCGTGACTACTAAATACAAACGTATCGCCCGCCGCAGGCAATAAGTGCCTCCGGCGGGGATATTGAGGGCCAAAAGAATGGAGGCGTCAGCCTGCCGACAACACCTGTAGCGGTTCGTGGAACGGGCACGCAACCTCGTGTCCCTGCCCCAGTTGTTGCATCACAGGACGATCACCTGCGCACGACGCCTGTACTTTTGGGCAGCGCGTGCGGAACACACAGCCCGATGGCGGGGCAAGCGGCGATGGCAATTCACCATCTAGGATGGGACGCACACGCGCCTTTTCCAGCACAGGATCGGGGATCGGCACGGACGAAATCAGCGCCTGACTGTAAGGGTGTTCCGGCGCTGTCGTCAGCGTGAATGCATCCGCCTTTTCCATCTGCCGCCCGAGATACATCACGATGATATCGTCCGAGATATGTTTCACCACAGACAGATCGTGTGCGATGAAAATCATCGACAGGTTCAGGTCTTTTTGCAGTTCCATCAACAGGTTGACCACCTGTGCCTGCACGGACACATCCAAGGCGGACACAGGTTCGTCGCAAATCACCAACTTGGGTTTCAGGATCAATGCACGTGCAATCCCGATCCGCTGGCATTGACCGCCAGAAAATTCATGCGGGTAGCGGTTGATCAAGTTCGGCAGTAGCCCGACCCGTTCCATCAATTCGCGCACGCGGGCTTTGACCTCGGCACGCGGCGTAGACGGTTCGTGGGTGATCAGCGGCTCTGCGATGATTTCACCGACGGTCATGCGCGGATTCAACGCGGCCAACGGGTCTTGAAAAATCATCTGCACGTCGCGGCGGTGAACACGACGTTGCCGTGTGTCCATATTTGCCAGATCAGCGCCTTCGAAATTGATTTGGCCGCCAGTGCTGGGCACAGTTCCGACGATCGCGCGCGCAAGCGTCGACTTACCCGACCCGCTTTCGCCCACAACGCCAAGGCATTGGCCAGGTTGCAGATCGAACGACATCTCTGACACCGCATGCAATTTCAGCGGCGGAGTCCAAGGCCACGATCCGGGTCTGCGCACGTCAAATGTCACAGATAGGTCTTTTACCGATAGGATAGGTCCAGTCATGACATCACCTCTTCAGCAGGAAGGTGGCAGGCGCGGCGGCGATCACCGAAGACTTCCAACGGCGGGCGTTTGGATGGGCAGTGGTCCATCACCACTGAACAGCGCGGCGAAAACGGGCATCCGACAGGCAAGCGCGACATGTCGGGCGGTTCACCAGCAATGGTTTGCAAGGCCGCATCAGCACGGTCGAGCCGTGGCACGGCCTGCAACAACCCTTTGGTGTAAGGATGGGTCGGAGACTTGAACAACACGCCAGTTTCCGCCTCTTCCATCACCTGACCGCCGTACATCACAAGCGTCCGGTCGCAGAAACCGGCAACAACGCCAAGGTCATGCGTAATCAGAATAATTGCCGTGCCAAAATCATCGCGAATATCATCGAACAATTGCATGATTTGCGCCTGCACAGTCACATCCAGCGCAGTAGTCGGTTCATCCGCGATCAGCAGCTTCGGCTGACAGAGCAGCGACATCGCGATCATGATACGTTGCCGCATGCCACCAGAAAATTCGTGCGGATACATAGTGATCCGGTTCTTTGCATCGGGAATTTTCACGGCATCAAGCATCTTGGCCGCCTCGGCGACCGCCGCGCGTTTTGACATGCCTTTGTGGATTTGCAGGACTTCGGCCATCTGATCCGAAATCCGCAAATACGGGTTCAGTGATGTCATCGGGTCTTGGAAAATCATTGCGATGTCTTGACTGCGGATCTTGTTGAGTTCCCGCCGTTTCATCGTAAGCAGGTCTTTTCCGTCAAACATCGCGCGGCCAGTCGCCCGCCCGTTTTGCGCCAGAATACCCATCGTGGCGAAGGCGGTCTGTGATTTACCCGATCCGCTTTCCCCCACAATCGCAAGGGTTTCACCTGCGTCGATGCCAAAGCTGACACCGTTCACAGCATTGACTTCGCCATCTGCGGTTTTGAACGTGACCTTCAGGTCTTCGATGTCCAGAAGTGCCATTTCAGCGATCCTTAGGGTCGAGTGCGTCACGCAGGCCATCGCCTACAAAGAAGAACGCAAAGATGGTCAGCACAAAGGCGATCAGCGGAAACTGCAATTGCCAGATTGTGCCGTTAAACATGTTGGACGCGCCTTCTGACAGCAGCGCACCTAGCGATGTATTCGGTTCTTGAACGCCGAGGCCAAGGAAGCTGATGAAGCTTTCAAAAATGATCAGCTGCGGCACCAACAGCGTGGCATAGACCGCGACGATCCCCAAAAGGTTGGGCACGATATGACGCAAGATGATCTTCGCCGGATGCACACCGATTGCATGTGCGACCTCTACGAATTCTTTGTTCTTGATCGTCAACGTTTGGCCCCGTGCGATCCGCGCCATGTCGAGCCATGAAATCAGGCCGATCCCAAGGAACAACATGAACATCGACCGACCGAAAATCACCAGCATCAAGATCAGAACAAACATGAACGGGATCGACATCAGCACGTCCACCGTCCGCATCATGATCCCGTCAACACGACCACCAAAATAGCCAGCCGTCGCGCCGTACAAAGTACCAACAATCACCGCCACGGCCGCACCAACGATGCCAACCATAATCGAAATCGCAGTCCCCTGCACAACACGCGCATACAGATCACGGCCCGACGCATCTGTGCCGAAGAAATGGCCAGTCTCCAGCGACGGCACACCTTTGTAGGCGTTGGCGCCCATCAGGGAAAAGTCGACGACGTCGCGCTCATATTCGGTCAACAGCCCGCCGAATAAGGCAAAGGCCATGACGAACACCAACAGGATCAGCCCAAACACGGCCGCTTTATTACGGAAGAACCGCGTGCGGGCATCGGCCCAAAGCGACCGACCTTGGATTTCGGCCAGCTGCATGGCGTCGCCAACAGCTTCGACATCTTTTGCTTGTGGTAACATCGCCCTGCCCCCTTAGTACCGGATTTTCGGGTCGATCCATGCGTAAAGCACATCGACCAGAAGGTTGAACAGGATAGTCAAAGACCCCACCAAAATGGTGATACCCATGATCACGGAATAATCGCGGTTAAACGCGGAATCCACAAAGAAGCGACCAATACCGCCCGTTGAGAAGAAGATATCAATCACAACCGACCCCGTGATCATCCCAACAAACGTTGGCCCGAGGTAGGACAACACAGGCAAGATCGCAGGCTTCAACGCATGACGGAAAATGACGCGTGCAGGTGACAGACCCTTTGCTTGTGCCGTGCGGATGAAGTTCGTGTTCAGAACTTCCAACATCGACGACCGCGTGATCCGTGCAATGGACGCCATGTACGACGTCGATAGCGCGATCACGGGCATGATCAGATTTTCCCACTGGCCACCATTCCAGCCACCACCAGGCAACCACCCAAGCCAAAGTGTGAAGATCAACACAAGGATCGGGGCCATAACGAAGTTAGGCAGCACCTGCGCACCGATGGTGAAACCAACGGCCAGATAATCCAGCCACGAATTCTGTTTGATCGCAGCAGCAGCGCCGACCGAGACACCAACAATAGCCGCAACAAGAAAAGACCAAGCGCCATAGGTCAACGTCACAGGAAAGCCCTGCGAAATAATGTCGTTTACACTGCGGTCTTTGTATTGGAACGACGGGCCGAAATCGAATTGGGTCACGACACCGACCACGTAATTCACGATCTGCTTCCAGAACGGTTGATCAAGTCCGTACTTGGCTTCGATGTTCGCCAAAACAGCAGGCGGTAACGGGCGTTCGGAATTGAAAGGGCCGCCGGGGGCTGCGTACATCAGCACAAACGACAGGACCACGAGGATCAACAACGTCGGTATGGCGACGGCAAGGCGTCGGGCGATAAAGCTTAACATGTCATGGGTGTCCGCATTGCAAAGTGCGTAAAATAGGGAACACGCCCCCGGTCTGAAACCGGAGGCGTGCCAGCAATCAAAGTTGCTTATTCAGCGATC
This sequence comes from Rhodobacteraceae bacterium S2214, assembly GCA_025141675.1. NCBI lineage: Bacteria > Pseudomonadati > Pseudomonadota > Alphaproteobacteria > Rhodobacterales > Paracoccaceae > Rhodobacteraceae bacterium S2214. The sequence goes on from CP081161.1 coordinate 2,959,461, forward strand.
TTATACAGATCTTTTGAGTACCAGTTCTGCTGGAAGTTTGTGAACGGCCAGCCACCAACAGCGGCGTTTTGCATGTTCACTTCAGCGTAGTGGTAGATCGGGATGATCGGCAGGTCTTCTGCGATGATCTGCTCTACTTCGGTGTAAGCCGCCTGTGGGTTATCAGACGTCTTCGCCTCTGCCATCAATTCGTCTACGCGTGGGTTTGCGTATTTCGCATCGTTGTAGCCTGAATCGGACTGCATCAGGTCAAGGAATGTGGACGCTTCGTTGTAGTCAGCACACCAACCTGCACGTGCAATTTCATAGTCTTGGTTGCCGCGTGTTTCCAAGAATGTCTGCCATTCTTGGTTTGCCAGTTCTGTTTCCACACCCAATGTCTGCTTCCACATCTGGGACACAGCAATCGCTACAGATTTGTGGCTTTCGTTGGTGTTGTAGATCAGGTTCAGATCAAGCGGGTTGTCCGCGCCGTAACCAGCAGCAGTCATCAGCTCAACCGCTTTGGCGTTCCGCTCTTCCTGCGTCATGCCTGCGATTGGGGTGTCTGGTGTTTCAAAGCCAGCAGTCGCCCAGTGTGTGAACGTGTAGGCAGGTTTCTGGCCGCCAGCCAGAACAGCCTCAACAATCACGTCGCGGTCGATTGCCATGGACAGCGCTTGACGCACGTTGACGTCTTTCAACGCAGGGTTCGTCGTGTCTGTCATGTTGATCGTGTAGTAGTAGGAACACGCAGACGGGACAGAAACGGCTTCGTCAGGACGTTCTGCGGACAAGCGTGGGAACTGGCCTGCTGGGACGTCTGTCTGATCAAGCTCACCCGCAAGGTACCGTGTCAGCGCGATGTTTTCATCGGTGATAACCAGCTTGGTCACGGTGTCGATGATGGTGTTTTCGTTGTCCCAGTAGTTTTCGTTGCGCACGCGCACGAGTTTTTCCTGTGGAACGAATTCAGACAGCTTGTATGCGCCGTTGGACACGATGTTTTCTGGGGACGTCCAGTCAGAACCGAACTCTTCTACTGTCGCTTGGTGCACTGGGAAAGTTGTTGCGTGAACAACCATTTGCGCGAAATACGGCAGCGGCTGGGACAGGTTCACAACAAGCGTTGTGTCGTCTGGTGCAGACACACCAAGATCGGTGACTGGCTTATCGCCTGCGATGACTTCAGCACCGTTTTCGATGGACATCAGTTCCATGTACCACGCGTATGGTGACGCCAGTTCTGGGGACGCCGCACGCTGCCATGCGTAAACAAAATCGCCTGCAACCACTGTGTCGCCATTGGACCACTTTGCGTTGTCGCGCAGTGTGAATGTGTATGTCTTGCCTTCGTTGGACACTTCATAACCAGTCGCGACACCCGGAATCAGGTTGCCTTCGGCGTCTTGGTTCATCAGGCCTTCAAACAGGTCACGGACAACGGCAGAACCATCAACGTCTTCTGTGAGGCCCGGGTCGTAGGACGGGCTTTCGTCGCCAACGCGGTATGTGAATGTCTGTTCAGTCGCCAGTGCTTCGCCCGTTTCAGGGTGCGTCGCGTGGCCGTCTGCGAATGCGGTGTTTGCTGCCAGCACAAGCGATGCCGCTGTGGTGGCTTTAAGGAACGTTGTCAGTGTCATTTGGAAGTCTCCCTAGGTGTCCGACCATTTGCTGGTCGTGCGTTTTGGTCGCCGCTGATAAAAATGCGGCGTTGATGGGGTATCTTTTGGGACGCCGTGTAAAAGTGCAAGCGACATTTTTTGATCAGCGAAGGACGTTAGGTCAGCTACAAAAATAGGCAATAAAACGCATCAATATTTCAACCAACGCCACTTTAACGATACTTTATGATCCGAGGCCGATCATCTTATGCGCGAATCGGGGCCATGTTTTACATTGTCCGAAATTGACCTAGGTGCAGCATATGGATCAAACTGACCTTTCAATTCGCACCAAGCTACCCGACGCCCTGCGCGTCCTTTTGGAATCATATCCGAGGTCCAGCTGGGAACACGATCCTGGCTTTGACGGACTAATGCGATTTTGGCTGGATCGGCATCTGATGTTCCGCAGAATTCTAAAACAGATGACTGATGAAGCTGAACAAATGCTCGACAACACCATGGACCCACGTGCTTATGCGGCCCACTTGTCACGTTATGGCGGCATGTTTGTGCAACAGCTTCATGGCCACCACACCATTGAAGACACGCAATATTTCCCCAAACTGATCGGCTTGGACAGCCGCATATCAGGCGGTTTTGACATTTTGGACAAGGACCACCACGCGATTGATGGGCACCTCAACGATTTTGTGGAAGCCGCGAATGATGTTCTGAACCAACGCGACCAAAGCTTGAAGATGATCCCCGCGACTGATCGCTTTCGCAAACAACTGATCAGTCTCGAAAAACTCTTGGATCGTCACTTGATAGATGAGGAAGAACTGGTTGTGCCCGTTGTTCTGAAGTATGGCGCGCCGGACATTTAACGCACCCAATAAGAAAGACCCGCGCTGCAAAGCCTGCAGCGCGGGTCAACCATTGGTAAATCAAGCTGATTTCGATCAGCTCTTGTTCATCCGGTTCTCGATCAGATCATCAACAACGCTTGGATCAGCGAGCGTCGATGTATCGCCAAGCGCGCCAAAATCATCTTCAGCAATCTTACGCAGGATGCGGCGCATGATCTTGCCGGACCGTGTTTTCGGCAAACCTGGCGCCCATTGGATCAGATCAGGCTTGGCGATTGGACCGATTTCCGAACGAACCCAAACCTCAAGCTCTTTACGCAGCTCTTCAGACGGTTCTTCGCCGCCCATCAAGCTGACGTAAGCGTAGATGCCCTGCCCTTTGATAACGTGCGGGAAACCAACAACTGCGGCTTCAGCTACTTTTGCGTGGGCAACCAAGGCGCTTTCGACTTCGGCTGTCCCCATGCGGTGACCAGATACGTTGATCACGTCGTCGACGCGGCCTGTGATCCAGTAGTAGCCGTCTTCGTCCCGACGACAGCCATCACCGGTGAAATAGTAGCCTTTGTAGTCAGCGAAGTAGGTTTTCATGAACCGTTCATGATCCCCCCAAACGGTGCGCATCTGCCCCGGCCAACTGTCCTTGATGCACAGTACACCTTCGGCGGCAGTGTCGGTGATTTCTTCGCCGCTGGTCGGTTCAAGGATGACGGGCTGCACCCCAAAGAACGGCAAGGTTGCCGATCCGGGTTTTGTGGCTGTCGCCCCCGGCAATGGCGTCAACAGATGACCACCCGTTTCAGTCTGCCACCACGTATCGACAATAGGAACGTTCCCCTTCCCGACGATGTTATGGTACCAATTCCATGCTTCGGGGTTAATCGGTTCACCGACGGTGCCCAGCACTTTGAGGTCGGAAAGGTCGTACTTTTCAACCCATTCGTTACCCTGCGCCATCAAGGCACGGATCGCGGTTGGCGCAGTATAGAATTGGTTCACTTTGTGCTCTTCGCACACAGCCCAGAACCGGCCTGCGTCGGGATAGGTTGGTACACCTTCGAACATCAGCGTCGTCGCACCATTGGCCAACGGGCCATAGACAATGTAGCTGTGGCCGGTGACCCACCCCACATCCGCCGTACACCAGAAGACGTCACCGTCATGGTAATCGAACGTGTATTGATGGGTCATCGACGCATACACAATGTAGCCGCCGGACGAATGAACGACACCCTTCGGCATCCCAGTGGACCCTGACGTGTAAAGAATGAACAGCGGGTCTTCGGCGTTCATTTCTTCAGGCGGACAATCAGCGCTCACTTTTTCCTGCATCTCGTGCAACCAGTAGTCGCCTTCTTCACGCCACGCGATTTGCTGGCCAGTGCGTTTCACAACGAGGCATTTGACCGGATCAAAATCATTCAACAACGCTTGGTTCACGTTGTCTTTCAGGTTAGTGACACGGCCGCCACGCGGCGCACCGTCAGATGTAATTACAACCTTTGCATCACAGGCATTAACCCGTGCGCCCAGCGCATCGGCAGAGAAACCGGCAAACACAATCGAATGGATCGCACCGATACGCGCACAAGCCAGCATCGCATAAGCGGCTTCGGGGATCATCGGCATATAGATGACCACGCGGTCGCCTTTGCCCACGCCCATCTCTTTGAGAACATTCGCGAATTTGCAGACATGACCGTGCAGGTCTTTGTAGGTGATATGCAATGCGCCATCTTTGGGATCATCAGGCTCCCAGATGATCGCAGTCTGATCACCGCGTTCCGCAAGATGCCGGTCAATACAATTCGCAGCAACGTTCAGCGTGCCGTCCTCGAACCACTTGATATCAACATCACCGAAGTCAAAACGCGCATTTTTGACCTTCGTATATGGCTTCATCCAATCGATCCGCTTGCCGTGCTCCCCCCAGAACGCCGCAGGATCGGAGATGGATTGTTCATACATCGCCTCGTAGGTGGCCTTATCCGCATGCGCACGCGCTGCGGCTTCGGCGGATGGTGGATAACGATCTGACATATTGGTTCCTCCCCCCAAATTTGATAGTTGGGAGGCATCATGAGCAGAAATTGCAAAAAGCCAAGTTCGCCTAGGTCGTATATGGTCAGTTTGTGTAAATTTTCAGCGGAGCGCGAACTGATGCTGTCAATTATTTTACAATCTGAGAGGCTGTTTTGTCCGCAATCGTGATATTGGGGGCCGCAGTTTGGCCCGACGGCCCTTCACCTACATTGCGCCGCAGAACGCTGCATGCAGCCTCGCTGTGGCATCAGGATCCCGCGCAAATCATTGTGGCCTGCGGCGGCTTGGGGAAAAACGCCCCGACAGAGGCCACCGTGATGCGCGACCTACTGATCGACGCCAAAGTCCCAACCGACGTGATCCACTGCGATGACCAGTCCACCTCGACCTATGAAAACCTGCGCAATGCCGCGCAAATCCTGAACCCCTTCGGAATCCAAAACGTCACAATCGTGACGAACGGTTACCATGGGCCGCGGTCAAAACTGGTGGCCCGCGCGGTTGGCCTGAAACCGCAGGTCAGCGCGCCGGACATCACCGGCGCACATATGCCGAGCCACTACCGCATGGTCGCCCGCGAACTTCCGGCCATTCCGGCCTACGCAGCGCGACTGCTGTGGTGGCGGTTTCGCGATCGAAACCTTTAGAAGCCGCAGCGCAAAATCGCTTGAGCTGCCTGTGCGCGTGTCAAACCGCGTGCAGCCAAGTCTTCGTCGCTCATCGCGTTCAACGCGTCCAACTGTTCCATCCGCGAGGACTGGATCGTCGTGAAGAACTTTACGACAGCTTGAAATGGCAAAGCCAAGAACGAACCGATCATCTCACGGGTCGTCATCATTGTGTTCATGTTATAAGTAGACATGGAAAGCATCCTTAATTCGTTACCTTCCTCCCACCACAAAAATGGGCCCATTTGTATGGACCCACAACTCTCATTCCTGCAAGGCTGTTATGCACTTTCTGCATCGCAGCATGCGCGTCGTTGTCAAAGTGGGTTATCCATACGCACTTGATACCTGATCCGCCCTTTGACAGCCGTCCCAAAGGTGAATCGTGTCTCGCTTTTGTTCGATCCAAGGTTGTCGGTCACATAAGGCGTCTCAAACACCGCAGCATTGCTCGCATTTTGCAAAGGGCCGTCCGCCACAATCGAATCAACAAAGCGGGCTTGGCCACCAAAGGGTAACAAAGGTGCCGCATCGAATTGCCAAGTCGTCGACGGCGTGGCTTGGGTGACGTCCATCGGGGCAGGATTGTAGCAAGGTTCATCCACGCCGTGAAACGTGTTGTCAGTAAAACTGACACCGCGCGCACGCCCGAAATCAAGATCATCAAATGACGTATCGACAGATTCCACACGATCAATCGCACCATTGAGCGTGCGAAACACGTTGGAAACGACAGATAACCCGTGAATGAAATGGTTCGGGCCATATGGCTTGATCACAATGAAATTGAACCAACGCGCGACGTCATTCGCCGTAAATATATTGCCAGTGATCGTCAAGCCGCCAAAGGAAAACTGGGACGCAAATTCAGGCTCTGCCTCATGTTCGTTCGTCAGTTCGATAAAGTTGTTATCGATATAGTTGCCCGTGATGATCGATTTGCTGTTTGGCAGAGTGAAAATCATCCCGCCCAACCGCACGCCGTCTGTCGTTTGATCCCCGTGGAACCAATGGTTGCCAGACACAAGGTTGCCGGATCCCGCCAAGACGCAAAAATGCTTGAACAAAGCGACGCGATTGTCCCTGATCTTCACATCATTTGCATTCGCATTGAACGCGATGGTTTTGCGGGAAGACACCGACAAAGGTTGTTCGTTTGACGTGAAATTACACCGATCAATCATCATCCCCTGACAGCCGGTGCCAATCGACGTGATCCCGCGATCTTTGGGCTTGGTCATGAAACTGTCACGAACCTGAAAAATAAGCCCCTGCGGTGCCAACATAATCCCGCTTGCGATGCCATCACATTGGAAATCGATGTCATCCAAAATCATTTGATCCAGATCGGCAAAACCTGAAAAATCCAACATGTATTTGAAACGCTTGAACGTGAAATTCTGCGTACCAGCGGCATCAAACAACGGTTGGCTCAGGTTCAGGGTCTGTGCGCCAACATTGACTGAGGTCACATAAACCTCGCGCCCGACACCGGCGCCTTCAACCAAAGACCCGACAGGAATATTTGCAACATTGGTCACATTCGACAGGCGTCTGGCATTGCTCGTCGCATATGTCCCTTGCGACGTGACAACCGTCGTATCCCAATTGGCCCCGGCAACGGGCTGAAACTGGCCATTTCGGATCACACGCCGCGTGGCAAAAACCGTCCGCGTTGGATCAGCCGCCTGCATGTCGACCGGTTTGCGCAATGCAATGCGCCGCCCGCCCAGATCAAGCGATTCATGATCCGAAAAATTTAGCAGCGCCTGAAATGCCTTTTCGAACGCCAATTCCTCGTCGCCAAACGCATCCAGATACAGTTGGTAATTGAAGTCGTGTTGCAGAATAAACCGATCTGCAGGGTCTTGCCGGACTGCCCCTTCGAACTTGATGCGGCTCTGGATCGTCACGCTATCGCCCAGATAATATTGACCAGTCGACACAAGCACCGTGCGGCCATTCGCAAAACCGTCGGCGGCCTCAAACGCGGCACTATCATCCGTCACACCATCGCCTTTTGCCCCGAAATCGCGCACATCCACGACGGACATAATATCGCGCAAAAACGCACTGGTGATATCTTCGATGATCAGGTCGTCAACACGGATCAGCCCGCCGTTATCCCCTGTCAGATCGATCCCGAAATGACCGTAGGCTGCACCCGGCCAGACCATATCAACGCCCGTACGTTCGCCCAGCCCGATGATCGCGGATATCTCGACGATTTCGCCTATGGTGGTCAGCGTCGTGGCAGGCCCCGTCTCGGGCAGTCCACCGACCTTCCCACCGCCAGACGCGCCGGGATAGCCTGAAATACGCACCGTTGGAAATGGACCAGCGACGGCTTTGACACGCGCCGTCACGCGTAAATAACACCCCGGCAAGATGGGCGTTTCGCCCATATAACGCAGACGTTGGGTGCCAGCATTTTTCACCATCTCAAGACAACCACCAAAGTCTTGATCAGCGGATACAAAAACACCCGACCCGTCTGTGGCGTAGGTATCTGACCCTGGAGTACCATCTTCAGATGACCAAACACCCAGCCCCGCCACAAAGGGAAGCGGCATCAACACCACGCCGTCAGTAATCGCCTTGTTCATGGAATATCCCTCATGAGTGCGGTGTGATCCGCAAGGGAACATCCAACCGCCATTTCAGTCGGGAATAGGGATAATCTGATCAGGTAAAGGCCACCTGACAGCACCGTAACGGCGCCATGCGCAACGCTTAGGCGGCCAAGTCGGGTGCGACCAAAGCGACACCATTAATCTGCCAACCGTTCGGCGTTTCAATCATCGCGTATTCCAGCGTATGAATAACGCCTTCCGCGTCTTTGATCATTACCCGCTGCAAGATCATGCCCTGCTCTTCGCGTAAATCCAGAAACCGCACATCGGAATTGTCCCACACCATCGGATAGCCCCGTTCGACCATCATTCCGAAATTCTGCGGTTCGCGGAAAATGCCTTGGATCATCGGGCTGGCGTAGGAAAACGCTTCTGTCACATCGCGGTCGTTAAAGGCTTGTAATTGGCTTCCAATCACATCTTCGATCGCCTCATTGGCCTGCCCAAGCGCGGTGCCCGCCCACAAAACCAGCGCCGCAACGCCCATAAAAATTCGCTTCATGATCGTTCCATCCCTCTGCTGCATCATAGCAGATACGGATGAAACAGCCGTTAGGTTTCATTTTAGTGGCGCCAAACGAAAAAAGGCGCCACAAACGTGACGCCTTTCATAACCTGAAACGCTGTCGCGATGCCGCTTACTTCGACAGCGCGTCTTCGATCAGAGCAACCGTTTCATCCACGCCATAAAGCGCGATGAACCCACCAAAACGTGGACCCTGAGACGCGCCCAGCAACACTTCATATAGCGCTGTGAACCAGCCCCGCAGTGGGTCAAACGCGTGCTCTTTACCAACCGCAAACACCATCGACTGCAGCTCTTCGGCATCCAGACCGCCGTCCCATGCCTTCAGACGCGCGACGAGGTCCGTCAAAGCCGCACGTTCCTGATCCGTTGGTGCGCGATACACTTTCGTCGGTTTGACGAAGTCATTGTAGTAACGCACGGCAAAACCGGCGGCCTGATCTAGTTGCGGATTACTTTCCGGCGACGCGTCAGGCGCATAGCGCTGGATAAAGCCCCAAAGCGTGTCCTTGTCTTCCGCACCGGACACAGAGGCCAGATTCAGCAGCATCGCAAACGGCACCACCATGTCCGATGACGGCACGTTGTGGCCGTGGATGTGGAACACAGGGTTGTTCATCTTCCCCTTCTCGTCCTGATCCGGATAGGCGCGCAATTGCTGGTGGTATTCATCCACAGCCTTCGGGATCACATCAAAATGCATCCGTTTTGCGGTCTTCGGCTTTTGGTACATGAAGTACGAAAGGCTTTCGGTCGCCGCATATGTCAGCCATTCGTCGATGGTCAGACCGTTGCCGGATGTCTTTGAAATCTTGTGACCATCGGCATCGAGGAACAGCTCGTATGTGAAGTGCTCGGGTGCGCGACCGCCCAATGTGCGGCAGATGCCGTCATAGATCGGCGTGTTCGTGGCGTGGTCCTTGCCGTACATCTCAAAATCAACGTCCAACGCAGCCCAGCGCGCGCCAAAATCAGGCTTCCACTGCAATTTGCAGTTTCCGCCCGTCACAGGGATCGTCACATCAGTGCCGTCTTCATCTTCAAACGTGATCATGCCGTCTTTGGTCACTTCCTTCATCGGCACGTACAAAACGCGGCCAGACGTCGGAGAAATCGGCAAGAAGATTGAATAGGTCTCGCGGCGTTCTTCGCGCAACGACTTCAGCATGATCTTCATGATATCGTCGTAGCGATCAGCAGAGCGCAGCAAAATCTCGTCCATCTTGCCCGACCCATAGTATTCGGTCGACGACGCGAATTCATATTCAAACCCAAACGTGTCCAAGAACGAATTCAGCTTCGCGTTCATATGATCGCCAAAACTGGCATGCGTACCAAACGGATCAGGCACTTTCGTCAGTGGCATCTGCATGTACGGCACCAGCGCGTCAGGGTCAGGCACATTGCCAGGCACCTTACGCATCCCGTCCATATCGTCCGAGAAACACAGCAGTTTGGTTGGGATATCCGACAGCACCTCGAAGGCGCGGCGCACAGTGGTCGTGCGCGACACTTCGCCGAAGGTGCCGATATGCGGCAAACCAGATGGGCCATATCCGGTTTCGAAAAGAACATAACCCTTCTCGGGGTCCTTCTTTTCATACCGTTTGAGCAGCTTACGGGCCTCTTCAAAGGGCCAAGCCTTGGAAGTCATCGCAGCATCACGCAAATTGGTCATATCGGTCTCTCATCTCAGAATCCCTGCCAGAATTGACAGCAATGGCGCACTCCCTATTGCGCGGGGCGAGTGGCGTCAATAAATCGTAAGGGTGAAGCAAAAGGATTAACCTATGATCGAAGACGCCCCACTGACGGCCCAAGACGCACTTGTCGCCTTAATGATAGCCGTCTCAGCATCTGACGAAGATATCCGGACGTCGGAACTGGTGAAAATGACGACTTCAATCAATCACTTGCCTGTTTTCGCGGGCTACGACACCGAACGTACGCCACGCACATCCAAAATGGTGTTCGATCTTCTCGAACAAGAAGACGGACTTGAGGCACTATTCGGCCTGATCCGCGATGCCCTGCCGGAACGTTTGTTTGAAACCGCATACGCACTGTCCTGCGATGTGGCTGCAGCGGATGGCCTGATCGACGGGGCCGAGGCACGCATGCTCGAAGAAATTCGCGATGAGCTGGAATTGGACCGGCTTCACGCCGCTGCCATCGAACGCGGATCGCGCGCGCGGCACATGACGGCCTAAACAAATCCGAAAAAACAGAGAGAGCCCAAACTTGGGCCCTCTCAATTCAACACACCGCATTAGTTTGTCGCGGTGTCGTCCCCTGGCGCTTCGATATTTAACGTGGGAACGGTCACAGTTTCTGTGTTGGTCGTGATTTCAACGTCTGGAACTTCGACCTCAACGTCTGTTTCGCCGACACTGATGCTGCCAACCTCTGCGTCAAATTCTGGCAACTGGCCGCCTTCAACGTCAATATCAACGTCGGGTAGCGCCGCTTCTTGGGTCTGATCTACGTCTACCATAAAGACTGCGAAAGCGATCACAGCGATTGCAGCAACACCACCAACGATTGCAAGTACAGGTTTCATTTAATTCTCCTCATTCCTGCGCAGTCACAAAAGTTGACGCGCTTATGGAAGATGAGAACGGCATTCCTGATGTTTGGTTCCCAATTTTTTTATCGGAACGTTTTTTGTCGCGACCAGTTGGTCCACCAACGCAAACACAGTTTGGAGAAAGACAAATGGGTTACGGCATTTTCGGATTTTTAGTTTTGATTGCAGACCTTTATGCAATCTACCAAGTCATGACATCTAGTGCAGGAACGGCCGCAAAAGTTGCGTGGACCGTGGTTATCCTCGTCCTGCCCGTCATTGGTTTTCTGGTGTGGGTTGGGTTCGGACCGCGTGGGCGTGCCACAGCCGCGTAACACATCACGACACCCCCAAAACCGAGGCGGCCGAAAAACTTGGCCGTCTCTCTACGCTTCGCTTTGAAATACCAAAGACCACCGTTGCAGCAACCGTTGCTGCAATCGCTTCGCCCGACGGTTCCACCCGATTGATCCGGCGGGCTGTTCATCACCTGCCGCTTTGCCGCGTGCGCGGGCTTCCAGGTCGGCAGCGAAGATCGTGAAAACCAGATCGTCGCCTGCTTCTGTGCGCACATATCCCGCCAACGTGGAAACAAAATTCAGCGTTCCGGTTTTTGCAACCACACGCGCCGGAAAATCAACAATGACATCGCGGTCTTCGTCCGTCATCGGGATATCCTTCAAGATCGGGCGCAACGTCCCAATCGCGTCAGGATCGCGCAAAATCGCAACCATGTCCTGCGCTGACACACGCGAAACATCACTTAACCCCGAATGGTCCGCAAAATTTGCCCGCACATTCGACCGTTGTTCAGCCCAGCGCGTCATACAGGCCGCCGACTCGGGCAGTTCAAACGGTTTTCCGACGATCTTTTTCGTGGCCGTCAGACCCGCCCCCTCAGCCGTCAGGTTTGTACTAAACCGCAGCATGGACCGCATCATCTTCGTCAGATCTTCGCTTTCATGCGCAGCGATTTCATCTGCATCAGGCAATTCGGCGATCTTTTCGGGGTTCGGTAACGGAACACCCAGCGCCCGCGCCATCGTCTGAAAAACATCGCCTGCATAAAGCGCAGGGTTGCGCACAGGCAGCCAACGCGACCCTGAATCGCCCAGCGCACCGCGGGCGACTGTCCATTCATCAATCTTGCCAGCCCGCGCATATGTATAAATCGGCACCGCACGATCCACGATCCGCATGCGTGACGTATAGACCAGCGGGCGTTGCGTTTCGCTGCGTGCATCCATCGCGATCGTGTAACGCCCGTTCGCGCGACGCCATTCAAAATGCACACGGTTGAAATTCAGGTTCAGACCACTGACTGACGGGTTGTAGCCAAGATGATCCAACTGCGGTGGATCAATCTCTTCGCGATATGGCAACGCGTCGCCCCATACCTGAAAGGCGCCAGTGATCTTTGTAATCCCAAGGTCGACAAACTGCTTCACAAGCGCGCTCAACTCGTCCGTCACAAAATTCGGGTTCCCGCCGCCCGCAAGAATAAGATCACCCTGCAAAACACCATCAACAACAGGACCCGTCGCCAAAAGGCGCGTGCGGAACGTATAATCAGGGCCAAGTGTCTTGATCGCAAACAACGCCGTCATGGCCTTGGTCACACTGGCAGGCGGCAGGCCAATATCGGCGTCAGTCGCTTCAAGCAGTTGTCCCGTCTTCGCGTCAGCCACCATAAAACCGACAACACCGTTCAGGTCCGCATCCGCGATAATTTCAGCAGTGGTAACTTGCGCCAAAGGGGACGTTTTCGGATCAAGATCAGGCCGTGCGGTTGGGCGCAATGACGTCAGCGGCGCCTCGGCAAAAGCAACAGTAGCAACACTCGACAATGCAGAAGTTAAAAGGGCGCGGCGCGTAAAATGATGTGTCATGCGTAACCTTTAAAAAGATTCTTGCAGACGCACCAGCCCGCATAGAACACGTTAGCGCCATTCCCCTCTTGCACGGATAGCGCTAGAAGATTGGGACGACATCGGCAGATTAATAAAGCTCCACGCCGGTGCCGCATAATCGCGTAACGTATGCGCGGCCCGACCGGGAATACGGGCGTTTGCATAAACCCGTGCTGTCTTGGAAAGCCGCGCCGCAATCCGATCACCGGGGCGGGCCACAACCCCGACAGGGACGTTGTCCATGATCCATTGCCAGTCTTGCCAGTGATGGAACTGCGTCAGGTTATCAGCCCCCATAAGCCAGACGAACTGAACGCCGTGGTAGCGGCGCTGTAACGCGGCCAGCGTATCAGCGGTATAGCGGGTGCCAAGCGTCGCTTCGATATCCGTAACATCAACCTTCGGATGCTGCATCACCGCGCGCGCGGCTTGCAGTCTTTCCGCCATTGGTGCCGGACCGTTTTCTTTCAGCGGATTACCCGGACTGACCATCCACCAAATACGGTCCAACTGAAACCGTTTCAGTGCGGTCGTCGTGATATGCACATGTCCTGCATGCGCCGGATCAAACGACCCGCCCAATAGGCCGATGACTTGACCACGTTTTGCGACAGGATGCGTCATCTAGCTGACATACCGCACAAACGCGAATTGCTGGCTATCAGGTGCCCAAGACGGCACATTGATCGTCCCCTGCCCGCCAAACAGATCAATCAGATGGCGGGTATCCCCACCATCAGCAGGCAATATCCGCAGGCTCACGTCCAAGCCGCCGGGATGGCCCAGCGTCCCTTCAGGGTAAGCCAAGTAGACAACATGCGCCCCATCTGGTGACGGATGCGGGAACCAGTTCACAGCAGCGTCGTCAGTCATCTGCTGAAGGTCGTTACCATCAGGCCGCACGCGCCACAGATCGACCTTCCCGTCTTGTTCGCCATTAAACCAGATCCAATTGCCATCAGGCGCGTAATCCGGCCCATCCACATGATCAAACGCATCGGTGACACAGACTTCATCGCTGCCATCCAACGCGCAGGTATATAGCCCAATCGGTGTGCCTGCGGGACGGGCCGCAGCATAGGCCAAACGATCACCATCAGGCGACCAGCCATGCCACCACGACGGTGTTTGCGACGTCACCTTTTCAGGGGTGCCGCCTTCAATCGGAAGCAGATAGATGCACGACCTTTTGGTCTGCGTCGCATCGCTGATCACAAGCCGTTTGCCGTCTGGCGATATGCCGTGGTCATTGTTGCATGTCACAGCGAAGCCCGTATCGATCGGATCCAAGGTCGGATCGTTGAAACCCAGACGGTACAACCGACCGCCGCCGTTCACGATCAGATAACCATCAGGATGCCAGTTCGGGGCTTCCAGATGGCCATCGTGGCGCAAAACAACAGTTGTCTCACCGTCTAGCTCACAGATACAGACTTCGCTAATCACAGGATCAATTGTCCGTTTCAGACGATTTGGCCCACAGGTTAATCGCCTCATCGTCAGCGTATTTGTCGATCTCGGCGAGTTCATCAGCTGTGAAGTCCAGATTGCCAACGGCACCAGCACAATCGATCACTTGGCTCGGCTTAGACGCGCCAATCAAGGCGGTTGTGATGCCCCCGTCACGCAAGACCCACGCAATCGCCATTTGTGCCAGCGTTTGACCGCGACCTTCCGCAATTTCATTAAGCTTGCGGATGTTTGACAGCGCTTTATCCGTCAACATCGACGTAGACAAAGATTTATCCTGCGCGGCACGGGAATCTTCAGGAATGCCGCCCAGATATTTCTTTGTCAGCATCCCCTGCGCCAAAGGCGTAAAGGCGATCGAACCAATACCAAGATCCTTCAACGCGTCTTTTAATCCGTCCGTTTCGACCCAACGGTTCAACATGTTGTAAGATGGCTGGTGGATCAAACAAGGCGTCCCAAGGTCTTTCAGAATAGCCGCTGCTTCTTTCGTCCGTTCGGTATTGTACGACGAAATACCGACATACAACGCACGCCCGGACCGAACGATGTGATCCAATGCACCCATTGTTTCTTCCAACGGCGTGTCGGGGTCAAAGCGATGCGAATAGAAAATGTCGACGTAATCAAGCCCCATACGCTTAAGCGACTGATCACAAGACGAAATCAGATACTTGCGGCTTCCCCATTCCCCGTAAGGACCGTCCCACATGTGATATCCGGCTTTTGAACTGATGATCAGTTCATCACGATGGTTCTGGAAATCTTCCTTCAGTATAGACCCAAAGGCATGTTCGGCAGAACCAGCAGGCGGCCCATAGTTGTTTGCCAAGTCAAAATGCGTGATCCCTTGATCAAACGCTGTCCGGCAAATTGCCGTCTTCGTATCATGTGGCGTGTCATGGCCAAAATTATGCCAAAGGCCCAGCGATACCGCAGGCAGCTTCAATCCCGAATTGCCACACCGACGATATGTCATGTTTTCGTAGCGATTTTCGGCGGGCATATAAGTCATCAGAGTCTCCTTTTAAGATACGCATAGGGACGTTAGGCAATGCGGATTGTCAAACCAATAGACTCGTAAATCAATGAACCTCAAAATTTCTCGCCAGCATTAACACCATTTCCATTCGAACCGTGTAAGTGTGCCGAAGCACCGGAATCCAAGGGTATGACGAAACATTCAAATGCCGTCGCAGATCGACGTTTCAACTCAGATATAGCCAGTGCCGCATTTTCGGGAATTCCGGATGCCGCGTTCTATCGTGCGGTAGGCACGGCTGCCGATGTCGGGCTTGTCGTGCAATCCATGGATGGCATCGTTTTGTGGGCGAATGAAATCTACGCCGAAATGATGATGATTCCATTGGATCAGATTATTGGGCAGAACCCGCTGTCCTATGCATTACCGATCAAAGACACGCCAAGTGCGGCTGACATTGCAGCGTTCCGTTACCGCAAAGAACAAAATGCAAAATCGCAGATCGCAATCTTCGAGAACCGGCGCGGCAACGGGGAAAGCTTTTGGGTCGAACTGCACGTCTCTTTCGACACAATCCGCGAATTTGGCGAAGTCGCGATTGTCGTAGCGCGCGACATTAGCGATCACATCACGCGTCAAATGGAACTTACCGCAACATCCAAAAAGCTTTCTCAAATCGCAGCAACCGATAGCCTGACAGGGCTATCCAACCGACTGAATGTGATGCGTCGCATGTCGCAAGCCTTAAGCGATGCGGATGACGGTCAAACGGGCGTCGGCCTTCTTGAAATTGACCTTGATCATTTCAAAACCATTAACGACAGTTTCGGCCATTCAGCTGGGGACAAGATACTCAACGGGATCGCTGATACCTTACGACAGGTGATTACCGACGATGACATCGCCGCGCGGATCGGTGGCGATGAATTCCTTGTTCTCTGCCCCAATGCCCAATCGCTTGATGCGATCGAATTGATCGGCCAGAAAATCATCAAAGCGAATGATGACGGGCGGCATCTAAATGGTGGGTCCCTGCATTGTGGGCTCAGCATCGGCGCAGCCTTCGCCAGTGAAAAAAAGCTAAGCCCTGAAGATTTGCTCAGACGTGCGGATTTCGCCCTGTATGAAGCCAAAAATGGCGGACGCGGACGCGTCGCGACTTACGACAAATCGTTGCATGCCAGACAAGTTGAACAAGCCCGATTGGGTGACGAACTATGTGCGGCTGTCGACAACGACACGATTTCGTTTCAGTTTCAGCCGACCATGGACCTAAAGTCGGGTGTGATCTGCGGCTTTGAAACGCTCGTGCGTTGGCAGAACCCACGACTAGGGCTTATTTCACCCGCCGATTTCTTGCCGCTCGCCAAAAATTTAGGGCTAATGGCCGACATTGACTTTGCAGCCCTTCGTGCGGCCTTGGACCTGAAGGTCAAACTCAACGAAAATGGCCACCCAAATATCAAAATCGGCCTGAATGGTTCAGCCGAATTATTGGGTCATCCTGCTTTCTTCCAAACCATGATGACCGAACTCGCGGACCGAAACCTCGACCCCAAGGACGTCTTGATCGAAGTTCTCGAAACCGTCGTGTTCGACGATATAAGCAAGTCAAATCCGTTGGTGCAAACCGTACAAAAACTTCATGACGCAGGCATCGCGACGCTGCTAGATGACTTCGGAACCGGCCACGCGGGCCTCACGCACTTGGCGACCTTAGCGGTGGACGGTGTTAAGATTGATCGGACGTTAACCAAAAATGTCCTGACCGACCCAACCAGTGCCAAAATCATCTCTGTCATGTACGAACTTTGCCGTGATCTTGGTCTGGTCGCAGTCACGGAAGGCATTGAAACGACCGAACAGGCACAGGCCATCGTCGATATGGGTGGTAGCGTGATGCAGGGTTATTGGCTTGCGAAAGCGATGCCCGCGACTGACGTGCTCGATTGGCTCGCAAATCGGACGAATATCGTATCGCAGATCGCACGTTCACCAATTGCCGCCGCCGCCCCACCCCGCTATTGAGGGACAAACTTTTTCTAGCGGAGCGTCCATCATGGCCAGCAATCAATTCGTCTACTTCATGGACGGCGTGTCCAAAACATATCCCGGCGGCAAGAAGGTGTTCGAAAACATTCGCCTCAACTTTCTGCCTGGCGTGAAAATCGGTGTTGTCGGTGTAAACGGCACCGGTAAATCGACCCTGATGCGGATCATGGCCGGTCAGGACAAAGATTTCGCAGGTGAAGCATGGGCTGCCGAAGGCGCGCGCGTCGGTTACCTGCCGCAGGAACCGCATTTGGACGAAAACCTGACAGTCCGTGAAAACGTGATGCTGGGTGTTGCCGACAAGAAAGCGATCCTTGATCGCTACAACGAAGTCGCAATGAACTACTCCGAAGAAACCGCCGACGAGATGGCGAAGCTTCAGGATGAGATTGACGCGCTGAACCTCTGGGATCTGGACGCACAAATTGACGTGTCGATGGAGGCGCTGCGCTGCCCGCCAGATGACGCCGACGTTACGACGCTTTCGGGCGGTGAACGTCGTCGCGTGGCGCTGTGTAAGCTGTTGCTTGAAGCACCTGACATGTTGCTGCTCGACGAACCGACCAACCACCTTGACGCCGAAACAATCGCATGGCTGCAGCAGCACCTTATTGATTACAAGGGCACAATCCTGATCGTCACCCACGACCGCTACTTCCTTGACGCGATCACCGGCTGGATTTTGGAACTCGACCGTGGTGCGGGCATCCCGCACGAAGGCAACTATTCCTCGTGGCTCGAAGCCAAAGCCAAGCGTATGGAACGCGAAGCCAAAGACGACAAATCCAAGCAGAAAACGCTGGAACGCGAACTCGAATGGATGCGCCAAGGCGCAAAGGCTCGTCAGGCAAAATCCAAAGCCCGGATCGCGTCCTACAACGAAATGGCGAACCAGTCAGAGCGTGAAAAAGTCGGTCGTGCCCAGATCATTATTCCAAACGGTCCGCGTCTCGGATCCAAAGTGATCGAAGTCACTGATCTGAAAAAGGCGATGGGCGACAAACTGTTGGTGGAAGGACTGTCCTTCGATCTACCACCCGGCGGCATCGTCGGTGTGATCGGGCCAAACGGCGCGGGTAAATCCACGCTGTTCTCCATGCTGACAGGTCAGAACCAGCCGGACGAAGGCACCGTTGAATTCGGCGACACAGTGAAGCTGTCCTATGTGGACCAGTCGCGTGATGCCCTTTCCGAAGACACAACTGTCTGGGAAGAAATCTCCGGTGGTGCCGAAATCATCGAACTCGGCGACGCGTCGATGAATTCCCGCGCTTACTGCTCTGCCTTTAACTTCAAAGGCGGGGATCAGCAAAAGAAAGTTGGCCTGCTGTCTGGTGGTGAACGCAACCGCGTGCACATGGCCAAGCTGTTGAAATCAGGAGGAAACGTTCTTCTACTCGACGAACCGACCAACGATTTGGACGTTGAAACACTGCGGGCTTTGGAAGACGCGCTTGTCGACTTCGCAGGCTGCGCCGTGGTCATTTCCCACGACCGTTTCTTCCTCGACCGGATCTGTACGCATATCTTGGCCTTTGAAGGCGACGCGCATGTGGAATGGTTCCAAGGCGCATTTTCCGATTACGAAGAAGACAAGAAAAAACGCCTCGGCGCCGATGCAATGGAGCCGAAGCGCATGAAACACAAGAAATTCGTACGCTAAACCATGCGAGGTGTCCGGCTTCGGTCGGGCACCTTTACTTTCGTTTGACGAATTCCGTCAAAATGACAATCCGCTGACCTTCGACTTTGCCTTCAATATGGCCCGCGTTATCCGGCACCAGTGAAATATTGCGCACCGCTGTACCACGCTTCGCCGTAAATCCGGCACCTTTCACGGGCAAATCTTTGATCAGCACGACCGTGTCGCCATATTCCAGCACCATGCCGTTGCTGTCTTTGTGGACAACTTGGACCTCACCGACAGCGCGCGCCATCACGTCAGGTTCCATCATCAGGTTTTCGCGGGCCTCAACGGCCCAAACCTCATCGATTCCCCCAAGTTTGCGCCAAACTGCGATTTGGACAGCAGGCACAACAGACCAGACCGCACCCTCAAGGCAGCGCCAATGAACCGAAGGGGCGTCGTCAGATCGGCACGTTTCGCATAAAAGGACGTGATCTTCGTTCGTGATCTCTACACCGCTAAGTTGTTCTGTCGCGCCGCAAAACTCGCAGACCGACCCTGCCCGATCCATCAATTCATCCCAACGCATGCCGCTACTCCTTAGGTGTTTAACCGCCTGTCGCACTGCATTGGCACAAAGGCAACCCGCGATTTTCCTTGCAACTAGGGCGACAAAAGCGCATGTAGATAACGCAGACGTTATTCTATCTCGACCCACTGTTTTCCAAACGGCTACAGTCTTTCGATCTAGCACTGACCACGCCACGCTATCGCAAATCCGCGGATGGCATTGAAAACATGAAGGAAAACACGATGGCTACTGGCACCGTGAAATGGTTCAACACAACTAAAGGCTTCGGCTTTATCGCTCCTGATGGCGGCTCCAAGGACGTATTCGTCCACATCTCCGCTGTTGAGCGTTCCGGCCTGACTGGTCTGCGCGACGATCAGAAAGTTACTTTCGACATCGAAGCTGGCCGTGATGGTCGCGAATCTGCGGTTAATCTCGCACTCGCATAAGCTACGGCTTACGACACAGGGGCGCGCGTCTGCGGGCGCCCCAACCCAGATTTGGCGCAAATCAGCTTATGATTGCATGGCCGATCAAAAACCTCCCAAATTTTCTTGATTTCTGATTTGCCCCGCGTAACATCCACGCGCGTGTTGACCTCATCAATCATTACGCCACTCGGGCCTAATGCTGCGATGAATGCGTCGCGCGCCATTCCGCTGCAATGCCGCGAGCGGGAGCAATAAAGGAAGAACGACATGGCTTCAGGCACTGTCAAATGGTTCAACACAACCAAAGGTTACGGCTTCATCGCGCCAGACGGTGGCGATAAGGATGTTTTTGTACATATTTCAGCGGTCGAACGGTCCGGTCTTACCGGCCTACGCGACGATCAGAAGGTCAATTTTGACATCGAATCCGGCCGTGATGGTCGCGAAAATGCGGTTAATCTGACCGTAGCAGACTAAATCCCACATAGCGCTGGTGGGGGCATTCGCGGATGCCCTTGCCCACAGACGCTACTGCTGCAAGCCTTGCGCAAATGCCAGCACATCTGGCCCCATGGCCGCCACGATCACCCGAACACCTTCGGCGTTGGGATGAATGCCATCGCGCTGCATAAATTCAGCCAACCCGTCCTGCATGCCCGCCGCTGCTTGCAACCCTTGGAAAAAACTGGGGAAAAGGGGGACATCGAATTCGGCAGACAGGTCCGAATACATCGCTTCGAATTCGGTTTTATATTCCAACCCATAATTACTGCCGGCCCGCAGCCCGACCATCATCACATCGACACCTTTTGCCTGTGCGGCTTCCAAGATGCCGCGCAAATTGGCCCTGCTCACTGCCGGATCGATCCCACGCAAATAATCGTTGCCGCCCAGCGTCACAATCATCCCGTCCACATCCGGGGTCAGGGTCCAATCGACCCGCGACAACCCGCCCGCAGTTGTATCCCCTGACACGCCTGCATTTCGTAGATCGACCTGCAGGCCCTGCACTTCCAGCCACGCATCCATCTGTGGGACGAAACCATCGCGCTGCGCCACGCCATACCCCGCCGTCAGGCTATCACCTAAGGCCGCGATGACGATTTCATCCGCCGCCGCGTAACCAGTTGTCAGGACTGTGACGATAGAGAGGTTGCGCAACACCCCAAGTGCCCCATATCCAAAGGAGAAGATTTTGCTAAAGGCTGTGGCCATGACTGATCCCGTACTCTCGCTTTCGAATGTTTCACTGACCTTGATGGGCAACGCCGGTCCTGTCGATATCCTGCACGACATTGTGTTGGATGTTAGCCAAGGGGAAACCGTCGGTCTCGTCGGGCCTAGTGGGTCGGGCAAATCATCGCTCCTTATGGTGATGGGCGGCTTGGAAATGGCATCATCCGGATCGGTTCTGTCGCTTAATCAGGACCTTACCGCAATGAACGAAGACCAGTTGGCCCGCTTTCGTAGGGATCATATGGGGGTGGTCTTTCAATCTTTCCACCTTATCCCGACAATGACTGCGCTTGAAAACGTCGCTACACCGCTGGAACTGGCGGGCGATAAGGATGCGTTTACCAAAGCAGCCGCCGAACTTGCCGCCGTTGGTCTAGCCGACCGCGCCGATCATTACCCCAGCCAAATGTCCGGAGGCGAACAACAGCGTGTCGCACTTGCCCGCGCATCAGCACCGCGCCCGCGTATTCTGCTGGCCGATGAACCCACTGGGAACCTTGATGAAACCAATGGCCGCGCGATTATGGACCTGCTGTTTGATCTGCGTGATCGCCACGGTGCCACATTGATCATGGTCACGCATTCCGCTGATCTTGCTGCGCGATGCGACCGTGTTGTGCGTTTGCGTGATGGCAGGATCGACCCTGCGAAGGCCGCAGCATGAGCATTGCGGTTGCCGCGAAATTTGCACGGCGGGAACTACGGGGCGGCTTGCGCGGCTTTCGCATCTTCCTCGCGTGCCTCGCGTTAGGAGTCGCTGCGATTGCAGCCGTCGGAACCGTCAGGGCGGGCATTCAAGCGGGACTGGACCGCGAAGGTGCAGCACTACTGGGTGGAGACGCAGAGGTCGAACTGACCTACCGTTTCGCGCGTGACGACGAATTGGCGTACCTCAACGATATCGCCGACGTCGTGTCCGAAACCGTGGATTTTCGGTCCATGGCCGTCACTGACACCGAGGACCGCGCACTGACGCAAATCCGCGCTGTCGACGGTGTTTACCCGTTGATTGGGAAAGTGCAGCTGACGCCCGATATGCCGCTTGCCGACGCACTGGCGGACAGTGGTGCTGTCATGGAACGGGTGCTGGTGGACAGGCTCGGCTTGGCCATCGGTGATACCTTCCGCTTGGGCACGCAGGACTTCACCCTACGGGCGGTGCTCACAAAATACCCCGACAACGCGTCCGGCGGTTTCGGGCTTGGGCCACGCACGATTGTCCTGACCGACGCGCTAGCGGGGTCGGGCTTGATCGCAGAAGGTACATTATTTTCAACGCAATACCGACTAGACCTGCCTGACGGTACGGACCTACAAGCTGCAGAGGACCAGACCAAAGTGACGCTGTCTGACGCAGGCCTCAGGTGGCGCGACAGCAGGCGTGGCGCAGGCGGGACAGAACGGTTTGTCGAACAGATCGGATCATTCCTGATCCTGATGGGGCTGGCGGGGCTCGCGGTGGGGGGCGTCGGCGTATCAGCAGCCGTGCAATCCTACCTTGCCGGCAAAACCAATGTGATTGCCACGTTGAAAACGCTTGGGGCGACCAGCCGAACGATCTTTTTGACGTACTTCTTTCAGATTGGCGTTCTCACCATTCTTGGCGTCGCACTTGGCGTCATCATCGGCGGCGCAATCCCAGTTATCTTCGCGCCATTCATCGAAGCACGCCTTCCGATTCCAGCCGAATTTACCTTTGATCCTCGCCCGCTTGGCGAAGCGGCAATCTACGGCGTTTTGGCCGCGTTGATCTTTACACTTTGGCCGCTTGCAAAAACCGAAGACATCCGCGCTGCCACCCTGTTTCGCGATGCTTTCGGCGCTGGGAAGGCCTTGCCCCGTTTGGGATATCTCATCATGACCGCCGTATTGCTTGCCGCACTTGTAGGGCTTGCGATTGTGTTTACGGGCAACGCATTTTTAACGCTCTGGACAACGGGCGGCATCATCGCAGCGCTCGTGATATTGATTGTCGCAGCCGTCATCATCCGCTTCATCGCGCGGCGCCTGCAGCGGCCAACACGCGGCAGACCCGCCCTGCGACTGGCCCTTGGCGCGATCGGATCACGTGGCGGCGAAGCGACGGCCGTCGTTCTGTCGCTGGGGCTGGGCCTTTCTGTACTGGCAAGCGTAGGTCAAATCGACGCGAATTTGCGCAGTTCGTTGTCCGAAGAACTGCCGCAAAACGCGCCGTCCTATTTCTTCGTCGATATCCAACCAGATCAGATCGATGGCTACACCGAACGTCTGGCAAACGACCCTGCCGTCAGCAATATGGAAACCGCGCCGATGTTGCGCGGCGTCATCACCACCATTAACGGACAAGATGCGACCACTTTCGCGGACGGACATTGGGTCGTGCGCGGTGATCGCGGGGTGACTTATGCAAACGCGATGCCAGACGGCACGACAATAACCGAAGGCGCATGGTGGCCGGAAGATTACGACGGGCCGCCGTTGATCAGCTTTGCGGACGAAGAAGCGCGCGAAATGGGGCTGTCGATTGGCGACGGCATGGTGATCAATATCCTGGGCCGCGATATCACCGGCACCATCGCCAGTTTTCGCGATGTCAGCTTCGAAGACGCAGGCATGGGCTTTGTCATAGCGCTCAACCAATCGGCCCTTGCAGGCGCGCCCCACAGTTGGATTTCAACGGTTTACGCCGAAGAAGCGGCCGAGGCGCAGATCCTACGCGATCTTGCCACGGCATACCCCAACATTACAGCAATCCGCATTCGCGATGCCATCGATCAAGTTGTCACCTTGATCAGTGGCATATCTGCGGCAACGCGATACGGCGCTTTGGCAACTTTGTTGACCGGATTTCTGGTTCTCATTGGCGCGGCAGCCGCCGGAGAACGCAACCGCACTTACGAGGCTGCGGTCCTTAAAACGCTCGGTGCGTCCCGCGGTCGCATCCTGACCAGTTTCGCTTTGCGCGCCGCACTGCTGGGATTTGCGGCGGGTGCCGTAGCACTTGGCGCGGGCATCTTGGGCGGATGGGCCGTTTCGACTTTCATCATGGAAACGGATTACGCCATTGTCTGGTCCAACGCATTGCTGATCATCGGGGGTGGCGTCGCCGCGTCGCTTGTTGCGGGGCTGGCCTTTGCAATAAGACCGCTAACAGCACCGCCCGCGCAAATATTAAGAGCCCGCGAATGACCGACCCGACTTTCTTTGGCTACGGAAGCCTCGTGAACCTGAAGACCCACGATTATCGTCAACCGCAGCGCAGAAAAATCGACGGATGGCGGCGCGTTTGGCGCAGCACCAGTTTGCGCGATTTTGCGATTCTGTCGGTGACGCCTGATCACGGCACGACACTTGATGGCATTTGCGCGCAGGTTCCGAACGCCGATTGGGCTGCGCTGGATAATCGTGAATTTGCATATCGTCGCCAGCTTTTGCCGGACCAGACCGCGATTTACGAAGTTCAGGATAACATCATTTATCCAGCAGGCGGCCCCCATCCTATTTTACGCAGCTATCTTGATGTCGTCATTCAAGGATACCTGCGCGAATTCGGGCAGGACGGCGCCGCGAATTTCTTTGCAACAACAGATAATTGGGGGCCGATCAAAGACGATAGAGCCGCCCCCATTTATCCGCGCCATCAGGTATTATCGCCCGATGAAACGCGGTTCGTTGATGACCAGCTTTCAAAACAGGTCAGCGCTTAGACCTTTGGTTTCGTCTGCAGCAGTGGCATCACATCCGCCATTTCTGGCCCACGTTGCAAACCTGTCACGGCTTGGCGCAGCGGCATGAACAACTGTTTGCCCTTACGGCCAGTTGCCTCTTTCACCGCTGTCGTCCATGTGGACCACGTGTCGGCTGCGTAGGGAGGTTCGCCTAACATATCAAAGGCTTGCGCGATAAATTCTTTATCCTCATCCGCGACAAGCGGCGTAGCCCCGTCGCGGAACAACGCCCACCACCCCGGCAGATCGTCCAAGGTCGCGATATTGCCCTTCACGACGTCCCAGAAAGGCGCGGCCAAATTAGCGGGAACACCAGCGGCTTCGATCTCGGCTGCAACTGCCGTATGATCCAAGGTCGCCAGATACCGCGCCGTTAGCGGTTTCAGGTCCTCTGCGTCGAATTTCGTCGGTGCTGATCCGAACTTGGAAATGTCGAAACCTTCAACGATTTCGCCAATGTTCGCGCGCAGCTCTACCGGATCGGATGACCCCAAACGCGCCATCAGCGACAAGATCGCCATCGGCGCAATTCCTGCTTCGCGCAAGTCTTTCAGGGCCAATGTGCCCAGCCGTTTCGACAAAGCCTCGCCCTGTGGACCAGTCAACAATGAATGGTGTGAAAACGTTGGAACCGTGCCGCCAAGTGCTTGAATAATCTGGATTTGTGTCGCCGTGTTGGTCACGTGATCGGACCCGCGTACAACGTGGGAAAGGCCCATTTCTGTGTCATCCACAACGGACGCTAATGTGTACAAAATCTGACCGTCGTTCTTGAAAAGAACTGGGTCCGACACCGAAGCCGCATCAATCGAAATGTCACCGATGATGCCGTCCGTCCATTCGATGCGTTCGTGGTCCAGCTTGAACCGCCAATGCGATCCGCGTTCTTCGCGAAGTTTGTTCTTTTCGTCTTCGGACAAGGCCAGCGCCCCGCGATCATAGACCGGCGGCTTGCCCATGTTGAGCTGCTTTTTCCGTTTCAAATCAAGCTCAACTGGCGTTTCAAAGCATTCGTAGAGCCGCCCCATATCGATCAGCCGCTGTTTCGCATCAAGGTAGCGATCCATGCGGGCGGATTGATGTTCAACCCGATCCCATTCGATACCAAGCCAAGTTAGATCGTCTTTAATGCCTTGAATATATTCGTCTTTTGACCGCTCCTGATCCGTGTCGTCGATCCGCAGGATGAAGGTGCCGCCGGCCTTGCGGGCGATGGCGTAGTTGAACAAGGCAGCACGCAGGTTACCGATATGTAGCCAACCAGTGGGCGAAGGGGCGAAACGAGTCGTAGTCATTGGAAATCTCCTGTTAGGGCCATTGACCATGACAAGTCGTGATTGTCCAGTTTAGCTAGGCTTTACGGGCCACCGCGCGCCAAGATCATCTAGCCCTGCTTGAATAATCTCGGCGACGACATCGATATCCACGTCAGCGAGCTTGTTTATATAAAGACAAGCCTTACCCAATTTGTGCTTCCCGAGGCGGTTAAGGATGTGCCCAAAGTCTTGATATCCCGGCATAATATAGAGCGACAGGTTCGCTTTGCGCGGGCTGAATCCAGTCGCGCACATGTCGCCTTCGCGCCCGCTGTCGTAGGTGTAATGATATGCGCCGTAGCCAATAATCGTCGGGCCCCACATGCGCGGTTGCCAGCCTGTGATGTCGCGAAACAAAGCGTCAAGCGTTTCGGCATCGGCCCTGCGTGTCGGGTGATCGATCCCCGCGATGAAGGCGGCGGGCGAGATTTCGGTCGCCTGCGTCTTGTTGTCAGCCATGATGTCCTCCGCTTGAAAACAAGGTTAACAGAGCCGCCCAAAATGACAAAATTGATTGTCACAAGGCGTGCACAACCTGTGCACAAGGCGTGCACTGGCGCGGCGTTAACCTTTTACCTTGCGCAAAACGACAACCGCCGCCCCAAAGATCACCAGCAGAAGGCCAAGGACGGTGATCCAAATTGCAGGGGTAAACGTCTGTGGAGCCAGTCGCCCGATCGCCAAAAGGCAAAACGAACACACCACGCAAAACGCGACGACCAAAGCCGCCACGCCGCGCTTTGTTTGGTTCGTCAACTTTGGTCTCGGAAACCGTTGACGATTGGGTAACGACGATCCAGCCAGAAGGCGCGGTTCGACAGACGTGTGCCCGGCGCGGATTGGAATCGCTTGTATTCGGAAATGTAGAGCAGGTGTTCGACGCGCTTCACGGTTTCGCGTTCGTAACCTGCGGCCACGCAATCGGCGACGGACCGTTCTTCGTCCACGAGCATTTTCAGGATGCCATCGAGGATGTCATAGGGCGGCAAGCTGTCGTCGTCGCGTTGATCAGGGCGCAGTTCGGCTGACGGCGGTTTGTCAATGATCGAGACGGGAATCATTTCGCCTGCCGGCGCTTTCATCCAAGGGCGGTGGTTGGCATTGCGCCAGCGACAGGCATCGAAAACCCGCGTCTTGTACATGTCTTTGATCGGGTTGTAGCCGCCGTTCATGTCGCCGTAGATCGTGGCGTAGCCGACGGCGACCTCGGACTTATTGCCCGTCGTCAGCAGCATTTCACCGAATTTGTTGGACTGCGCCATGAGAAGAACGCCGCGCAAACGGGATTGAATGTTCTCTTCTGTCAGGTCTTCGTCGCGGCCCGCGAATAGCGGCGCGAGCGCGTCTGTCACGGCCGCGCGTGGCCCTGCGATGGACACGGTGTCGTAATTGCAGCCTAGCGCATCGACCACGCCTTGCGCGTCATCGAGCGACGATTGCGAGGTGTATTCGGATGGCAACATGACGCCGCGCACGTTTTCGGGACCCAGCGCATCGGCGGCGATGACCGCAACAATTGCACTGTCGATACCACCTGACAGGCCCAACAGGACCTTTTTGAAACCGGTTTTGCCGCAATAATCACGCAGGCTTTCGACCATTGCGCGATAATCTTGTTCCAAATCGTCGGGGAAAATTGCTTTTTCGCCAGCGATGGCTTCCCAGCCGTCATCGGTTTGATTGAAATCAACGTGCGCCAAAACTTCATCGAATAATGGCAATTGCACGGCCAGTTTCCCGCCCTTGTTTAGGACAAATGATCCACCGTCAAAGACCTGATCGTCCTGGCCGCCGACCATGTTGACGTAGACAAGTGGCACTTCGTTTTCGATCACGCGGGCCACCATTTTGGACATGCGCACGTCGAATTTTTCACGGCGGAATGGGGACCCGTTTGGCACCACAAGGATTTCAGCGCCGCTTTCGACCATGGCTTCGGCGACGTCTTCGTACCATGCGTCTTCGCAGATCGGGCTGCCGATGCGTGGACCATTCGGGATTGCGTATGGGCCTTGGATCGGGCCGCGCCGGAACTGCCGTACTTCGTCGAAGACATTGTAATTAGGCAAGAAATGCTTGAGCTGACGCGCGACAATCTTACCGCCCCGACAGATGTAATAGGCATTATAAAGCCGATCATCGGTGAAATATGGCCCACCGATCCCGATGGTTGGCCCGTCTGCGCATTCAGCGGCGAGCGCTTCAATCGCGGCTTCGGCGGCTTGATGGAAAACCGGTTTCATCACCAGATCCTGCGTCGAATATCCGGTGATGAACATCTCAGGCAATGCGACCATATCCGCGCCTGCGTCCTTGGCTGCGTCCCATGCTTTACGGGCTTTCGCCGCGTTTCCGGCAAGGTCGCCAACGGTTGGGTTCAACTGAGCCATGGTCAGGCGGAATGTCGTCGTCATCGTGCATTTTCCCTTTGGGTCTTGCCCCCGATGTAGCAGAATGTCGGCCTAAGGGAAGGTGATAACAGGTCACAAGGATGCCGCATCCGCTTCTCACAAATGACATGTGATTGATTAATGATTGTTCGATTGCGTTAAGTTGGTTTAACTTTGCGTAAAATAAAGAGCACGAGACAGGAAACGAATATGACATTCGGATGGCCTAAAGGCACAGCAATCGCACTGACACTTGGGATGGGGGTCGCCCTTTCCGGCGTGGCACATGCGCAAACCCAAACCAAGCAATACGACGATGGCGGCGTTTACGAAGGCGAGTTTCGTGACGGCAAACAGCACGGCCAAGGCACCTATCGGTTGCCCAACGGCTACGAATACTCTGGCGAATGGGTAGATGGCGAAATCCGTGGAACGGGTACTGCGACCTTCCCGAACGGGTCTATCTACGAAGGTACCTTTGCAAGCGGTAAGCCCGAAGGCACTGGCAAGATTACATTTGCCGATGGCGGCACCTATGAAGGTGACTGGACCGACGGCAATATCACGGGCCAAGGCGTTGCGAATTACGCGAATGGCGTGATCTACGAAGGCGAATTCCGCAACGCGCAGCACCACGGTGTTGGCACGATGCGCAGCCCGAACGGTTATATCTACGAAGGTCCTTGGATCAACGGCGTGAAAGAAGGTGTAGGTAAAGTGACCTACCCTGATGGCGCCATTTACGAAGGCAACCTGAAAGCAGGCGAACGCGACGGTGAAGGTACGCTGACAGCGGCTGATGGCCTGATCTATGCAGGCACATGGGTTGATGGTCAGATCGAAGGGTCTGGTAAACTGACGCAGCCGAATGGCGATGTTTACGAAGGCACGCTCGTCGCGGGTCGTCGTCAGGGTGAAGGCAAAGTGACCTACGCCAATGGCGACGTGTACGAAGGCGGCTTTGTTGATGACAAACGCAGCGGCACCGGCACGTTCACAGATACGCGCGGCTATAAATATGTCGGCGATTGGGTCGATGGCCAGAACGAAGGCAATGGTGAAGTCACCTATCCTGACGGGTCTGTCTATACTGGCACGTTCTCGGCTGATCTGGCTGATGGGACTGGCAAGATCGTTTATCCGGACGGGTCATCCTACGAAGGTGACTGGCAGAACGGTGTGATCAACGGCACGGGCGTTGCGATTTTTGAGAACGGCCTTGTTTATGAAGGTGAATTCCTGAACGCGAAGAACCACGGGATGGGCAAGATGACCTACCCTGACGGCTATGTTTACGAAGGTGAATGGGTCGAAGGTCAGCGCAACGGTCAAGGCACTGCCACCTATGCAGACGGTACAGTCTACGAGGGTACGTTTGTGGACGGTCAGCGCGACGGTACTGGTACGATCACTTTGCCAGACGGTTTCACCTACACAGGTGCGTGGGCTGAAGGCGAAATCAACGGTGAAGGCGTCGCGACTTATGCGAATGGCGACGTTTACGAAGGCCAGTTCGAAAGCGGTCGTCGTCAGGGTGTCGGCACAATGCGTTATGCATCAGGTCAGGAAATCTCTGGCGATTGGGAAGACGGTGCACTGGCACAAGAACCTGAGCTGGAAGAAGCCCCAGCCGCCGAATAATCGGATGACATAAATGAGAAAGGGCAGCCAATTGGCTGCCCTTTTCCGTTTCAGATCAAGCGTTTCCGCGTGTCGGACGGTCGTTTTCGATGTTGAAACGCATACCATCCAACAATTCATCTAGGTCAGGACGCGACGCCGGACCGTTGGAAATATCAACCAACATCAGTTCACCATTTGGGCGAACAGCGAATGTACCCGGTTCGGCAAACAGATCAGTCGTTTCGGCCTCCGACAACGGGTCAGACACATACAGGCCCAGCGCCCGCATCTGATCGACTGTCATCCCGTAGCCAACATCGAAGGTCCAACCGAATCCGTCGACGTCTGCTTGCGCCTTTTCGGCCGTATCAGCGGACACGACCATCACATCCATCAACGCCGTCCAATCAGACAGCATGTCATTGAATTTGTTCAGGTATCTTTTGCAGCGCGGGCAATGTTTGCCACGATAGACAACAAGCATGGACCAGCGATCCCGCGTGCCGCCGAACGTCAGCTGTCCGCCGCCAAGTTTCGCAAATGTCATTTCCGGCACGGCAACGCCAACGGCGGGTTTTGAATGAGTCATTGAATTTCCTTAAACAGATCAGACCTAAACCTTATCACCTGCGTCAAGACGACCCAACCATGCATCCGCCTCTGCAATGATCACATCCCGTTTACCCTGATCCATGCGGTTCCACGTGGCGTACATTTGCCCCATCCGCGGATTGTTCGAAAAGTGATCTTTGTGTCGATCCAAGAAATGCCAGTACAGCAGATTGAAGGGACAGGCATCTTTGCCGGTTTTTTCCTTCACCTTATAGCCGCATGATTTGCAGTAATCGGACATTTTCGCGATGTAGTTGCCGCTAGAGACATAGGGTTTTGATGCAATGATACCGCCGTCGGCAAACTGGCTCATCCCGATTGTGTTCGGGGCTTCGACCCATTCGAACGCGTCAGCGTAAACTGCGAGATACCATTCGTGGACCTGCTGAGGTTCGATTCCTGCAAGAAGCGCAAAGTTTCCAGTGACCATGAGACGCTGGATATGGTGGGCGTAGGCCTCTTCTTTAGTTTGGGCGATCGCTTGCGACATGCATTTCATTTTCGTGTCGGCCCCCCAATACATCGCGGGTAGATCACGGTCGTGATTCAGGATGTTGCGTGCCGTATAGTCAGGGCCTTCCAGAAAATAGATGCCCCGCACGTATTCCCGCCAGCCGATGATTTGGCGAATGAAACCTTCGACCGCATTCAGCGGCGCATCGCCCTTTTTGTATGCTTCTTCAACGGCCTGACAAACTTCAAGCGGGTTCAGGAGGCCAGCATTGATGTAGAGGCCCACAATCGCGTGGTACATAAACCGCTGGTCCGTCACCATCGCGTCTTGGAAATCACCGAATTGCGGCAGGCCGTTTTTGATCCAATGCGTCAGGTGACGGCGCGCCTGCCCCTGATCCGTCGCGAACCAAAAGGGGTGCAAATCACCAAAATTGTCGCCGAACCGGTCAGCGACTAAAGTCAGAACATCTTCAACGATTTCATCGGGTTGAAAATGCATTGGCCCGTTGAAATCAATGCTGTCTGGCGCGGCTTTTCTGTTGTCGTGGTCATAGTTCCACTTGCCGCCCTCAGGGTCGTCGCCATTCATCAACAGACCCGTTTTCCGGCGCATGTCGCGGTAGAAATATTCCATCCGCAATTGTTTGCGTCCACCCGCCCACGTTTCAAAATCGCGATGTGACGCGATGAACCGATCATCTGGAAGGCTGTGGGTTTTCAACGGCATATCAGCCAAAGCTGAGATCAATCGCCATTCACCCGGTTCGGTGTAGACGACCCCCGTCGCGTCGTGTTCGGATGCGCGCCGGATCAGTTCACCAGTGATCGATCCGGTTGTGTCGGGATCATCCAGCTTTGTGTAACACACCGTCCAGCCATCATCGCGCAGGCGGTTCGCGAATTTGCGCATCGCCGCAAAGATAAACGCGATTTTCTTGGGGTGGTGCGAGACATATGTCGCTTCATCCATGACCTCTGCCATGACGACAATGTCGCGGGATTTGTCGGTCTTGCGCAGCGCGGATAGGTCATCCGACAGTTGGTCGCCGAGGACTAGAACCAGTCTTACCATGGAATTTCCTGCCCTGCATAATCGAAGAACCCGCCGGATTGCGAAACATCTAGTGCATTGATGAC
The DNA here is from genome assembly GCA_025141675.1 of Rhodobacteraceae bacterium S2214. Lineage (NCBI taxonomy): Bacteria > Pseudomonadati > Pseudomonadota > Alphaproteobacteria > Rhodobacterales > Paracoccaceae > Rhodobacteraceae bacterium S2214. Next base: position 2,991,872 of record CP081161.1, read on the forward strand.
ATTGACCAAAGATGCCGCCGCGTCTGGTGCGGGGGTGGTTTTGTGCCGGCCTGCGTATTTCGCGGTGAACGGCGTTTCGACGGTCCCGGGGTGGAGCGCGACGCAAATGGATTGCTTGTGAGACCGTCCCAATTCGATGGCCGCCCCGTGTACGATCTGGTTCAACGCAGCCTTGGACACCCGATATGAATGCCACCCGCCGATACGGTTATCGCCGATTGATCCGACCCGCGCCGACAAGGTGGCAACCACGCTGCGTCGGTCTTTTGGGATCAATCGCGGCACATGTTTCAGGATCAACGCAGGCCCAACGGCGTTGACCGCATAGGTTTCGTGCATCGCCTCTGCCGAAATCGCGGAAAGCGATTTTTCCGGGGAGTGGGATTTGCCGGAGAGGATGCCGATGGCGGTAAAGATCAAATCGAACTGATCGGTGATTTGTCCGAGAACATTATCCACCGTTTCAGGGCGCGTGACGTCCAAACCGTCCGCCCGTGACAGTCCCGTGACGGCGACACCCTGCCCTGCCAATTCCGCGGCAACTGCGCGGCCGATGCCGCCCGAAGCGCCGATGATCAATGCATTTTTCATACCCTACAGCTAGAACCAGATGCAGGCAGGTCCAGCGGTCTGCTGCCGGATTTTCGCGGAAACATTTCAAAAAACACTTTTCATTCATATCCGCTGTTGTATGTTCGCCCTATGGATAGAACCGCACATATTATTTCTCGCGCGCCGATGCCGCGTTTGGCGTGCGCCGTTCTCCTACTTAGCTGCCTCTGAGCGTGCCATCCGGCGCGACCGCTCAGGGGTGACCAGCGCCAAGATACGCAAGCTAAGGAATTCACATGATACTGCCAATGACACGCCGGGCCCCTGCCCGCACTTTGACGTCGCGCTGCCAACAGGTTAACGCGACACCAACCCGCATTTTCCCAATTTCAAGCAAGGGCACAAAACGATGACCAAAGATAAAGTCCTGATCTTCGACACGACACTGCGCGACGGCGAACAATCACCCGGTGCGACAATGACCCATGCTGAGAAGTTGGAAATCGCTGAACTGCTGGACGAGATGGGCGTCGATATTATCGAAGCCGGTTTCCCGATCGCATCTGAGGGTGATTTTAACGCCGTGTCCGAAATTGCACGGCTTGCGAAACGGTCCACGATCTGTGGGCTGGCCCGTGCCAACTACAAAGACATCGACCGTTGCTGGGAGGCGGTGAAGCACGCGAAATCGCCGCGTATTCATACGTTTATCGGTACATCCCCGCTTCACCGCGCGATTCCGAACCTGAACAAGGACGAAATGGCCGAGCGGATTCACGACACGGTCACGCATGCGCGGAACCTGTGTGATAATGTGCAATGGTCGCCGATGGATGCCACACGGACGGAAGAAGATTACCTGTGCCGGACGGTTGAAATTGCGATCAAGGCCGGTGCCACGACGATCAACGTACCTGACACCGTGGGCTACACCGCGCCTGTTGAGTCCGCTGATTTGATCCGGATGTTGATCAATAAAGTTCCCGGCGCCGACGAGGTGATTTTCGCCACGCATTGCCACAACGACCTCGGCATGGCGACCGCGAATTCGCTGGCTGCTGTCGAAGGTGGCGCGCGTCAGATTGAATGTACAATCAACGGCTTGGGCGAACGTGCTGGTAATACCGCACTTGAAGAAGTTGTCATGGCGCTGAAGATTCGCGGCGACATCATGCCGTTCGAAACGGGCATCGATACGCGAAAGATCATGCATATTTCACGGCGTGTTGCGACGGTTTCAGGCTTTGCTGTGCAGCACAACAAAGCGATCGTTGGTAAGAACGCGTTTGCGCATGAAAGCGGTATCCACCAAGACGGGATGCTGAAGAACGCAGAGACGTTCGAAATTATGCGTCCTGAGGATGTGGGTCTGTCCGGCACGTCGCTGCCGCTGGGTAAACATTCGGGTCGTGCCGCGCTGCGCGCGAAGCTGGCCGAACTGGGCTACGATGTTGCAGATAATGAACTGAAGGACCTGTTTGTGCGGTTTAAGGACCTCGCAGATCGGAAAAAGGAAGTTTTCGACGACGACCTGATTGCGCTGATCCAGCAGAATGATGCTGTTGAAGATCGTCTGAAGCTGAAATCCTTGCGCGTTGTATGCGGTACCGACGGTCCACAAGAAGCCAAGATGGCGCTTGAGATTGATGGCGACGTGAAAGAGATAACGGCGACGGGCGATGGCCCTGTTGATGCGACGTTTAATGCGGTCAAAGGCTTGTTTGAACACTCTGCTCGCCTACAGCTTTATCAGGTGAATGCGGTGACCGAAGGCACCGATGCGCAAGCGACTGTATCGGTCCGCATGGAAGAAGAAGGCCGCATCGCGACGGGTACGTCTGCGGATACCGACACTGTCGTCGCTAGTGCAAAGGCCTACATTAACGCGCTGAACCGCCTCATTGTGAAGCGGGAAAAATCAGCACCTGGTGAAGACATCAAAGGTGTGAGCTACAAAGATAGTTAACCCCTTGAGAGCGCGGAATCCTTTGGGTTCCGCGCTTCATGACCAATTGACGCGCTGCGGTTGCGAAAATCCTCAGAATTGGCAGATTTCGCCATCAGCGAACCCCAATATGTTCGAAAATGTAAATTTTGGCTGAGAAACCGGTAAGAAATTCACAATTCAGATCGTAAATATTCAAGCAGCAAGAACGCGCCGAAACCTTGTAATCAAGGGGTTTCTTCCCTTAAGCGCTGCATCTATAAGGCCTCAGGCCCGACCCGTGGGGGAGTCGTGGCGCAGCACGTAGTTTTGCAATGGGAAGGCCAGCGGCATGGCAATTTGGGGCAGTTTGTTTTCGTCAGACATGGCGATTGACCTTGGGACAGCGAACACGCTGGTCTACGTCAAAGGTCGGGGCGTTATCCTGTCCGAACCTTCTGTTGTTGCCTACCATGTCAAAGACGGCGTGAAAAAAGTTCTGGCCGTTGGCGAAGATGCGAAGCTGATGTTGGGTCGTACACCCGGTTCCATCGAGGCGATCCGCCCGATGCGTGACGGCGTCATTGCCGACTTTGATACCGCCGAAGAAATGATCAAACATTTCATTCGAAAGGTTGCGAAACGGTCCACGTTTTCCAAGCCGAAGATTATCGTTTGTGTCCCGCACGGTGCGACCCCCGTTGAAAAACGCGCGATCCGTCAGTCTGTTTTGTCTGCTGGTGCCCGTCGCGCTGGTCTGATTGCCGAACCGATTGCTGCGGCCATTGGTGCTGGCATGCCGATCACTGATCCGACTGGTAACATGGTTGTTGATATCGGTGGTGGTACGACCGAGGTGGCTGTGCTGTCGCTGGGCGACATAGTTTATGCACGTTCCGTTCGCGTTGGTGGTGACCGTATGGACGAGGCGATCATTAACTATCTACGTCGTCAGCATAACCTGCTGATCGGTGAATCGACCGCCGAACGGATCAAGACATCTATCGGGACCGCCCGTATGCCTGATGACGGACGTGGGTCATCCATGATGATCCGTGGCCGTGACCTGCTGAACGGCGTGCCGAAAGAAACCGAGATTTCGCAGGCGCAAGTCGCGGAGGCGCTGGCCGAGCCAGTCCAACAGATTTGCGAAGCTGTGATGACAGCGCTTGAAGCCACACCACCAGATCTTGCTGCTGACATCGTTGATCGCGGCGTGATGCTGACCGGTGGTGGTGCATTGTTGGGTCAACTGGACCTCGCGCTGCGCGAACAGACTGGTCTTGCGATATCAGTCGCCGATGAATCGCTGAATTGTGTCGCAATGGGCACCGGTAAGGCGTTGGAGTATGAAAAACAGCTGCGGCATGTCATAGACTACGATAGCTGATCCGCCCCGTTGGGTCGGTCATTGTTTTCACGACCGGAGTTTGCGTAACCCGTGGCACGCGATAGACAATCAGAAGATTATATCACGCCCCTGCGTCGTCTTTTCGTGGGGCTTTTGGTGTTGGTTCTGTTTGGCGTTTTCTTGGTCTGGCGGATTGATAGCCCGCGCGTCGAACGGTTCCGCGCCGCCGTGATTGACCGTGTGGTCCCGTCATTTGATTGGGCTTTTGCGCCGGTGACCGGCCTTGTGAACCTAGTTCAAGATTTCCAAAGCTATCAACAGCTTGCCGAACAGAACAACGATCTGCGCCGTGAGCTGCAGCAGATGAAGGCGTGGAAAGAAGCCGCAGCCCAGCTCCAGCAGGAAAACGCGAAGCTGCTGGATTTGAACAACGTCCGTCTTGATCCGCAGCTGACCTATGTGACGGGCGTCGTGATGACCGATAGCGGGTCGCCGTTTCGTCAATCAGTTCTGGTGAACGTCGGGATGCGCGACGGGATCGTAGACGGCTGGGCGACGATGGACGGGATCGGGCTTGTTGGCCGCATATCCGGTGTTGGCCAAGAGATTAGCCGCGTGATTTTGCTGACCGATACGTCGAGCCGTATTCCTGTGACTGTGCAGCCTTCTGGTCAACGGGCAATTTTGGCTGGCGACAATACCCTGAACCCGCCGATTGAATTTCTGGATGACGCTGATGTTGTTCGTCCAGGTGATCTGGTTGTCACGTCAGGCGACGGCGGTGTTTTTCCACCCGATTTACAGGTTGGTCAGGTTGCGCGTGGCACCGATGGCCGTCTGCGCGTGCGGCTATCGGCGGATTATGAACGGTTGAAGTTCCTGCGCGTACTGCGTGCCCGTGGTCACGAGGTGATCAACGATCCCGGTGGTTTGCTGGCCCCGATCAACGGGCCCGTCGTGGCCCCAACTGCCGAGGCCGCCGATGGCTGAAACACCGGCAACACAAGTTTGGATCGGTCGCGCGGTCTTTGCGTTCATCATGGTTGCAATCATCTTTATCCAATTGCTGCCTTTGGATACGCGCCCCGATAGCTGGGCTGCCCCTGATCTGATGCTCACGGTGGCGTTGGCATGGACTGCGCGTCGTCCTGATTTTGCGCCCGTCATTTTGATCGCGACGCTATTCCTATTGGCCGACCTATTGTTCCAACGTCCGCCCGGTTTGTGGACCGGTTTGATGGTGATCGGCACTGAAATGATGCGCGCCCGCGCCCGCCGGATGCGCAACGTTCCGCTGATGTTGGAATGGGGCACGGTGGCTGCTGGCATTGTGGCGATTACCCTGATTTATCGCGTGTCACTCACAATTGTGATGACCCCGCAGCCGCCTTTGGGTTTGACCTTGATCCAAATGGTGATGACAATTGCCATATACCCACTGGTCGTGGTGATCGCGCACTTTATCTTTGGTGTGTCGCGCCCTGCACCCGGCCAAACCGATAGCCTTGGGCACCGCTTGTGAAAGATTTGGGCCGATGAAGAAACCTGCAAAAGACGGTGGTCGTTCCACCCGCAAAATGAGCCGCCGCGCGATGCTTTTGGGTGGTGTGCAGCTGTCTGTGGTTGCCGCACTTGGCGTGCGTTTGCAGTCGATGCAGGTCGAACAGGCTGATCAGTTTCGCCTGTTGGCCGAAGAAAACCGGATCAACATCCGCTTGATCCCCCCTGCCCGCGGTTTGATTTTTGATCGCAATGGCAAGGCGTTAGCCGACAACGAACAGAACTACCGCGTTGTGATGGTCCGCGAAGATGCGGGTGACGTGGATGAAGTGCTGGCCAAGCTTTTGACGATTGTTGATATCCCTGAAGAAACGATTGCAAAGGCCAAAGAAGATATCTTCCGCCGGTCGCCTTTTGTGCAGGTGACCATCGCAGACCGTTTGTCTTGGGAAGACATGGCGAAGATCAATATCAACGCCCCCGCCCTGCCCGGCATCACGGCCGAGGTTGGTCTAAGCCGCGTCTACCCTTGGGGGGCTGAGCTGGGCCATGTGACCGGCTATGTCGGTCCGGTCAGTGATTACGATCTGAGCAAGATCGATGATCAAGACCCGCTGTTGCAGATTCCAAAGTTCCAAATCGGCAAGACCGGTGTTGAGAACAAGATGGAGCGGATGCTGCGCGGATCAGCCGGCACGAAACGGATCGAAGTGAACGCGATTGGCCGCGTTATGCGCGAATTGGATCGCCAACAGGGCCTTTCCGGCAAGGATGTGCAGCTGACGATTGATGCCGACTTGCAAAGTTATGTGCAGGCGCGGCTGGACGGCGAAAGTGCCGGTGCAGTTGTCATGGACCTGAAAGACGGCGATCTGCGTGCGATTGCCTCTGCCCCGACGTTTGATCCGAACCTGTTTGTGCGGGGCATTTCCGTCAAAGATTGGACTGATCTAAACGAAAACAAATACCGCCCGCTGGCTGCGAAGGCCGTGCAGGGTGCCTATCCGCCCGGATCGACTTTCAAGATGATCACGGCTTTGGCTGCCCTTGAAGATGGCCAAGTCACAGTCGATGAGACTGTGAACTGTCGCGGCTTTGTTGAGGTTTTCGGAACGCGTTTCCACTGTTGGAAACGTGGCGGGCATGGGAATATGAACCTGCACGAAAGCCTAAAACAGTCGTGCGACTGCTATTATTATGAAATTTCCCAACGGGTTGGTATCGACAAGATTGCTGACATGGCCCGCCGGTTCGGCCTTGGGATCAAGCACGATATCCCTGTGTCCGCTGTTGCGTCGGGCCTTGCCCCTGACAAGGAATGGAAGACCCGTGTTCGCGGCGAAGACTGGCGGATCGGGGATACGGTGAACGCGTCTATTGGTCAGGGGTATGTGCTGTCGTCTCCGCTGCAGCTTGCGATTATGACCGCGCGTTTGGCGACGGGTCGTTCGGTTGAACCCCGTTTGATCCGCGCGATTGACGGTGTTGAAACTGCGACGGGCGCTGGGTCGCCAATGGGTGTGAATGAAAACCTGCTGCGCCGTATTCGCGCGGCGATGGGCGCTGTGTCGAACCATTCGCGCGGCACCGGGTATCGGTCGCGGATCGTCGCGTCTGAATACCAGATGGCGGGTAAAACCGGAACGTCGCAGGTCCGCCGCATTACTGCAGAGGAACGCGCGCGCGGCGTCACGAGCAACGCTGATTTGCCATGGGAACGGCGTGACCACGCGCTGTTTGTGGACTTTGCCCCGATTGAAAACCCGCGTTTTGCGGTTGCTGTTGTTGTTGAACATGGCGGCGGCGGATCGACCGCGGCTGCCCCGATTGGACGCGATATCACGTTGCAGGCGCTATATGGTGGCACCCCGCCATTGTCCGCTTATCCGTCGAATGTGCGTGGTCGGATTGCAGACCAGCAGGCGCGTATCGCCGAAAAGCTCGCTGCGGTGAAAACGCGTGCTGGGGGTGATCGCGCATGAGTTATCTTGAATATAACGCCAAATACGTCCCAACCGGTTTCCGCAAGCTGATGTATTTGAACTGGCCTGTCATCATCTTGCTGACGGCTGTGTCCTGCGCCGGTTTCATCATGCTGTTTTCCGTCGCGGGCGGGTCAGCGACCCCTTGGATGGAACCGCAGGTCAAGCGGTTCGGCCTTGGCATGGCATTGATGTTGATTGTCGCGATGGTGCCGATTTGGTTCTGGCGCAACATGGCGGGCGTGGCTTACGGCGTTTCGCTTTTGCTGCTGATCGCGGTCGAATTTGTGGGTGTCGAACGGAACGGGTCGCAACGGTGGCTGGATCTTGGTCCGATGGATCTACAACCGTCGGAGCTGATGAAAATTACGCTGGTTATGCTATTGGCTGCGTATTACGACTGGCTGCCGACCAATAAGACGTCGCGCCCGTTTTGGGTGTTGGTGCCTGTCCTGATGATCCTGCTGCCGACATATTTTGTGCTGAGCCAACCTGATTTGGGCACATCGCTGCTGCTGATTATGGGTGGGGCCACGGTGATGTTTGTGGCGGGCGTGCATTGGGCGTATTTCGCGACCGTTATTTCGGCGGGCGTTGCGACTGTTGTCGCTGTTTTGAAATCGCAGGGGCAGTCGTGGCAGATTTTGAAAGACTATCAGTATCGCCGGATTGATACCTTTTTGGACCCTGCGAATGATCCGTTGGGTGCGGGGTATCATATCACGCAGGCCAAGATTGCGCTGGGGTCTGGTGGCTGGACGGGGCGCGGTTTTATGCAGGGCACGCAGAGCCGTTTGAATTTCTTGCCCGAGAAACACACCGACTTTATCTTCACGACGCTGGCCGAGGAATTCGGGTTCGTCGGTGCCACGTCGCTACTGGTGCTTTACGTGCTGATCGTGTTTTTCTGCGTGGCCTCTGCAGTGACCAACCGCGACCGTTTCGCCGCGTTGCTGACGTTGGGCGTTGCGATGACGTTCTTCTTGTTCTTCTCGGTCAATATGGCGATGGTAACTGGACTGGCCCCCGTGGTTGGGGTCCCTCTTCCGCTGGTCAGTTATGGAGGCTCTGCGATGGTCGTGTTGTTAATCGCGTTTGGCATGGTCCAAAGCGCACATGTGCATAAGCCGCGCTGATGGCGTTGAACGTTCTGTTTGCCGCCCGTGACGGGCTTTGGGCCGATTATAAGGACCATCTGCCTGTCGCGTTTGCCGATGCGGGCCTTGATGTAGATTTGTCCCGCGATCACGCCCCTGCCGACGTGGATTACATCGTCTTTGCCCCGCATCCCGCGTTGACCGATTTCACGCCTTTCAACCGCACCAAGGCTGTTTTGAGCCTTTGGGCTGGCGTTGAGACAATCGTGACGAATGAAACGCTGACGCAGCCGCTTGCGCGGATGGTGAATCCAGGCCTGACGCAAGGCATGGTCGAATGGGTGACCGGACACGTGTTGCGCCATCATCTTGGCATGGATCGCCATATCCACACGCAAGACGGCACATGGGATCAGACCGTGCCGCCGTTGGCGCCCGAACGCAAAGTCTGCGTCTTGGGTCTTGGCGCGTTGGGGGCGGCCTGTGCGGAAGCGATTGCAGCGCTCGGGTTTGACGTGTCGGGGTGGAGCAGATCGCAAAAATCTATAGCGGGCGTGACCTGTTTTGCGGGCGATGCAGGTATGACCGCTGCGTTAAAGGACGCAGAGATTGTCGTGCTGTTGCTGCCCAATACAGCGGATACGGAGAACGCATTGAACGCTGATACCTTGGCTTTGTTGGCCAAGGGTGCGTTCATTGTGAACCCCGGACGCGGGCCCTTGATTGATGATGACGCGCTATTGGCGGCATTGGATAGCGGTCAGGTGGCGCATGCCACGTTAGACGTTTTCCGCGTTGAACCGTTACCTGCGGATCATCCGTATTGGGCCCATCCGCGCGTGACCGTCACACCGCATATCGCGGCAGAGACGCGGCCGGAAACCGCAGCCGCTGTAATCGCGGCAAATATCAAACGCTGTGAAGCGGGCGAGCCGATGCACAACCTTGTGGATCGCGGCGCGGGTTACTAGCGCAGGCGCGGTGGTTTTTCGGGGTTCATGCCGGGTGCGCTTGGTTCTTGCGGTGTTTCCAATTCTGGTAGGTCGAACCGCAATCCGACTTTTGCCAGATGCCCCGCCAATTGATCCGTCGCTTTGACGAACAGGACATCCATGGTGCCTGCTTCGATTCCTGAAAATGTCAGTGCTTCGCCTGCTGCTTTTGCCAGTGATCCTTCGGCACCGGGAACGGCATCAACGAATGCCAGAACGTGCCCGCGTGATCCGTCGTCGTAGACGGCAGCCGCCAAATAGGCGAACCGCGCGAGACCTGCCGCGATGGCGAGTTTGCGGTCAAGACCTGTGACGACCGCCTCTGGTAATCCGCCCGGTGCGTTGACTTCGGTCAATCGTGCCTCGGCCTCTTCTGGGTTGTTGGCAAGCGTTTCGACCAGCCAATCTACCGCTTCGGCAGGAATCAGCATTTCGGACGGGGCGACCTGAAGGTTCAAGGCAAGCCCGATCCCCTGCCCGGCGAGCATCCCCGCCAAACCGCGCCCCGGAATGCCTGCATAGGGCACTGGACGTCCGACGAAGTCAGACAGACGTTCTTCGCGGTCGAAAATCAGGGCAAAACGGCCATCGGCGATGTCGAAAATCTCTGGCTGGATTTGATCCCCTTCCGGTTCCGCGGCCAGCAGAAGGAAAACTTCGGTGTCGGCCAAACGTTCATAAAACCGCAGACGCTGCGCATCATCGTCAGGAGCTGCTTCCATGGCGGCGTGGGCTGTATCGAGATCGGTCATCTTGCGTCCTTCGTCTGCGTCACGATCAGGTAGCCTGATGTGCTTGCCGCGACAAGTGACAGGGCGTAGCGTTGTTGCCGGAACGTGAAGGATAGGCCGTGTCACACATCGCCAAGGACATCAGCGCCTGCCGGATTTGCGCGGCGCGCTTTGCTGCAACGAAAACGCAGCACATGCCCCGCCCTGTCGCGTGGTTTGCCAAAGGCACACCGATCCTGATCGCGGGGCAAGCGCCGGGCATGCGTGTTCAGCAATCAGGCAAGCCGTTTGATGACAGGTCCGGTGATCGGTTGCGGGACTGGCTGGGGCTGGACCGTGATGCGTTCTATGACACTGATTTTGTGTCATTTGTCCCGACAGCGTTTTGTTTTCCTGGCTATGATGCAAAGGGTGCGGACCTGCCGCCGCCGCCCGTGTGTTGGGACACGTGGCACGCAGATGTGCTGGATCATATCGGTCCGCCGCAGTTGCGGATCATTATCGGGCAATATGCGATCAAGCGTCATTTGGGGCGGTCTGGATCGCTGGGGGCGGTGATTGCGGATTGGCGTAGCTTTCCCGATGGCACATTTGTTTTGCCGCATCCGTCTTGGCGGAATTCCGGTTGGCTGAAGAAAAACCCTGTTTTTGAAACCGAAATTCTACCCGTTTTGCGCGAACAGGTCGGGTTGTTGTTGGCGATGCGGGACCTTACCTAAGGGGTCACACTTCCATTGGAAGTCACATCGCCCCGCAATTTCCCCTGTCTTTTATGGCCGTTTCGCTTCATAATTTAGACAAAGGATGCGCCCCACAGGGGGATGTTAACCTATTTCGTCAACAATGGCGAAGCCCATCACGGGATACCGACGCAGGCAGATGTTAGAATTTACGAATGTTTCCAAGTCGTTCTGGACCGGAACGCAACGCAAAGTGATCCTTGATAGGGCTTCTTTTCGCGTGGAATTGGGAAATTCCTTGGGCATTCTGGCACCAAACGGCACCGGCAAGACGACGTTGATTAACATGATGGCGGGTTTGGAAAAACCCGACGAAGGCCAGATTTACCGCGGTTGCAAGATTTCGTTTCCGCTTGGTTTTATGGGCGGGGTTGTTGGGAAACACACCGCAAAAGAGAACAGTCGCTATATTGCGCGGCTTTACGGTTTGGATCCGGATTACGTCGAATCCTTTTGCCGTTGGCTGTGCGACATTCAAGAATACTTTGACCTGCCCATCGGGACATATAGCCAAGGGATGCGATCGCGATTTACATTTTCGCTGATGCTGGCGCTTGATTTTGATATGTACCTGATTGACGAAGGCATGCCGCAGACGACAGATGTGGAATTCAACCGCAAAGCCGGTGAAATTCTGCGCGAAAGATTAGAAAGTACGACAGTGATCATCGTTTCACACCAAGCAGCGACGCTTGAACGGTTCGCCCGTTCTGCCGCCGTCCTGCGCGATGGTCATTTTCAAATGTTTGACACCTTGGAAGAAGCGAAACAGTTGTATGACTACGAAACCCAAGGCTAGAAAATTCCGCATCCGCCAGGATGACAACGGGGCTAAGCCTAACCCCGCATCTGAACCAGCGGCGACGCCTGAAGCGGCACCCCAGAAACCTGCCCCAGCCGCAGACGCCAATGTCGCGTCCCCTGCGCAGGTATCGGCAGAGATGTCACTGGATGATATCCGCAAGGAAGGTCTGACTGGTCGCCAGCTGCGTATGGCGCGTCGTGTGGCCCAGAAGAACGGCTTGGCCGTGACGTCTGATTTTGATGCCGTCAGGCAGTTGCGCGGGATGGGGATTGATCCGTTCCAGCGCAACACGATCCTTGAGCTGGTGACGCCTGAAGGTGGAAACGGTACCGGCGACGGCGGTCAGGCCAAGCAGAACGGCCAAAAACCGATTGGTCAAATCCAACTACCGCAGACCGTGCAACAGGGTCAGAACCTGCCATCAACGGAAACCGCGAGCCCCGCAGATCGTCGCGCGGGCGAGATCATGCGCATCCAACGGGATCTGGCGAAACGGCGGCGTCGTAAGCTGGCGCTGCTTTTCACACGTCTAGCGACGTTCGTGTTTTTGCCAACGATTTTGGTGGGTTGGTATTTCTACATGATGGCGACGCCCATGTATGCCACCAATTCGGAATTCGTGATCCAGCAGGCCGAAGCGACATCTGCCCCCGGCGGGCTTGGCGGCCTGTTCCAAGGGACGTCGCTTGCGACCCAGCAGGACAGTATTGCGGTGCAATCCTACCTTGCGTCGCGGGCTGCGATGTTACGTCTGAACGAAGATCATGGTTTCAAGGCACACTTTAGCGCTGATAATATCGACCAGATTCAACGCCTTGACCCAGAAGCCACGAATGAAGCTGCGTTTGGCGTTTATACCGACAAGGTCAAGGTCAGCTATGATCCGACCGAAGGCATCCTGCGGATGGAAGTGATCGCCGCTGATCCTGAAACCAGCCAGACCTATTCAGAGGCCCTGATCGGGTATGCCGAAGAACAGATCGACCAATTGACGCAGCGCCCGCGCACCGAAGCCATGAAAGGCGCGCGCGAAAACTACGACAATACGGTCCAAAGCCGCACCGATGCGCTGGATAACCTGTTGTCCATCCAGCAAGAATTGCAGGTGGCCGATCCCGCTGGCGAAACCGCCGCGCTGACCGCACAGATTTCGGCGCTCGAACAGCAACGCCAACAATTGCAGTTAACACTTGCTGAACGTCTCGGTGTACGGCGTCCAAACCAAGCGCAAGTGGAAGCAGTGCAAGGTCAGATTTCAAGCATCGAGAACCTGATTGCAGACGTCCGTGGTCAAATCAGTAACGCCACGAATAGTGGTCGTTCATTGGCTGAAAGCAACACGCGCTTGCGGCTTGCTGAAGAAGATTACGCGTTCCAGACCCTTCAAGTGCAGGCCGCGTTGGCCCAGCTTGAAGCCGCGCAAATCGAAGCCAATCGTCAGGTGCGTTACCTGTCGCTGGGTGTCGAACCCGTTGCCCCTGATGAGGCCACCTACCCGCGCGCGTTTGAAAACACTGTGCTGGCGTTCCTCATTTTCGCAGGTATCTATTTGATGATTTCACTGACAGCATCAATCCTGCGCGAACAGGTTTCGACCTAAAAATCGGGCAAAGGGCTTGGCCCGCGCATCGCCATCTGCTTAGGATAAGTCATTCTTATTAAGCAGATTGTGATATGCGTATTTTCAAGCTCCTTTGCCTCATCCTGCTGTTTGCAGGTCCTGTTGCGGCACAAAACGACGGCGGTACAATTGCCGCGATCAACACTGACCAGAATGATGCGGATATAGCGATCCGTATTCGCGATATCCTGACTGAACTTGGCAACTACGACGATATTACTGTCACTGTATCGGAAGGCATCGTGACATTCCGCGGCACCGCGACGTCGTCTCTGGAAGCATCCGAACTTGGCGATCTCGCCAATCGCGTGGAAGGTGTTGTCGCGGTCAAAAACGAGGTGACCGAAACTGCGGATATTGCCCGCAGACTTGACCCCGCCATCGCGCGTTTCAAGGCGCGTATTGAACAATTCATGACGTTCTTGCCGCTCGCGCTGATTGCTGCCGTGGCCGGTGCCTTGATCGTTTGGATCGGCCTGCGCATTGCCCGCGCCCGCCAGCCTTGGGAACGCTTGGCCCCTAACCTGTTCATCGCAGAGCTTTACCGCCAAATCGTCCGCATCGTGTTTGTCATCGGTGCTTTGGTGATTGCTTTGGACATTCTGAATGCCACTGCGCTTTTGTCGACGATCCTTGGTGCGGCGGGTATCATCGGCCTCGCGCTCGGTTTTGCTGTCCGTGACACTGTTGAAAATTTCATTGCATCGGTGATGCTCTCGATCCGTCAACCTTTTCGCCCAAACGACACGGTTGAGATCAACGGCGATCAAGGCAAAGTCATTCGCCTGACCAGCCGCGCGACGATTCTGTTGTCATTCGATGGCAACCACATTCGCATTCCCAACGCGACCGTGTTTAAGAGCCGGATCATCAATTACAGCCAACACGCGGAACGCCGTTTTATGTTTTCGCTGCTGATTGATCGGGACTCTGACCTTGGGGCCGCCCGCGCTTTGGTCGAAACGACAGTGCAGAAACTGCCGTTTGTTTTGGAACATCCAGCCGCGGCCACATGGATCGACACGTTTGAGACGTCGGGTGCCAGCCTTGTCATCACGGGGTGGGTTGATCAGAATGAGACCTCGATCGTTTTGGCCAAAGGTGAGGCTATCCGCCAAGTAAAACAAGCCTTATCTGACGCAAGTGTCGCCATGACCGACAGTTCGCAAGTGGTTGTACTGGACCGGAAATCGCAGGCTGAAGCGATGGCCGTTGCCCCGCAAGAAGCGCCTGAAGTTGCCCCAGTCACCCCCGCAACAGACAGCGATCTGGACCGCATCATCGACGCAGAAAGAGAAGCCGAAAGCAGCGAAGACCTGCTGCGGGACGACGCGCTAAAAGAATAGCACTTTTTCTGTTTGAGGGGCTTGAAGCCGCTGCAGCTTCGTCGTAAATACCGCTTCGTTGATGGGGTGTAGCCAAGTGGTAAGGCAACGCTTTTTGGTAGCGTGCACCGTAGGTTCGAATCCTACCACCCCAGCCAACACCTTCCCTCCAGTAGAATAAGAGACAACGAGGCACTCTGTCGTCCAGAATGCCCCGAAAAGTGCCCCACGGGTTCAACGGGTGCCTGTGGGCGGGCCTCTGCCACCGTCCTAGAGCAGTTACTTGCCCCCGGATACCATTGGTCTGAGTATTGAAATCGGAGGTTAGGCATAGGGATAAGTAATGAAAGGGGAGGTAAGGGAAATGAAACACCACCTATTCTATTCATCTCCCCCCCAAACCCTTCCTACCCAGCAGATGCTTCCAGGTAGGCTACCCTCTCGTTGAACAGCCGCTGGCGTGACGCTGACTGGCGGCTACGGTCTCTGTGTCTGAAGGCGATGTAGTCCTCCAGGTACTCGGGGGACTGCTGTTCTGTTTCATCCAGCCCCATGTAGTTCCAAGACACAGCAACACGGCAACCGATGACCTCGCGGGTTGCTTCATACATGACCTGCTTCAGATATCCGGCCAGACCATAATCTACGATGAAACTGTCATGGATACACAAGACCGGTATTCCTTCCTGGGTTAGTCGATTGATCACATAGCTCGCGATTTGACTATCGGTGTTCATCAGACGGATGCCTCGATCAGCGCAGAGATCACCCGCCAAGTGCGGATGCTGTTCAGCAAAGGCGTCAAGAACAACAAGTAAGTCCTGGTTCTTCATTGTCTTAGCTGTCGAGCCAACAGGACAGCCCTGCCGGAAAGCCTGGCAAGCAGTCGTCCTGTCCTTCGCGTTCAGAGCCACAAGGATCAACCTCTTCACAAGCTTGCGCTGTTCCCTTGGCATTGTGTCGGGAAACAAGCCTTCGGCCAGCTCGTAAGGATCACCAGTGGTCGGCTGTCCGTGGCCCGCATTCAGGATCGCGATGTGCAGGGCTTGATAATCGACCTCCACTGTTGGTCGCCCGTTGATATGCACTCGCTTGCGAAACTCAGAACCAACCTGTTGCCACCAGCCTCCGAAGTAGCGACCACCACAGGTCCAGTCCTCGCGATTGAAGACCCGGCGAACCTGGTTTTCGAGGGTGCAGACCGGAACACGTACAATCTCTCCGGCTCTTGGGCCCAGTTTGATCGGTCGCTCCAGGTGAGTAGCAACCTGGTCAGGAACATCGATGAAGGTTCGGGATAACAGGTGGTTGTAGGCCCGTACCTCCTCTCTCATTCGGTTTGTATCGTCTGTGTCTTCGTACTCGACCTCTCGGGCGGTCCTACGATCGTCGTGCATAATGATGACCTCCTTTTCCGGGTAGCTGTGGATGTGCTGCAGCCCAAAGTGTGCCTCACGAAACATCACCCTGAGGGGTTCAGCCGCGATGATCCGAGCAGTGCGATTAGTTGGAGCGCCAGGGCCTGAGTAGCTGCCCTTGGCGAGCTCAATGAGACCTTGATCAGCCAATTGGTGAACCAGCGAAGGAACAACCCGGGACAAGTGCAAGGCATTGTATCTCGACTTCGTGTTCCATGCTGTGTTCGACAGGTGAACGCCAATGCTCAGACCCGGATCAGTCTTCCAGGCCACGTACAGGTCCAAGATGAGGACGCGTAACTGCTGCCGATAGTCTGCCTTGGGCTTAGCGCCACCCTTTCGGGTAACTGTAGTGAAATCTGCCGCGAAGTTTGCGGTCCAGATAGCCTCGACCAAGTTCCCAATCTCGGAATGCTCCGAAAATACATGTACGTCGAGGGGCCTGGAGTACGAGGGAGCGATCAAGCTGGCAGCATTGGTGATCGAGTTGTTTACGTTGGTGTTTAGATCCATAGCTCATGTCTTTCCTTTTTCATCTCTCTGGGCCCAAGAGGAAACCCTCCTGGACGGAAGGCTGAACGGCAGACCACAAGGCAAAGCCCAGCAGATACAACCCGACAGCCGATTAAGTTTGGGGATGAAAAAAGGGGGACAGCAGCAGCGTTGGTGCCGCGCTAAAAAGACGTTCCCACGTCACGTCCGGCTTTCTTCGGATTACCTGTCTAAGGATAGTTGTGGCGGAATGCAAGGCAAACTGCAGTGCCCGACCTCCATTGCTCTCATGTCGCAAACATGGCGTTCGCACAGCGCCTAGTACGAACAGGCCGTTGGCCATTGCAGCAGACAGTAGTCGTTTGCGCAAATTGCAGCGAATGACGGCTTGGAGCCCGACTCGGCCATTGTGATATTGTGCTGCGTGCGCTCGCAGCGTGAAAAATGCGGCATCAGCGAAAAAATTCATGCTGCAGCACAGCGGACCAACCGGCCATTTGTGGATGTCGCAGCATAGGTAAGGCGTCGAATTTACGGGTTGCGGACTTAGTGTGCTTTCGCACCATTTGTTCCAAGGTCTGCTTTAAAGTGACAATTGGATGTCACAAAAGTTCCGGCCGGATCGTCATATCTCTGAAACCAAATGTTTGGAGGTGTGATGAAAAAGAAAATTTTATTGGGCGTTGGTGGACTGTCTTTGATGACTGCTGTCTATATTGGGTTTGCCACGCAGCATTGGTATGACAACGTCCCAGGCGTTGTGTCGACTGGCCCGCTCAATTTTCATTTTGCACTGGATGTCGCGCTTGCCTATTTGATGAGTGGTGGAGCATTGCTTTGGGCTGGCCTCAAAGGCGATAGATCCGCTGGAATTTGTGGGGCGGGATGGCTTGTCTTGCATGCTTTGCTTCACATCTGGATGTGGATGCACCGGGGTATTCCTCTCGACATCGTTGCGCTTGCGAACCTGCTTGGCATTCAAGTGCCAGCTTTCCTCGCGCTCTTCGCGGCAATCAATATTAAAACGGGAGGGAAACACTCATGATCCGGTATTTTTTGAAGATGGGTATGCGGCAATTCGCAAAACGTTACGACTATGACACCAGTTATATGTCTCACGTCGTTGAAACGTCTACGCCGGCTGGTGTGCGGCTGTCACTGCTCCCCCTGTATAGTCAGTTTCGAGGCCCTAAGGCGGCACAAGACGTTTGGGCGGGCGCTATGCTGGGGTCGACACAGGAAGGCGATTGTGGGCCATGTGTGCAGCTCGTCGTCGATATGGCGCTTGAGGTGGCGGTTCCAAAAGATCAGCTTGTCCTTTGTCTAAAGGGTGAGGCGGCCGCCGCAGGCGATGTCGGGCTTGGGTTTCGGTTTGCCCAAGCCGCTATTGCGAATGCGCATGAACTGGAAGACCTTAGGGCCGAAATCGACAGGCGGTTCGGCCCGGCCGCCGTCACGGCTGCTTCTTTCGCCGCATCCAGTGGGCGGATCTATCCGGTCTTGAAACGTGGGTTGGGCTTTGGCCAAACCTGTAGCAGTGTTCAGATTAATCATGAAACAATACAGGTTCCATCGCGCGCATGAACATGGTTGCAAACATATTTGAAGCCGAACGGAGCAAGCTGATGTCGCTGTGCTACCGCATGCTTGGCGAACGTGCCGGAGCGGAAGACGTGGTTCAGGACACTTGGTTAAAGTGGGCCGCCGCCGACATTGACAATATCGACAATCCTGCGGCTTGGTTACGCAGGGTCGCCACAAATATTGCAATCGACACCTTACGATCCGCCCATCGTCAACGCGAAATCTATGTCGGTCCGTGGCTGCCCGAGCCCCTTATTCAATCGGAACCCCAAGAGCCCGAATACCACTTTGAATTGGCGCAAGAATGCGAATTGGCATTGCTTTGGGCCATGGAACGTCTCACCGAAAAAGAACGTGCAGCATTTATTCTCAGGGAGGCGTTCGACGCCAGCTATTCGGAGCTCGCTGCCACTCTTGGAACAACGCAAGCGGCCTGCCGTCAACTTGTCAGCAGGTCGCAAAAGAAGTTGCAGGACTCTGGTCCCCGTTTCGATGCGACGCCTGAAGAGGTCGCGGACCTAAGCCAGCGCTTCTTCATGGCAATCATTGCGGAGGACTTTGATGCCGCGTTGTCGCTTCTTACGCCCGACGCGGTTGCGATTGCGGATGGTGGAGCCAAGAAACGCGCAGCGCGGCGTCCTTTGTGCGGTGGTCCCGAGATTGTGCAGGTGTTCCGAGCATTGTACAAAAAAGCGAAGGATGAACAGGGTTGGACGAGCCAAATGTCGATGGTGAATGCCAAGCCCGCTCTGCTGCGTTTCCACTTGGACCAATTGGATTCCGTCACAACTCTCGCCCCAGATCGAAGTGGGAAGATTGCGTGGATATATATCATGCGAAATCCGGACAAGCTTGATTTGGTCGAACTTTAAGTTCGCCAAAGCCGACATTCGCCGAATCGCGGAGATCCGGTAAAGAGGGCTCATCGCCGCCCAATGCATTTGCAGAAACATCGCCTGCCAGCGACTTCGGACACCAGCCGTTCAACAGGATGCTATGCTCTTGTTGCCAGCGCTGTGCTGATGTCTGGGTTTGGAGGGAGGATTGGAGGGCATATCATGCCAAGAGTACAACTCCCCGCAGTCACCCCAAAACACAAAGCATGGAACAAAGGGCGGATCATAGGTCAGAAACGACCGCTGCTTCCCAAACAAGTGTGGGCCATACGTGCCCGGCTCGAACATGCAGGTTATCTTCGCGACCTTGCGCTGTTTAACGTCGCAATTGATAGCAAGTTGCGTGGTTGCGATCTGGTCACTCTCGCCGTCACGGATTTGGTTAAGGAGGATCGCGTGCGTGAACGGGTGTCAGTGATCCAAAGCAAAACCAAGAAGCCAGTTCAGTTTGAACTGACTGAAAACACGAGGGATAGCGTCATTGCATGGGCAATATCACCCGAGATGATCGGATGTCGCTTTATATTCCCGAGCCGCTTTCATGACCGCCCGCATATCTCAACACGTCAATATGGTCGACTTGTGCGAGACTGGGTGACCGCGATTGGCCTGGAACCCAGCGGATACGGTACACACTCGATGCGTCGAACCAAAGCTGCCTAGATTTACCGCAAGACGGGGAACCTCCGCGCCGTGCAGCTTTTGCTTGGCCACACGAAGTTAGATAGCACGGTGCGTTATCTGGGCGTTGAGCTGGAAGATGCGCTAAGCATAGCAGAACGGATCGACATCTGAACGTCGTTGGCGGGCGGTTGCTGCCGTTCGCCAACCAAGAACGGACCTAGGAATTTCATGCCACGGTCGGCAGTAGCGAGCCCCTTTTATCGGACGCTGCGAGCTGCACGAATGTCCGTTCTCGTGTGCCTGACCTAGGCATTCAACTACACTTTCATTTTTTAACTGAGTTTTGTGAACATCCAAACCTGGCAAATGTTCGCAGAGCATAGGACTGCCAACCTTCTACCCCAAATAGATTTGACCGGATGGATATTTCACACGTGGGACACTACGGGTTGCGAGGAAAAACCCGATGGCGAGCGGACCGACGCGGCCAAGAAACATCACAAAAATGATAACAGCGCGGCCAAACCCGTCCAGCTCACCCGTCGCACCACGCGACAGGCCGACGGTGCCGAATGCAGATGTCACCTCGAATGCCAGATCCATGAAATCGCCGTCATGGCTGATCGAAACGATGAAAATGCCGGTCAGCACGAGCAACATGGATATTGTCGTCAGAGCCATGACTTTCATGACTTCCTCCATACCGATGGAGCGGCCAAAGGCATTAAGCACCGTTCGCCTGCGGAAAAAGGCCACTGTTGCCAGCAGCAGAACGGCCAGCGTGGTCACCTTGATCCCGCCAGCCGTAGACGTGCTCCCGCCGCCGACGACCATCAGCGTCATCGTGAGCAAGGTTGAGCTGTCATGCATGCCGGCGGTGTTGATGGTATTGAAACCGGCAGTGCGGGGTGTCACCCCTTGAAACCAGCTCGCCCACAGTTTTTCGCCTGTGGTGAGCGTTCCGAGCGTTTCGGGATTGGACCATTCCAGCAGACCAAACGCGATGCTGCCCCAGAGGATCAGTATAAGCGTGCCCACAAGCATCAGCTTTGTATGTAGCGTCAGCCGTGTCCAGTTTCGTTTCTGATAGATATCGCCCAGCACGATGAAACCGATGCCGCCAAAGATAAATAGTAGCGGGATTACAATGTTGATGACCGGATTGCCGACCCATTGTGAAAGGCTGTCAGGATGCAGGGCGAAGCCTGCATTGTTGAACGCGGAGATCGAATGGAACACGGCCTGCCATATTCCGTTCCAGCCGTATTGCGGTATGAATACGAACGCGAGCAGGATGGCGCCAACGGTCTGACAGACCAGTGCAATGACAAGGATGATCCGCACCAGAACCGTCAGATTGGACAATGACGTCTCGTTCATTTCCTCACGCAGGATCATACGTTGCGGCATGCCGACCTGAATGCCGAGGGCGCCCAGAACCAGAACGGCAGTTGTCATCAAACCAAGCCCGCCAAGCTGGATCAGGATAGCGATTACCGCTTGGCCGAAACCGGTAAAGGCAGCGCCCGTATCGGCCAGCACCAGACCCGTCACCGTCACGGCAGAAGTTGAGGTGAAAATTGCCTCGCTAAACCCGATGTCGCCCTTGTGCGAAATCGGCAGCCACAGGATCAAACCGCCGATGATGATAAACGTAATGTAGAACAGCACCAGCATGGCGGGTGGCGACAGGCGTATCGTCTTCGTTGACCGCAGGTAGCGCATGATCCGGCGTGCCACGCTCAAAGGCTTCCGGCAAAATCGCGCAGGTCCTTGCGCTGGCCCAGCAACAACAGTAAATCGTCACGTTCCAACCGGCATTCCTGCCCATCCATACCGATAAACTCGGTGCCCCGCATGACGCCGATACAACGGAGGTTGAAGTCAGCTTTGTGCTTGAGATGAGCCAGTGATTTTCCTTCAAGAGCCTCTGGAATACGGAAGTTCACAACGTGATAACCATTTCCAAGGCTTACGTAGTCGCGCACCAGCGGATTGTGCAAAACCTGCGCAATATGTTGCCCGACCTCAACCTCGGGATGGACAATGCGGTCTACCCCGAGCTTGCTGAGAATGCGGTGGTGGGTCTTGGTCGTCGCCTTCGCCCATACAATTGGCACACCAATCAGTTTGAGATTGATGGCGGACAGAATGCTTGCTTCGAGGTCTGACCCCATGGCCACCAGACCAACCGCACAGTCGGCAAGTCCGGCTTCGCGCAGTGCAGCGTCATCTCGGGCGTCCAGAATCATAGTCTGAGACAGCGTTTCTGCATGCCGCGCAACCCGAGCTTCATCGATATCGATGCCGATCACATGGTTACCAAAGCGCTGCAATTCGGTCGCGACTGTGCTACCGAAATTTCCCAGCCCAATGACACCGAATGTGCGGCTGCTGTATTTGGCCATGTTGCTAACCCGATTAAGATTTGTAAGACGGAACAGATTTAACATTTACCTGATAAGACCGCCCTCAACACCCTAAAAAGCGCGCCACCGATGCAATTTCGCTGTCGGCTTTTTTGTTCGGCTCTGTTGCATAAGTTGGCCTAAAACAAGTGGCTGACTGAACCTTTCCGGTGCTGCCAAAAGGACCTTTTGTTTAACAGATTACCAAACCGGACATTGATGACCTGACAGCGAACGGCAGCTCTGTCCCGCTTAGCAGATGTCTATCAACTAGCCGGATATCTGAAACAGGTCATGGATGAAGCAACCCGCGAGGTCATCGGCTGCCGAGTTGCTGTGTCTTGGAACTACATGGGGCTGGATGAAACAGAACAGCAGTCCCCCGAGTTCCTGGAGGACTACATCGCCTTCAGACACAGAGACCGTAGCCGCCAGTCAGCGTCTCGTCAGCGGGTGTTTAACGAGAGGGTGGCTTACCTGGAAGCATCTGCTGGGTAGGAAGGGTTTGGGGGGGGAGATGAATAGAATAGGTGGTGCTTCATTTCCCTTACCTCCCCTTTCATTACTTATCCCTATGCCTAGGTCCCGATTTCAATACTCAGACTATTGCTAGTCGGGAGGCGGAACTGTGGTCGTACACCTCTGCTTGTGCATGAACCCCGAGGCGACGCGGGCGGACAACAAGCGAGACCACTGGGCGAACGGGACTGACCACGCGTTGCTCTAGGACGGTGGCAGAGGCCCGCCCGCGTCGTGTGAGAGGCACCCGCGACACCCGTGGGGCACTTTTCGGGGCATTCTGGACGACAGAGAGCCTCGTTGTCTCTTATTCTAATGCGGGGAAGGTGTTGGCTGGGGGGGTAGGAGACCTTGCGGGCCGATGAATTGACTCGGAAAACGACACTGGGCCGACCGACTGGGGCAGTTATTGGGGCATTTTAACCAACACACCACCTGCTGCTGCTGTAGCGGGGATGTCCCAGTCTTGGAGCCAGGGACAGCCAGCCAAAGCCCCTGCCTCTGAACTCAATAGCTGAACAGCTGCACCTCGTCCGAGGCCACGACAGGTTCCAGGCTGTCAGTCCACGCAACAGTCGGCAATTGACAGCCAGGGTTTAAGATTCCCGCTAGAGCCCTTATTCCACTATGGGTAGCGTGAGTTCCGCATTCAAATGTCTCCCGAGGTTACTGTTTAAGTATCGGTACATAGTATTGTACTGAGATAAATATTCGTCGCTGACACCCAATGCGAGCAATTGTCTGGTCGAGACGGTAAATCGCTCAAGCAAATCCACTTCATCGGAAAAAACCTTCAAAGCCTTATTAGTCATGCGAACCTCTTCCTCCAGCCGGATCGCAGCTGCTTTCCATTCGTCCCTTTCATCAACTAATGTAGCAACCTGCTGCTGAGCAATCTCATTGAGCGAGCTCTGCCGCAAAACTTCCTCCCGTAAGTCCGCTTGTTCACTTAGGCTCAGTTCGTAGCGATTTTCAGAGATGGTGCTGTCGAGCTTCAAGGCTGAAGAAAACGGTTCAGAGATATCATGGCAAGGACCACTCGTCAGTTTTCCGGCCCACAATCCCCTGTGCACGAACTGGCGGTCTTCTTCTTCTAAAATCAGCATCGTTGAGGTTTCAACATTAATTAATTCTAAGGAAGAGGAACTAATGAAGCGCCCACTCACTTGAGAGTCATCTAGCCACCAATCTTCACTTTCAATTGTTGGGACATAAACAACAATGAATGCTTCTCCATCAGCGTTGAAGCAGGAGACTGCTTGAATTTTTTCTGCCGCACTTGAACTGGGTGTTAAAATAACCGCCAAGATAGCCGTAGCTGCAAATCTGAACTCTGGTCGCATCAAATGATCTCCAATAATTTGTTCTCCACAGTCTAGACGACGCAAAAAAAAAGCAAAGTAGCCCCCCCGGCAGCCGTAGCCACCGGGAGGGGGTTAACCGGGGAATGACCGACGCGACACGTAGTCCGCAAGCCAGCCCCAGTAGTGTTCAGCATCGGTCCAACCCTGCTGTTGCGCCGCGAGGTCTTCAGCCTCTGCCCGTGTTGCTTCGCTTTCGAACTCGCACAGTGCGGCTCTTTCTTCGAAGTCAGCAATGTCAGGGGCCACTCTCACACCGGCAACCTGATCTGATCCACGATGCCGCGTTTCTGTTCATCCGAGATCCCAGCCGAGTAGATTGAGTAGGTCAACTGGTTCTCGGATCGTGCTGATTGGTGACCAACTAAACTAGCTGTCCAATGCTCAGGGACACCGGTGCGCTCACACTGGGTGATGAACCACTTGCGGGTCGAGTGGAACACCAGAAATCCTCCCTCATTCAAATAGTCAAATCTGTCCAACGACTGCTGTCGTCAGGCAGATGGTTTGATGTTGAAGCTTTTGAAATGAGCCACCACTGGGAGCGCGAACTGCTCAAGTTGGGTAATCAAGTTAATAATCATGTGGATATTATCCGACCCGCTCATGTGAAGCCCTACGTCAAACGTGGCAAATTTGATGCCGTTGATGCTGCGGGCACAGTTGGCAGCTGTTTAATCTCGTCATGGGATAGGCAACGCCCATCTTTTCCAAGTGCACGGTGGTAAAAACGACGACTTGGGGGGCACGGAACGGTAATAGGTCGATTAATATTTCATATTTTTGGAACTGTTGTCGCGTTGACGGGTTGCACGACGGAGGCCGGATGACGAACGGCAACCGCGTTGCGCAAAACTGCTCGTGCAGTACGCAATTTTAAAGAACGCGGTGACTGACGGGTGAGACGCGAGCTTTGAAAGAGGTAAAGTAAAATGAAACTATTTTTTGTGGACCCAGCCACTGCAAATCGTATTGACGACTTTGGTACAGGTAGCGAATTGTCGATTCAGGCGCTTGGCACCGTTTTAATTGTTCCCGACACTAAATCGTCCATTGAAGCAAGCACTGCGCGGATTGACTACCGCTTTAACGAAACGACTTATTCGATCACTGAAGAGCCATTTGCTCTCACCATCGGGCCTGATGAATCTGCAGACTATAAATGGCAGACTGGTCCTCTTGAAATTGAGGCGACAGCATTTGACGCGGATGGCAGTGTTTTGGACGAAACGCTGTTAAATGTAACGGTCTTCGCAAGCCAGACGGCAATAGATGGTAGCACGACCGGTACGTCTTCTGAGAACGGTGGGTTTTCTGTGGATGGTGGCAACACAACCACAGAGAATGGCGTCGAAAGTCTCGGTTCCGAATTTGAATTTGAGGCCGAAAGCGAGGCAGAATCTGAAGCCGAAAGTGAGGCAGAGGCAGAGGCATCCGATGGATTTGCAACTGGGGCGGGCGCGTTCGGAGCAGCAGCAGCAGCTTCCGGGGCAAACGCGCTGACCTATACGTTGGCCAGTGGCTCGATCGCAACGATAGCACGCGGAGAAACGACGACCGCTATCGCCGCAGCAGCAGAGAGCGAAACGAAAACCTACGACACTGCACCTTCGACGACGACGCCAATCTTGCAAATTTCAAGCGAAACGACTCTTGGCGAATCTGAAGCAGAAGTGGAGGCGGAAGCAGAAAGCGAGATCGAGACAGAGGCCGAGGCGGAAGTTACCAACGGCGCTGCCGCCGCGGTCGCTGGTACATCAATATCGCTGGCGAGCGTCGGTTCGGGGTTGGGCGGAAACGGTGACTTGTACCTTACAGATGTTTTTGCGGCCCTTGACGGTGCAAGTTCGACTTCCGTAGCGACGGGCGAGGACCGTGGCGACGAAGATCGTGCGCAATATGCAGCAATAAGTGGCCAAACCGAAACACGTGTCGGCATTGAACGAGTGGCCGTCGCCCCGCAAGAGGGTTCAGCTGAGGCCGAGTCCGAGGTTGAGGTCGAAGCCGAGGCGGAAGCCGAAGCGGAAGCGAGCAACGGATCAGCCGCTGCCGCCGCAAGTGGCGGCGTCGGAGCCGCGATCGCAGGCAACTACGCCATTGGCGATGCGGATACGTCCGCCGGCACCGCGGTGAGCACAGGTTCGTATGAGTCCATCGCAGATTTACTCTCAGAAAACCTCGTCGGTTTACCATCCTTCGGGATCGACGGCGTGCGTATCGTCAGGGCAGAAGGCACCGCAACGGTGGATGATGAAATAATCACAGCGGATCGCGTGAACCCATCAACCGCAACGCCAGTAGACCTCTCTGAACTCGATTTCGAGAGCGAAGCAGAAACCGAAGCAGAGGCAGAAGCCGAGGTCGAAGCGGAGGTTGGTAACAATGCTGCCGCGGTAGCCGTCGTTGCAACGGGTGGCAGTGGCGCTGCAGGTATCGGTTCGGACGCCCGCGCCGCCGCAAGTACATCCGGGTCGGCGTCTACCTACGGACACAGCGGCTTTTTTCAACAGAACAACGATCTGACACAGATTGCAGGCCAATTGTCCGATCCAGATTTTGACCGCGCCGAAGAGGTCATTGCTGCCCGCGCGCTAGGTGACCTGAGCGAGGCCGAAGCAGAGGCAGAAGCGGAGGTTGAAAGTGAAGCAGAAGCGAGTGCGCCGGAGCTGGCATTTGGTAACAGCATCGCAGGGGCCGCAACAACGACCGGCGCGACCGGCGACAGCACCGCTGAAGCACAGGTCCAATTAGTGTCTGCCAGCGGACCCGATCAGCAAACGAGCGGGATCCAAATTGATGAGCGCGCCATTGATAATTTGACGCCAGATTTTGTTGGGCCGACCGCAAACAAATCGGCTGATGATGTCGAACCTGTCGAACTCGAGATTGAGGCAGAGGCAGAGGTTGAGGCAGAGGCAGAGGTCGGCGCAAACGCAGCCGCCGCAGGTGTTGCCGCAATCGCGACGCTTGGCCACACCTACGGGAATGAGACGAATCTCGGGGCCGCATCATCTTCTGCAACAAGCACGAGCGTGTTTGACGCACCCTCCGATAATTTCAACAATGCGGTCATTAGCGAACCTTCAGGCAGCGCAAATGGTCGCGTGTTTGAAGTCGAGGTTGAAGCAGAAGCCGAGGCAGAGGTCGGTATCGGCGCAGGTGCAGCCGCCGCATCAGCAGGCGCCGCAGGTTACGAGGGAATCAAAGCCGATAGCGCCGTTGGCGCCACGAAGAACGCAGCCGCCGCCGCCTCCGCCGCAGGTGCACGGGTCATGACCTACGTTGTTTTGCCGGAAAGCGGGTATGCAGGCACGATCGAGGCTTATGCCGCTGCATGGGACACGCAGGGTCGTGGAGTTTCTGCCGCAGTCGCTCTTGCTGGAACACCGCTGGGTGATGGTGAAGATAACGAATTTGAAATCGAGGCTGATGGTGATTTCTCGGTCGTGCTTGACTACACGCTCGAAACCGCCAGCTTTGACGCTGATGCAGTCCCGACGTTCCTGTTGTCGCCTGAGGCAGAGACATCTGAGGCCGGTGAAATGAGCGGTGGCGGTCAGGAAACTGGTGCGTCGGGTAGCGAGAAATCGGAAGCCGTGAGCGGTGTTGACGGCGAGGCAGAAGTCGAAGTCGAGGCAGAGGCAGAAGCCGGACTCGGTGTTGCAGCTGCGGCAGCAGGTGCCGCTGCAACTGGATTTGCCGCCACGACAAGCAGCAGCGCAGTGACATCGACCGACAAGCCCGCGATTATCGAAGCGGTCGCGATTGAGGGTGATGACGCCGCCAATACACTTGCCGGTACCGAGATCGCCGAGGTGTTCCTCGCGGGCGCAGGAGATGACGTAATTGATGCCAGCGCTGGTGATGACCTTGTTCTGGCAGGAGCTGGTAATGACACCATCACGGGTGGTGAAGGTAATGACGTTCTGCGCGGTGGCGACGGGAACGATCAAATCACGGATGCCTCCGGCTCGAACCTGCAAGCGGGCGAAGCCGGTGACGATATCATTGCAGCATACGGCACAGACGGTGTCCTGTCGGGCGGCGTTGGCAACGATTTGTTGTCTGGCGGAATTGGGTCTGACGCATTGCAGGGTGGCGCTGGTCAGGACATCTTGGTCGGTGATCTTAGTGGCCTTGTTGGTGGTAACGATGTGCTACTTGGAGGCACCGGGGACGACTTTATGGAAGGGGGGCTCGGCGCGGATACATTCGTGTTTACAACTGATGCCGGCAACGACGTAATTGCAAAACTTGATATTGATTTCGATGGGACCACCGCGAGCGCTGATGGTCGGGACTTCGATGTGAGCTCTGATGTTATTCAACTCGTCGGCTTCGATATTGCCACCGCCCAAGATGCATTGGATTTCGTAACAGACAGCGCTGATGGTGCCGTCTTTGCCGACGCCGACGCCAACGTGCTGTTGGTCGGGGTGCAAGCGGACCAACTGACAGCTGACAACTTTGACATTGTTTAAGGGAAAAAGATAATGAAAACCGTATACGCACTTACAACCCTCGGCTTTGTCGCGGCATGTTCCGATAGTGACCCGAAAACTTACACGCCATTAGACGGCGCGGGTACAACCACTCTGGCATCGACGGCCGCAGGAGCAACTCTCACGCTGGACCGAGACGCTGACTTGCTCACCGTCAACGGTGACGAAGGCCAAATTAGCGCAGACGGCGAAACGGTCCTTTTTGCATCGGGCGAAACGATGTCGCTCTTAGGAACCGACAACGATTACTCGCGTGGTTTCGCTCTAAGCGGCGCTGAGGCGAGCTTTGGCGCATTTGGAGAAAGCACGGCCCGCGCCGATGTACCGAGCGGAACCGCGTCATACAGCGGGGAAACGATTATAGTTGCCACATCGACGGACGGGGTTTTTGATCTCACCGGCACAGTTAGTGCAAATGTCGACTTTAGCGATGGTGACGCCACGATGATGTTCGAGGATTTAAATGGATCACGCGCGACGGGACTTTCTGCCCCCGATACAATCGATGATTTCGGAAGCATCGTAATCTCGGACATAAGTGTCGAAAATGCCGTACTTACCGGCGGTAGCTCAATGGTCATGTCTGGCGAGACCGATACATTTGATGATCTTGAAGGCGGCGTCAACGCATTGTTGTTCGGCCCTGAGGGTGAAGAATTGGGCGGGAGCATCGCGCTGTCCGGCAATGCAGCTACAGTCAGGGGCAGTTTTATAGCCGCACAGTAATCCTTGGATCTGTTGAAAAAAACGCCGTTACTCTATGTACCGCTTGCTCTTGCTTGCGAGGCGGGGCTCGTCGTGGAATTCAAAACCAAGTGTCTGACGTCAGCTCTTATGGGGCCAAATAGGGCGGTTTGCTAAGAGAGGGTTTGTTGCTCATCGTAACTACTGAGGAGTGGACGATGAGAAAGACAACGAAGACACTCGGCGAGAAGATCGTCAAAGACATCAAACGCGCCACGCGCAAGCATTATTCATCCGAAGAGAAGATCAGGATCGTGCTGGATGGCCTGCGCGGCGAGGACAGCATTGCCGAGCTGTGTCGTCGCGAAGGCATATCGCAGGGCATCTATTACAAGTGGTCGAAAGACTTCATGGAGGCCGGTAAGAAGCGGCTGGCTGGGGACACGGCGCGTACGGCAAATACTGACGAGGTGAAGGAACTGCGTCGCGAGGCAAAGGACCTCAAAGAGGTGGTTGCGGAGCAAACGCTCGAACTCCGCTTGCTCAAAAAAAGCATGTTCGGGGATGGGGACGACCGCGAATGAGGTATGCTGCATCAGAGAAGTTGGAGATCATCCGTTTGGTCGAGGAAAGCCATCTGTCGGCCCGCAGGACATTGGCCAAGCTGGGTATCCCCCGGACCACATTCTATCGCTGGTACGACCGGTATCTGCAGCGTGGCGAAGCTGGGCTGCAGGATCGATCTCCCAAGCCACAACACGTCTGGAACCGCGTGCCCGATGAAGTGAAGCGCAAGGTTGTCGACTTCGCCCTGAAGGAGACGGAGCTGTCACCACGCGAGTTGGCGGTGTCGCTTACGGATCAAGAAAGGTATTTTGTCTCGGAATCCACGGTGTATCGCGTGCTGAAAGCCCATGATCTGATCACCAGCCCTGCATTTATCGTGCTCAAGGCAGCCAGCGAGTTCAAAGACAAAACAACTGCGATCAACCAGCTTTGGCAAACAGACTTCACCTACATCAAGGTATTGGGCTGGGGCTGGTTCTACCTCAGCACGGTCCTCGACGATTACAGCCGCTACATCGTCTCCACTGCCCGGCAGGGTATTGCGCAGCAATGTCCCGAGAGGGATGGAAGCTTTGCACGAACATGCGGGCTGAAGACGTGACGGATACACTGGACCTCGCATTGCAGGCATCCGGCTGCGATCAGGTTCACGTCGTTCACAAGCCACGGCTACTGAGTGACAATGGCTCAAGTTATGTCTCAGGTGATCTGGCTGAATGGCTGCAGGACAAGGGCATGAAGCACTCGCGCGGTGCGCCGTATCATCCGCAAACCCAAGGCAAAATCGAACGCTGGCACCAAACCCTCAAGAACCGCATCTTGCTGGAAAACTACTTCTTGCCCGGCGATCTCGAACGCCAAATCGAAGCCTTCGTCGAACACTACAATCACCAGCGCTATCACGAGAGCATCAACAACGTCACACCTGCCGACGTCTACTTTGGCCGTGACAAAGCCATTCTAAAACAAAGGGAAAGGATCAAACGAAAGACGCTCGAAACGCGGCGCTTGCATCACCGCCAGCATGCCGCATAATCAAACAAACCAGATGAGCCAAACTCTCTCTTAGATTAGGCCGCCATTGGTTCCAAAAACTCTGACGACGGACACTTTGTCCGCACAGCAGACATTAATCAACTGACCACCTGGAACCAGTGGTGGCCTCCGACGAGGTGCAGTTCAGAGGCAGCGGCTGGCTGTAGGTGATGCCCCGGAACTAGATGGCGAACCCAGCGTACCGAACGATCAGGTGGTGTGTTGATCAAAATGCCCCGAAAAGTGCCCCGCGGGTTCAACGGGTGCCTGTGGGCGGGCCTCTGCCACTGTCCTAGAGCAACGCGTGGTCAGTCCCGTTCGCCCAGTGGTCTCGATCGTCTCGCTTGTTGTCCGCCCGCGTTCCGTCGGTCAGGTGGTCGAGGTTCATG
Source organism: Rhodobacteraceae bacterium S2214 (assembly GCA_025141675.1). Lineage (NCBI taxonomy): Bacteria > Pseudomonadati > Pseudomonadota > Alphaproteobacteria > Rhodobacterales > Paracoccaceae > Rhodobacteraceae bacterium S2214. Next base: position 3,022,971 of record CP081161.1, read on the forward strand.
CACAGGCGATGGCGCACGACCGAACGGGCATAGTCCACTTTCACACTGGATATCCATAAGGATAGCCGGGCCCTTCATTTGGGCCCCGCTCTCTCGAATGCGTGCTCGCACTATTCCTCCCATTGCTCGAAACGACGTGTTGGCTAGGGCAACATGGTAACCCGAGTATTAACGAGGAAAAGACATTGGCAGCTTCAGAATTGAATATTGATACCACCGCAACTGCGCTTGAGATGGCTGACACGATGTTTGGATCAGGTGTCACGGTCGTTTCGGCGACATACACTGGGGCGAACACAGCGTCGGGAATTTACACCGGTGGTGACGTGACCGCGCCAGTTCTTACTCCATCAGACAGCGGCGTCATTCTGTCGACTGGTTTGGCGACCGACATAACAAATAGCACCGGCGCTGAGAACGTATCGCCATCGACAAGTACCGACCACGCCTTGCCAGGAGATGCAGGGCTGACCTCAATTTCTGGTATCACCACTTTTGACGCTGCAATTCTCGAAAGCACGTTTATCCCAGATGGGGATGTTTTGACGATGCAGATAGTCTTCTCGTCTGAGGAGTATCTGGAGTACGTCAACTCTGGCGTCAATGACGCTGTCGGGATCTGGGTCAACGGCGTTAAAGCGGAATTGTCGATTACAGATGGCAACATTTCGATCGATGAGATCAACGATACTATGACGTCGAACCTGTTCTTGGACAACACGGGCGTCACGCCAGTTGCGAATACCGAAATGGACGGTTTGACGATCACGCTTTCCCTCAAAGCCCCAGTCAATCCGGACGAAGAAAACACTATCCGTATTGGGATCGCAGACGGTGGCGACGGCGTCTATGACAGTAATTTGCTCATTGTAGCGGATTCGTTGCAGACCAGCCTGATCGCGAATGACGATACTATTGAATTGTTTGGGACTAATTCAGGTACGATAGATGCGCTGGCAAATGACGAATCCGGAGATCCGTCTCTTACGATTACCGAAATCAATGGCCAGCCAATCGTACCGGGTGGGAGCATCGTGCTGGCCACCGGCGAAACTATTACCTTGAATGCCAACGGTACGCTCACTTTGGAGAGCGACGGCGCACTGGGCAGCGACAGCTTTTCGTACACAATTGCTGACTCAGCAGGCAACACTGACGTTGGATACATCACTGCCACAACCTCTGTTGCATGTTTTGTGGCGGGATCGCTGATTGATACGCCCTCTGGGCCTGTCAAGATTGAGCAGTTGGAAGTTGGTGACGAAGTACTGACCTCCGACAATGGTCCACAAGTTCTGCGATGGATCGGGTCGACGACGCGGTTGGCCAAAGGCAAAGACGCCCCAATTCGGTTCCGGAAAGGGGCACTTGGAAACCATAAGGAGATCGAGGTGTCCCCTAATCATCGGGTTTTGGTTCGTGATGGCTTTGCAGAACTGCTGTTTGGCAGTCTGGAAGTCTTTGTAAAAGCGAAACATCTCGTGAATGACGCAACCATCTGTCGGCGGGTTGATGACGCTTCGGTGACCTATGTGCATCTGCTCTTTGATCAGCATGAGATCGTCACTGTGAACGGGTTAGAAAGCGAGAGTTTTCACCCCGGTGCCGTTGGTATGGCGGGCTTTGATCCAGAAACTGCAGAAGAACTTCACCGCTTCTTTCCATGCTTAGATGCAATTAAAGGATACGGAAGCACTGCGCGTATGGACTTGCGAGCCCATGAAGCGCTGACACTCCTAAGCGCTTGAGCCAAAGAGGAAGCCCCGAGAACCTGCGTTCCTGATCCATATTCGATTGGCGTGATGCCTATACGGAAGAGAGTGTGATATACCCTAAATAAATACGAATTACCTCAAATTCTACGTTATCCCTGATCGGCACGTAGTTCGAATTGAATGGTGACGCAAAATGTTAAAGTTTACGAAATTACTCCAAAGCCTCGGCTTGGCTGCTTTCCTTGGCACGTTCGCGGTATCGAACGCGACCGCCCAAGAAACGTATACGTTCGGCGTTGTTCCTCAATTTGAAGCGCTACGGCTGAACATGATCTGGGCACCAATCCTAGAAGAATTGTCAGCAGAGACAGGCCACAATTTTGAAATGGTCGGAGCGCCGAGTATCCCTGAATTTGAAACAGGCTTCACCGATGGTGACTATGATTTTGCCTACATGAATCCTTTCCATTCCATCATGGCGATGGATTCCCAAGGCTACACGCCGCTGGTCAATGACGCTGGTCGTCGGCTTTTTGGTATTCTGACCGTCCCTGTCGATAGTCCGATCCAGTCGGTCGAAGATTTGAATGGGAAAGCAATCGCATTCCCTGCCCCGAATGCGCTTGGCGCATCGCTGTTAATGCGGTCGGAGTTGGACATTGTGTACGACATCGACTTTGAGGCGAGCTTTGTCGCGACGCATACATCTGCCTATTTGAACGCCATTTTACATGAAACAGACGCAGCGTCCGGTGTTATGGGAACATTTAACCGGCAGGAAGACGAAATTAAGGATAAGCTGAGAATACTGCACCGCACACAAGAAGTTGCCCCGCATCCTGTTGTTGCTCATCCACGTGTGCCGCTCGATGTGCAAGAGGCAGTGCGTGCCGCTTTTTTGAAGCTGGGTGAAAGTGAAGAAGGTCAATCGCTACTTGCTCAGATTCCGATCCGGCAAATTGCGGTTGCAACAGAGATTGACTTTGAACCGCTGCGCGATTTGAATTTGAACGATTATGTGGTGCTCGTGAGGGAAGATTAATGCCAAAAAAGTTTCGGCTGAATCTACGGGCCACAATTTTAGGGTCCATGTTTTTAGTTGGAGTGGCGTCAGGGCTGATATTTGCAAAGGTTTGGGTGCCGCGTTTGAATGCTTTGAGCGTCGCGGCCTTATCGCGTGAAGTTGACCGCCAATTAGACGTGATCGCTGACAGCTTAAAACCATTTGTACTAAACAACCAATTTGCCGCAATTCATGAAACCCTTAACTCGCTTTTGAAAAACAACGAAAATTGGATCGACATCACGTTACACGAATCCAATGGCCGTCAAATTTTTCCAATCGACGTTACCAGCGCACCCGAAAGTGATCAGTTTTGGTCCTCGTCAAAGGCCATCATGTTGCAAGACAAGGAGATTGGCGAACTTCATTTGACCGTGGACTTTTCGTCTGATCTGGAAATCTTGACGACAGAGGTGCGGAACATCGGGCTTATTGGCCTGACGCTTTTCTTGTTCACGATGTTGACGATCTGGATGCTGATCGAAAGCCTTGTGATCCGCCGGCTGAAAATTCTGGCAGATGCGTCACGTGAGCTTTCCGATGGCAATTATGCCGCTGTATTGCCACCCGAGGGTAAAGACGAAGTTGGGGCTCTTACTTCTGACTTTCGAAAGATGCGGGAAAATATTCATGCCAACGAAATTGAACTAAAAAATGCAATGCAAAAGGCACAGGACGCGACGATTGCCAAATCTCAGTTCCTTGCCACGATGTCGCACGAAATTCGGACGCCTTTGAACGGCGTTATTCCGGTGGTTGAACTGTTGTCCGCAACTGATCTAGATGAAAATCAAAAGCGATTGACCGATACAATCGAGATTTCCGGATCGGCACTTAAATCCATCATTGATGATATCCTGGACTTTTCCCGCCTAGATGCTGGTCGTATGTCTTTACGGTCAGAACCCTACGTCCTGACCGATCTGATCGAGAACGTCTGCGATATCTTGGGTCCAAGCACGTTAAAGCGGAACATTTCGATCCAAAGTTTTATTGACCCTGCCCTGAACGGTAAGTTGTTGGGAGATGGTGAACGCCTTCGTCAAGTTATTCTCAACCTTGCTGGGAATGCATCGAAATTCACCGAAATGGGCGGGATTGGTATTACGGCCGAGCAATTGATCCGCGCAGACGGCACAGAGCAGTTACATGTCGAAATTACCGATTCCGGGATTGGTATTTCCGCCGAAGATTTGGTGAATATTTTTGATCGGTTCACGCAGGTCGAAACCGGCGCTACCAAAAAATTTGGCGGTAGCGGTCTTGGCCTTTCCATCAGTCACATGTTGATCGACCAAATGGGCGGTGAAATCGGCGTAAACAGTCAGGTTGGTGTCGGCAGCACGTTTTGGTTCACGATCCCGATCGTCCATGTCAGCGACGTCGATGAAGTGCGTCCGATCAAGACCCTTGCAGCAAAATCCATTGCCCTGATTGACGCAGGAGCAAACAGCAATGAAGGGGAATTGATCGGGCGGACGTTATCTGCATTCGGCCATGACGTTTGCACCTTCGGTAGCGTTCAAGAGATGCACGCGCAGTGTTCGGTTGAGGCGCGCCAGCTAAACTACATCGTCTTAAATACCCCTGTCGGTGGTCATGACGTTCTTGCGTTGTGGATGGATGAACTGGCGAAGGGACCGTTTGCCACTATCGAAAAAATCGTGCTGTCCGCCCAGTCAGACCAAGACAAAAGTGCTGATAAGTCTGTTGCGCACAACAAATGGCTGATCAAACCGATCCATAGTTACGATTTGCTTGATTGCTTTGAGACGCATCACAAGAAGCCTGATCAGTGTCAGCGAACAAAGCAGATGCAATCGCCTGACAATACCTCTGATCATCGTCAGCTTCATATTCTGATCGCCGACGACAACACCATCAATCAGGAAGTTGCAGCCGCGATTCTGAAAACGTTTGGTCATCAGTGTGTCGTTGCGAACAATGGCCAAGAGGCGGTTGATAAAGTGATGCAAGACCAGTTCGACCTCGTCTTGATGGATATTCAGATGCCAACGATGGACGGGCTTGAGGCCACAAGTCTGATACGGGCGAGCGTAGAAAAGCCAGACGAAATTAACATTGTCGGCTTAAGCGCAAGTGCGACCGAAGATGACGCGCAACAGTGTTATGACGCCGGTATGGACAGCTTCATTTCGAAACCGCTGACGCGGGCGAAAATTAAGACTTTGGTCGATTCCATACCGTAAATTCAAGCCGTCGCGCAGTGCAGACAACACCGACAGATTTCAGATTCCAAACAGGCATTCCTTTAACCTCATGCTTTTCGTTTCAATTACTTGCAAGAACGCACTGGCGGGCATTAGCGTAAGGGCTAGGATTATGTACATTACACGTTTCCTGATCACATTAAGCATCAGGAAACTTGGCGTTCGTTTGAGTTAGTCGTTTTAGTGCCTCTTTTTCCATATCGGAGATTTCCAATGAAGCGTTCTATATTTCTGTTCGGCATTTTATTTATCGCATTGGTGGCGTGCACAGAAACCGTCACGCGCAATTCTAAATCGCGCATTTTGGCTATGGGAGATTCACTGCTTGCGACCAATTCATTGTCGGGCCAATCAGTCGCACAGGTGATCGAGGCCGCACTTGGTGAAGAAGTCATTGATCGTTCCGTTCGCGGTGCACGATTTCTATATGACTTACCAATCACCGGTGGGTTGGGGCTGAATGTGTCAAAGCAATATCAATCCGGCCCTTGGGATTGGGTCGTTCTAAACGGCGGCGGCAATGACCTTTGGTTGGGATGTGGATGCAACCGCTGTGAAGCAACGATGGCGCGGTTGATCGCGCCTTACGGGCCGCATGGTGAAATCCCGCGTGTTGTGAACAATCTCAGACGGAGCGGCATGCGCGTGATTTATGTCGGGTATTTACGGACACCGGGCGTCGAAACCCCGATTGATCACTGCCGTGATGAAGGCGCTGAGCTTGAACGGCGCATACGGAACATGGCGGCCGCTGACCCGGGGTTCTACTTTTTGTCGCTGGAAGATCTCGTGCCGAACGGGGATCGTACATTCCACACTCAAGATATGATCCACCCTTCTGCGAAAGCGAGTACAGCGATTGGCCGGCGAATTGCAGAGTTGATCAGAAGCGACGGGGCATGACGGCGGCAATCATTGCATCATCTCGAATTGCACACTGCAAATCGGAATAAAATGGCCGCTTTGCCAACCGACTTTTGGGCGCAAAGTCCACAAATCCGATCATGATCCGCTTGCGAATCTGACCCCGCGCCGCTGCGGTGGGAATGGTCTAGCCTAGCGTCCTAGCAGCGCCCCTACTCCCCGAAATCACCAATTTTGCCCCAGATTTGATACCGACGCATGGGACACTTATCCTTTTGCGCCGCCGCCTAACCTTCCGGCGGGTACGTCCGACCGTCAACGAAATGTTAACTAAGTGGCGAGGCAGAACCGGAGTTCAGCACCGCACCACCACGCCATCCGCGACCGCCTCGATTGTTGTGCTTGATGAAGATCATCAGCAAAAATTTGAGGAATTAGTTGGTAAAATGGCGACGACATTTTCATTGTTCTATCTCGGCACCGCGCCAGAAATCGATCTGATCGAAGGCAACCTGACGTCTGAAAACCATACCGCGCTCGACGGGCTCGTATTTGGCGGGGCAGACAATCTTATTTCGAGCAATCTTCAAACATTGTCGCCTGACGCGACCAGTTCATACACGGGCGGCACAAACGCTACAGCGTATGATGCGGACAATGCGACAACAAACGAAACGTTTGAGATTGATGGTGGTGCTGAGCAAACGCACGATACGACTATGCTCTACAGCGGGACCGTCATCCAATATGCCGACGGCACGACCGCGACCGTCGATGCGATCGTCATGCAGGACACTGACGGAAACCTGTATTTGCTGCCACCGACAACTGGGCCAAGCGCATATTCGGACGCCTTGGAAGCAAAACCGATTGAATCCGTGACGCTGGGCACTGCCACGCCTTCAGCGGGGACCGACACATACGGGATGACGGCCGACCGTTACCTGCTGGAATTCACTTACGTTGATACCGACGGCGACGGGAAAATCGATTCTGAAGATGCGGACGCTGATGGCGACGGCATTCTGAACGTTGACGAAGGCCTTACCGAAACCACACCAAGCACGGTGACAATCACCTTTGACGGTGACGATTGGTCAGGTGCGGAAAACACGTGGGAACTGAGAGACGCAAGCGGCACGGTCATCGCAAGCGGTAATCCAGCGAACTTTGTTGCCACCGTGACTGATGTCGATGTCACCGATTTGGGTAATTACACGTTCACTGTCTACGACAGCTTCGGCGACGGTATGAGCGGCGGCACCGATGGCAGTTTTCAGATTGCGGTCGACGGCACCCAGATTTACGATTCCGGGACCAACTTTAACTTTGGTACACAGTTCGACTACGCATTCCCGGTCGAGGCGGTTGTTACAGCGCGCGACACCGACGGAGACGGCATCGCAGATTATCTCGACTCGGATAGCGATAATGACGGCATCACGGACAACGTCGAAGCCCAGACGACGGCTGGCTACGTTGCGCCAACGGGTGTGGATAGTGACGGCGACGGTCTGGATAACGCATACGAAACCGGTGGCCTGACACCTGTTGATACAGACAATGACGGTACGGCCGATTTCATCGACACCGACAGCGACAACGACGGCATCGACGATGTTGTCGAGGCCGGTCATGGTGTCTCCCAAACCGCTATTGATGCGTCTGCTGATACAGATGGTGACGGCATTGCGGATGTCGTTGATGACGTGGTTGGTTTTGATGCCAACGACGCCGACGTTGACGCATCCGGTAACTTCACACTCGCAGATACAGACGGCGATACCCTTGCCGACGGCAGCAACGCGTCACCGAGCGGCACAGACTTCGATTACCGTGACGATAGCAGCGTCATTGATACGGACTCGGATGGTATTGAAGACAGCCTGGACGCTGACGACGACAACGATGGTATTCTGGATGTCAACGAAGGTGTGACCACAGGGCAGGTTTACTGGGACCATAACGACACCGAGAACGGCGTTAATGGAAGCTCTTACGCTGCGAATACCAACGGCGACGCCGGTTCGATCTTGAGCTCGACAAGCGCGATTTCGTTTGGTTCCGGATTTGTGCAACCCAACAGCACCTTTGAACATATCCTGCAGGGTTCGGATGCTACGACGCTCGACCAAGCGATTGATCAGAACGAATATGTCGAGGTTTCTTTCACCCTCGCCCAAGATGCATACCTAACCGAAATCCAGCACGGTATTATCCCGCAGGATTGGGGTGGCACGGCGGCTGGTGATTATAACGTCGCGCTTAGCGTTTCCAATGACGGCTTTGCGTCTTCGACAACGCTTTACGATGACGGCTATCAGAACAGCCCTCCCAACGGCTCTTACGGTATCAGTAACGTCACAATCGAACCTTACGCTTTGGAAGCTGGCGAGACGTATACGTTGCGTTTCTATCTGTTCGACGAACAGAACAACTATGCCACCGACAACACGCTGGCCTTCGATGATCTGTTCCTGACACTTGAAGGCGTTCAGGACAGCGATAACGACGGCATTGCCGATCATCTGGATCTGGACAGCGACAACGACGGCATCACTGACAACGTCGAAGCACAGACCACGGCTGGCTACGTCGCGCCGACTGGCGTGGATAATGATAATGATGGGGTCGACGACGCCTATGGCGCGGGTGGCCTGACGCCGGTCGACACCGACAGTGACGGTACTGCCGATGTTGTCGACACGGACAGCGATAATGACGGGATCAATGACGTCGTTGAGGCTGGCCATGGTGTCAGCCAAGCAGCCATTGATGGGTCTGCTGACACAGACGGTGACGGCATTGCGGATGTCGTGGACGATGTCGCGGGTTTTGACGCCAACGACGCCGACGTTGACGCGTCCGGTAACTTCACACTGGCCGACACCGATAGCGATACAGCCGCCAACGGTTCAGATGCGGTTCCGCTGACCAGCGATCTCGATTATCGCGACATCATCTGTTTTTCCCGTGGCACATTGATCATGACCGAACAGGGCGAAAAGGCTGTCGAAGAACTGTCCGAAGGTGACATGATCTTAACAGCAGATAACGGTCACCAGCAGTTACGCTGGATCGGCAGCCAGAAAGTGTCATCCAATCGTTTGGTAGACGAGCCTAACTTGCGTCCTATCCGCATCCGCAAAGGTGCGCTGGGTGACAACACACCGTCATGCGACCTTGTGGTATCCCCGCAGCACCGTGTTCTTGTGCGTTCCAAAATCGCAATGAGAATGTACGATCAACCCGAGGTGCTGGTCGCGGCCAAATTCCTTTTGGCAGTCGATGGCGTGTCAGAGGTGATGGATTGTGACGGTGTGGAATACTTCCACCTCTTGTTTGACCGTCATGAAGTGGTCCGGTCGAACGGCGCATGGACAGAAAGCCTTTTCACAGGGCCGCAGGCGCTCAAATCCGTCGGACCAGATGCGCGCGCGGAAATCATGGCATTGTTCCCCGAACTTGTCGCACCCGACTATGTGGCACAGTCCTGCCGCGAACTGGCATCAGGTCGCAAAGGGCGGCAGCTGGCATTCCGGCATCACAAGAACCAGATTGCGTTGGTTGACCGTAAAAATGGTAGAATGCGCACCGTCGTCGCGGCGTAGAGCCAGCAAACGCAGGCAGTTGGGGACCGAGTAACGAAAATTTCGGGATCAACCGTAGCGTGCCAGGCCGTGATCCGGTGGCGCAAAAGAACGCGGCGCTGGTTTTGCGGTCAGAAGTCGCGGTTCGCCATCCAAAACAAGATCATAACCAATCCCTCGTGGTTCGCCACGAGGGATCGTTGCGGTTGCAGACCGGGACATTTTCGGCGTCAAAATCAAGACCGCCGTTCTCAAATTGACCGTCTTTTTCGCATTTCGACATAAATTTGCCTGAAATTTAGACCATCCATGTTCCTGATCCATTTTTTAGAGAGTTGAAGATGAGAAAATCAGTTATCGGAGCCGCCCTATTGGCCGTCCTGTTCGCAGGACCCGCCGCGGCACAGCAGGCCTCTTCTGGCGTTTCACCCTTTGTCATGAATACTTTGTTCATCGTTTTCTGCGGCGTGCTTTGCATGTGGATGACCGCAGGTTTCGCGATGGTCGAAGCAGGGTTTGTACGTGAAAAGAACGTCGTTAATCAGTGCGCAAAGAACATCGGTCTTTTTGCGATTGCATCAACAGCCTTCGTTCTAAGCGGCTACGGCTTCATGTTCCCGAATGGTGGCTGGATCCTGTCCGGCATCTTGGGCTTTGAGGGCGCGATTGAGATCACAGATGTGGTCGAAAGCAATGCTGACTTCATCGGACGTGGCCACGCAGGCGCTGGCGATATCTTCTTCCAGTCCATGTTCTGCGTCGCGGTTGCGTCTATCGTGTCCGGCACAATTGCAGAGCGCATGAAACTTGCACCGTTCTTCATCTTCACAGCCATGCTGACCGCCGCCATCTATCCGATCCAAGCGTCTTGGACTTGGGGTGGTGGTTTCTTGGCGTCCGATCTTGGTTTTATTGACCTTGCAGGCAGTTCAGTTGTTCACGTCGTTGGCGGTGTAGCTGCTTTGACGGGTGCGCTGTTTGTCGGTGCGCGGACTGGTCGTTTTGTTGACGGTAAGAAGATGCCACTGGGCAACTATTCCATGCCGCTGGCCACAATCGGTGCGCTGATTTTGTGGATGGGCTGGTACGGTTTTAATGCCGGTTCTTACCTGAGCTTTTCAACAGATGCGGACGCCGCAAACGTGTCGCGTATCTTCCTGAACACAAACCTGGCCGCTGCTGGTGGTGTCATTGTCGCCGCTTTCGTTTCCTACTTCCGCGAGAGCCGTTTTGATCTGGGCTTTATGCTGAACGGCGCGCTTGCCGGTTTGGTATCAATCACTGCAGAACCACTGTTCCCATCCCCGTTCACGGCTTTCCTGATCGGTATGGCCGGCGGTTTGATCCTGTTCTGGGCCACACAACTGCTTGATTACTTCCAAGTCGATGACGTCGTTGGTGCCATTCCGGTTCACCTGTTCTGCGGTATCTGGGGCACCCTTGCAGTTGCGATTTCCAACCCTGATGCGACCGTTCTGGGACAATTGTCTTCGGTTCTGATCATCATCGTCTACGTTGCTGTGGCTACAAGCCTTGTGTGGTTCGCGCTGAAAGAGACCTTTGGTCTGCGGGTCACAACGGACACCGAAGATGCTGGTATCGACCAAAGCGATTACGTTCTTAGCAACTGATATCCCGCATTAACCCCTTACGAGTACGACCAAGGCAGGCCAAACACCCTTGCCTTGGTCAGGCGGTCACCCGTCACCTACGAGTTGCCTACAATATATTTAACCATTTTCGTCGCTGATTGTTGTCCAGCGACTTGTTCGGAGTAAAGCAGATGAAATTGCAGCTAATTAGTCTTGCGATGTCTCTTGCGGTCTTGGCCAGCGGATTGCAGGCCGAGGTGACGGTGAATGTCGATGGAACCGACATTCCGATGTCCACCCTATTGGAAAACTGCCAAAGCATGGTCGGCGAACCTGAAGCGAAAGTGTCTTGTTTTAATGCGCTTTCTGAGTTGCTGAAAAGCCAGTCCTCCGACACCCAAACAGATGAAACAGCGATCAATGAAGCATTAGACGGTCTGCGGACCATCGCGGCGTATCAAGATGGCGAAACCGGTCTGCTTATCGACGGCGCGGGCTGCGATATCCAGTTTGTTTATTACGCGAATTACTTTCATATCAGCCGCCGCAACGTGTCGACCATCGACCTGTTCAGTGCAAAATTCGACGCGTCGAAACTGCAATTTGACCAGATCAGCGAAGTGCGTGGCGCCTCTGCCCCGTTGCTGAACGCGCTGATGGACGACGGGGCGCAGGCCGCTTTGATCGGCGGGATGGGGCTGGATTCGAACGAAAACAACTTCTCAGCGAAATCAGCGCGGACAAGCATTGACGCCTATGCGATGGAGGTCGTCGCGGAACTGACACCGCAAGAAAGCCAAAGCTTTGACTTTGTTCTTGTGCACCCAGAACGCGCCCAAGACGGGTCCGATATCATGGCCGCATTCGAAGCATATGCGAGCGCCTGTCGCGGGTGATATGCATCATTGCGTCCGATGACAAAACTGGAATGAAAAAGCGCGCCGATGCGATATCGGCGCGCTTTTCGCATTTTAGAACGGTGCGAACCCGTCAGATTGGCTTGGTGTTTTGACCCAGCGGATATGCGGATCAATTGGCGTTGTTGATGCACCAAGCGGCGGGATTTGCCCCTGATCGCCATAGAGCCAAAGCACGAAGTTTGACCGTTCGCCTTGCGTGATGGGCATCGATTCATGCGCGACACTGCCATGGTGGATCAGCGCGGTCCCCGGTTCGAATGTCAGTTCGCTGACTTGGCGCGTTTCACGGTCGAAGAACCGTACACCTGAGCCAGAGAATTCTTCACCCGGTAGATTCAGGTTGATGTTCAATGTGACCGAGGACGCATCGGTATGGGCCCGCAAAGACGTATCAGCGTCCGCTTGCCATTGGATCGAAAAGCCGAAGGTTTGCGTGTCGTATCCCATCACATCAGGGAACAAGAGACGCGAAATCGGCCGCATGTAGCTATCCATCAACCCCTTGTAGAAGTCTTGGAAATTCGGTGCCGCCAGATATCCTTCGGATCGCGGGTCAAGCATCGCACCACCACGGTTCAACGAAATGCCATATGGTGGGCGTAACGGAATGCCCGCATCCGCGGTCGCAGTCATGTAGTTGCGCAGTGTCGACAGCTTTTCCGGATCAAAAAACTGGGTTTTATAAACGCCAGGGAAGACTTCGGTCCAAAGGTCCTGAACTGCGGCTTCCTGACTTGGGTCCGCCCAAGCCTGTTCCACTGCCGCGCGTAGTTTCGGATCGTAAAGGGATGCATCCAACTGGTTGGCTTTGCCGGCTTGGGTTTGTTCCCATTCCGCCCAAGCGTTTGCGAACACGTCCTGATTTTCGTCCCAAAACCGTTGGACCGTGAAATCGCGTTGCAGCATCTGCGCGCGGGATGGTCTTTCCACCGTGCGTGCCTGATCAAGTGCGAGGTTTGTCATTGTTTTATCTCTCTTTTCAAACGCCGTCGCTGGCGGCGAGCTGTGTTGTGATGTCTATGATGCCTGCCATGACGGCAGCGCTGTGCTGCGCATCAAGTGCCGCCGCATGAGGTAGCGCAAAGCGCTGGGCGTCGTTGTCAAAATATTTGCCAGAGGCATCGGCAAAGGACGCGCCAAGTGCGGCTTCTTTCAGAATGTCCGCGCCGATTTGCAGGTCATTGCCCGCCACGCCAAATCCTTCTTTGACCATTTTGGAAGCCAGCAGCGATCCGGGGTTCACCGCAACAATTACCGGTCCATCCGGACGGGTTGTCGCCAGTTCGCGTGTCCAAATCGTGATCGCCAGTTTGCTTTGCGCATAGGCGCCCATGTCGTCCAGCTTCGTGCGGCCATACATGGCATCGTTATCAACCGGTGCTTGAGCGGCTGACGATAGGTTCACGACGCGCCCGTCTTTCGGCAGCAAATCCAACAGATCAGTTGTCAGGACGTAAGGCGCGAACGTGTTCACCATAAAACGCACGTCGTAGCCGTCAGGGGTCATCACGTCTTTGGCTTTCAACACACCCGCGTTGTTGATGATCACATCAATCTGGTCGTGGTTCGTGCGAATATCATTGGCCAACGCCTGCACATCACCGATACGCGACAGGTCAGCCGCATATGTTTCGTTTTTGCCGCCCACCTTCTGTGCTGCCGCTTCGAGTTTGGTGGTGCTGCGGCCGTGCAGCAGGATCGTGTGGCCTTCGGCAGCCAGTGTTTGCGCGGTCAACAGGCCGATGCCGTCAGTGGCCCCTGTGATAAGAATAGTCTTGGTCATGATCGTTCCTTTCAATGCAGCGCATCACGCAACTGCATGTTTTTGTTCGGTTTCGAATTTTAGTAGCGCACCAATGTGCGGCTCTCGATGCTTTTGCGGATCGTGTGAATTGTCGGATCTTCGACCATATCCAAGGCACTGTGCCCGACGGACGGTCGCCCGCGATTGTCAAAGATGTTGAAATAGGCCACGTCGTCCGGCGTCATTTTGGACATGTAAATCCATTCGTGATCATCGTTTGCAGCCAAGCCCATGATCTGCCCTTTTCGGTCAGGGTAGATCAGGTCGAGCAGTATCCAGTCATCATCCGCCACGCTTTCAGGCAGGATGAAGCCCAACGGCGCAGAGTTGATGGCTGCGCCAACGGGCCGCCAAACGTTGATGAAGGCGTAGTGCCCAGCGCTCCAGTCGGCGGCGCGGTCTTCGCCCAAGATATCAACTAACCGTTGCTTGGCACCGTGCAGGCTATAGTCGCTGTGCACGTTGCGTGCCGGTTTACGGTCGGCGTCGGGGTCGTCCACACGCACCGTGTGATCGAAAATGATGACCTCTTTCGCGGCGACTTCGGTCGTCAGAAGTTCCGTCAATTCAGCATCGTATGCGGGCCGCCAGTCGACGCTGTCGTCAAATGACCGCACAACCGATGGGTAGTTGGTGAAGCCGACCGACGCATCGTCGAAAGTTGCATCAACGCCAACTGCGCGTTCGTCAAAAACAGTCACCTGCGTTGGTGCGAGTTCCGGCGAAATTAGGTTACCCACGATCCCACCTGCGTCCAGTTCAAACGCCTGCCGTTCCGGTTTGTGGACATGATAGTTTACTGTCGCTGTCTGGGTCATGGGATATTCCTTTGTGCGTCTTGACCTTTGACATACCCTTTCTAAAAAATATAAAAACTAGCGTTAAATGAATTCACTATTCAGGAAATGAATATAATGGACACACAAAGCCTGCGTCTGTTTGTGCTTGCCAGTGAGACCCTGAACATCAGCGCAGCAGGTCGTACGCTGGGGATGGCGCCCGCTGTGGCGAGTACACGCATTGCCAAACTGGAACGTTTCTTGGGAGTGGAGTTGTTGCACCGATCAACCCGCAAGGTGTCTTTGTCCGTCGAAGGACACGATTTCCTGCCCTACGCCCGCGAGATGATCGCCCAAGAAGAAGCCGCCGTCGCGGCCCTTGGGAAAGGTCAGGCGCAGATCAGCGGCACATTGCGTTTTACCGCACCCAGTACATTTGCGCAGATCTATATCGCCCCGCTGCTGCCCCAATTCATGGACCAACACCCCGACCTGACGCTGGATTTGCACCTGTCAGACGCGCAATTCGACTTGATCGAAGGCAGCTACGATCTGGCCCTGCGCAACGCGGTTCTGGCCGACAGTAGCTTGACTGCGCGCAAGTTGGCTGACGATGCGCGCGTTTTGTGCGCCTCTCCTGCATATCTGGACCGGTACGGCGTGCCGCAAAATGCGGACGACCTTGTGGCGCATCGATTGATCGCGTTTCAAAACCTCGATCCTAAAGGGTTGATCGCGGCGGATGGCACGCAGGCTGAATTCGAACCGAAACGCGCCGCACACCGTTTGGTTCTGAACGACGGCTTGACCCAAAAGCGGGCCACGCTGGATGGTGCCGGGATATCGATCAATTCGATGTGGCTTGTGCACGACGCGATCGCGGATGGCACATTGGTGCGCGTGCTGCCCGACTACGAAGTCGCACGAAAACCCGCGCTTTGGCTGATCTATCCGAAAAGCAATATCGTCTCGACCAAGGTCCGCGTGTTTATGGATTTCCTGATCAAGCATATCGGGAACGCGCCCGTCTGGCGCATTGATCAATAGCGCTGCGATAGTGTTTGCCCGATCCCGTTTCGCGTGGTTACATCGATCACGCGAAACGCGCTGGCGACCAACAAGGTATATAAATTCATGACACGACTTACTGGAAAATCTGCTCTGATTACGGGGGCCGGACGCGGTATTGGGCGCGGCTTTGCGGAAAGCTATATCGCGGAAGGTGCGACCGTCGGGATTGCTGATATCGACTACGATCTGGCAAGCCAGACTGCGAAAGAGCTGGGCGATGCCGCCTACCCCGTTCAGATTGATGTCAGCCAGCAAGACAGTATTGATGCCGCGATTGCGCGTGTCGTGGATCACGCGGGAAAGCTGGATATCCTTGTGAACAATGCTGCCCTGTTTGATGCCAGCGAAACCGTCGACATCACGCGGGCGACCTACGACAAGCTTTATGCCGTGAACGTGGCGGGGACGTTGTTCACGATGCAGGCTGCGGCTGCGCAGATGATCAAACAGGGACATGGCGGCAAGATCATCAACATGGCGTCGCAGGCAGGACGACGGGGTGAACCGTTGGTGCTGGTCTATTGTTCGACCAAGGCGGCCGTGATTTCGATGACGCAGTCGGCTGGGCTTGATCTGATCCGCCACGGGATCAACGTGAATGCAATCGCCCCCGGCGTTGTGGACGGCGCGCATTGGGAACACGTGGATTCGATGTTCGCCAAACTGGAAGGTAAACCGCTTGGCCAGAAAAAAGCCGAGGTCGCGGCGAGCGTGCCTGCTGGTCGGTTCGCCGTGCCCGATGATCTTGCGCCAATGGCTGTTTTTCTTGCCTCATCAGATTCAGATTATGTCGTGTCACAAACCTATAACGTTGATGGTGGACAATGGATGAGCTGATAGACGCCCGTCTGTCAGTGTAAACCAACCTCCGCTGAAGGCGTTGAAACTGCTTGACCGAATCTTTATTTCTAATATTCATGAAATTATGGAAGATGTATTAATCACGCGCCTCTCGACCTTAAGCCATCCGCAACGGATGGCCGTCTTTCGTCTGCTGATGCGGCGTTGTCCGGACGCCCTGCCCGCAGGTGAGATTGCCGACGTTTTGCAGCTGAAAGCCAGCACTGCATCCGTTTATCTGTCTGCCCTGACGCAATCAGGTTTGATCACGCAACAGCGGCGCGGCACGAGTTTGCTGTATGCCGTGAACCTTGATGCCGCCCGTGACGTTGTGTCTGGCCTGTTTATGGATTGTTGTCGCGGTCGCGCGGATCTGTGCCCGCCCGGATTTCCGCAAACGGATGCAGACCAGCCGCGCCCCGATGACCAGAAATTCAACGTTCTTTTTGTCTGCACGGGTAATTCTGCACGTTCGATCATTGCCGAAACCATTCTGCGCGATATCGCAGGTGATCGGTTTAACGCCTATTCTGCAGGCACGGCCCATCGGTCGGACCTGAACCCGATTGCGGTCGAAATGTTGAACGGCAAGGGCCATGACACCACACAGTTACGGTCCAAGAACGTGTGGGTTTATCAGGGTGATGACGCGCCGCAGATGGATTTTGTGTTTACCGTTTGTGACCACGCCGCGAATGAAGATTGCCCAACCTGGCCAGGCCAGCCTGTGTCCGGTCACTGGGGCATGCCTGATCCCGTGAAGGCCGTAGGAACGGACGCGGAAAAACGGCTCGCTTTTCATGAAACCTATGGCGCGCTGCACCATCGGCTGCGCGCGTTCACATCACTATCGTTCGCGTCTTTGGATCGCGGATCATTGCAAAAAACTGTCGATCAGATCGGCGCTGACATTATCAAACAGGACGAAAACCAATGACCACATATGCATTGAACGGCCTCGGCCGGATCGGGAAACTGGCGCTGCGCCCTTTGTTGGAAAGCGGTGCAAAGATCGCGTTTATCAACGACGCTGTGGGTGATCCCGAAATGCACGCCCATCTGTTGGAATTCGATTCGGTTCACGGACGGTGGCCTGCGGAATTTGCAGCAAATGACCAATCGATCACGATTGACGGCCAGACGATCCCCGTGACCAAGACCCGCAATCTGGACGAGTTGCCGCTAGATGGCGTTGACGTCATGATCGACTGCACCGGCGCGTTCAAGACAGAAGCCGCGCTCGCCCCCTATTTCGCTGCTGGCATCAAGAAGGTGGTTGTATCGGCCCCCGTGAAAGACGGCCCGACCGCAAATGTTGTCTACGGCGTAAACGACGATATCTACGATCCCGCGCAGCACGATATCGTCACCGCAGCAAGCTGCACGACGAACTGCTTGGCCCCTGTCGTCAAAGTTCTTCTTGATGGGATCGGCATCAAACACGGATCGATCACAACGATCCACGACGTGACCAACACGCAGACCATTGTGGACCGCCCCGCAAAAGATTTGCGCCGCGCGCGATCTGCCCTGACGAACCTGATCCCCACGACAACCGGATCGGCCACGGCGATTACGCTGATCTATCCGGAATTGAAGGGTAAACTGAACGGCCATGCTGTGCGCGTCCCGCTGTTGAACGCATCGATCACGGATTGCGTATTCGAAATGGCCCGCGAGACAACCGTCGAAGAAGTGAACGGCCTTTTCAAAGCCGCCTCAGAAGGCCCACTAAAAGGTATTCTGGGGTATGAGACTCGCCCGCTCGTGTCGTCCGATTACACCAATGACAAACGCAGCAGCATCGTTGATGCGCCATCAACGATGGTTGTGAACGGCACGCAGTTGAAGGTCTACGCGTGGTACGACAACGAATATGGCTATGCGCACCGTTTGGTGGACGTAGCGTTGATGGTGGGCGGCAAGCTATGACACGTCCCGCGGGGTTTGCGGCCTACGTCACGGTCACTGCGGCCTATTGGGCCTTTATGTTGACCGATGGCGCGTTGCGGATGCTGGTGCTTTTGCACTTTCACACCATCGGATTTTCACCTGTTCAACTGGCCTACCTGTTCGTCCTGTACGAAATTGCAGGCGTGGTGACGAACCTGTCCGCAGGCTGGATTGCCGCGCGGTTCGGTTTGACGTCGACGCTATATGCGGGTCTGTCGTTGCAGGTGATTGCCTTGCTCGCGCTAACGCAGCTTGATCCCGCTTGGACCATCACCGCATCCGTGGTCTTCGTGATGTTGGTGCAAGGACTGTCTGGCGTTGCCAAAGACCTTGCGAAGATGAGTTCGAAAAGTGCCGTCAAAATTCTTGCCCCGACTGAAGGCGCTGGGCTTTTCCGCTGGGTCGCGGTGTTGACCGGATCAAAGAACGCGGTGAAAGGATGCGGTTTTTTGCTGGGCGCTGTTGTGCTTGGGGTGTTCGGGTTCATTCCGTCCGTTTTGACTATGGCCGCGATCCTGTTCTTGATCTTGGTTGTGGTGGTGCTGACAATGCCCAAGGGGCTGCCCGTGGGCCGCAAGGACGCGAAGTTTTCCGAGGTTATGTCCAAGAACAGCAATATTAACTGGCTCAGCGCCGCCCGCGTCTTTCTGTTTGGTGCACGCGACGTTTGGTTCGTGGTCGGCATACCGATCTATTTCTATGCCGTGCTGTCCGATGGCAGCGAAGCCGGAAACCGCGCCGCGTTCTTTATGATCGGGTCGTTTATGGCGGTCTGGACGATCCTGTATGGGATTGTGCAAGGCGCGGCCCCCCGCATCCTGAAAGCCGCATCACGGTCCGAGACGGATATGCTGGGTTTGGCGCGACGCTGGGTCGGGTTTTTGGCCGTTGTTCCAGTTGTCTTGGCCGCTGTCGTCTGGATGCCGCCAAGCCCCGTGTTGACGATAGGCGTTGTGCTGGGGTTGCTTGTTTTTGGGGCCATCTTTGCCGTGAATTCCGCGCTGCATTCTTATCTCATCCTCAGTTTCACCGACACGGGGCGGGTCACAATGGACGTCGGGTTTTACTATATGGCGAATGCGGCGGGCCGATTGATTGGCACGGTTCTGTCAGGGCTGACCTATCAGATCGGCGGCTTGTCCCTGTGTCTGGGAACGGCGGCGGTCATGATCCTGCTGAGCATGCTCTGTGCGGGGCAATTGCGCCCGCGCCCAGCTCCACAAATGGCTTAACCTAAGAAATCCGGATGCACGGTGTTTGGGCGGACATTTTCGATCAAGCTCAGTATGTCCATCACCGGAAGCCCAAAGGCGGCCACCAGCGCCGCCTTGTAGGGCGGCAGATTGGTGCATTCGAGCAGGATATGTTTGTGGTGCGGAGTTAAGGCCCTGCGCACGGTTTCCACGACTTCAACACGTGCCACATCAGGATCAAGATTAGGCTGATCGCCCGCGATCACCTGCCGCAGATGCGAATCCTTTGGCAAGCCAACGATGCCGGTTGCATGATCCGCGAACGCGCCTAGATGGGCGGGCGTCAAACTGCCCGCATCGAATGTCAGTATCAGGATCTCGGCGGGTGCGTAACGCTGTGCCAAATCGTGCAGGCCGACCAATGCGGAACTGATAAATGGTTTGCGCGTCAGACCAGCAAGATGGTCCTGCCAGAATGATAGAAAACCGCAGGACGTGACGATGACGTCGCCTTTTGCGTGCTGAATGGCCTCCGCAAATGGCGCGATGTTGATCTGGTCGGGTTTGTCCGTGACGACACCCGCGACCGTCGCTTGGGGGATGCGGATAATTTCTGCCATCGCCGTGTAGGTCTGCGGACATCCCACATCGCCCGGTATGCGCGGAAAATGCGTGTCGAGCTGTAGGATCGTGACAGCGGGCCGCATATCTATTGCCTGATATTGTTGGGCAGCCATGTCGCCAATTGTGGGAACGCGACGAGGATCACAACCATCAACAACATCAGGCCAACCATCGGGATAGCAGTTTTCGAGATATAGCCGATTTCGTGCCGCGTCATGCCTTGCAAGACGAACAGGTTGAACCCGATGGGCGGCGTGACCTGCGCCATTTCCACGACCACAACAATGAAAATGCCGAACCAGATGACATCGATGCCTGCTTGGCGGATCATCGGTTCCACGATCGCCATCGTCAGAACAACCGATGAAATACCATCAAGGAACATGCCGAGGACGACGTAGAATAAGGTCAGTGCCGCGATCAGGGTGATGGGCGATAGCTGCATTTCGTCAATCCAAGCGGCCAAGGCACGTGGCAGGCCGGTAAAGCCCATCGAAAGTGACAGGAACGCGGCTCCCATCAGAATGAGCGCGATCATGGCAGAGGTGCGTGTGGCCCCCATCAGGCTTTCGATGAATGCGCTAAGTGTCAGGGATCGTTGGAACATCGCAAGGATGAGCGATCCGAGAACACCGACCGCCGCCGCCTCTGTTGCTGTTGCCCAACCGAAATACATCGACCCGATGACCGCGAAGACGAGGCAGAGCACGGGGATCAGGAAACGGCTTTCGGCGAGCATTTCACCAAAGCGCATCGCGGGTTCTGGCGCTGGGCGTTGGTCCGGTTTCACGAAATGCCAGACCATGATGTAGGACATGAATAGGCCCGCCAGCACGAGACCCGGCAGGATGCCCGCCATGAAGAGTTTGATGATGCTTTCGTTGATTGAGACGCCGTAGACGATCAGCGTCAGCGACGGCGGGATCATCAGGCCAAGCGTTGCCGCCCCCGCCAATGTGCCCACAATCATGTATTCTGGGTAGCCGCGTTTGCGCAGTTCGGGGATCGACATTTTGCCGACGGTGGTCAGCGTTGCCGCCGAAGACCCTGAAACCGCTGCGAAAATTGTGCAGCCCGCAATGTTGGTATGCAACAGGCCACCCGGCAGGAACCGCATCCATGGGGCAAGGCCGCGGAACATGTCTTGGGATAATCGTGTGCGGTACAGGATTTCGCCCATCCAGATAAACAGCGGCAGTGCGGTCAGGGTCCAACTGCTGGCCCCTGTCCAGATCGTGGTGATCATTGCGTCGCCTGCAGGGCGGGTCGTGAACAGTTCCATCCCGACCCAAGCGACGCCCATCAACGCGAGGCCAATCCAGATGGATGATCCTAGTAAGGTGAAGAGAACAAAGAGAAAAACGATGGTGGCGTAGGCTTCGGTCATTCGACTGCCTCCGAAACGATGGGGTTCACGCCGGTGACTAGCATCCGGTAAAGCGTGTCCCAAAGGGCGACTGCCAACAGGACGGTGCCGATGGACATGGCCAATTGTGGGATCCAGACGGGCGTGTAGACCAACGTGCTATCGCCCGCCGCGGCACCTGCAAAATCCAGTTGGAACAACGAGACGAGCCATTGCGGGATTTGGTCTTGCCCTTGTGTCCGGTCATTCAGCATTTCAGAGAATTGGTTGGTTTTGATGGCAAAGCGGGCGAAATACGTGGCGATAACCGCGGCCCCGAAGACAGCAAAGACATCAAGCCACCGCTTCAGAAAGTCGTTCAAATTCAGAATGATAGACACCCGAATATGCGCCCCACGCGTCATGGCGTGGCTCAACGCAAAGAACGATGTCGCCGCCATTGCGTAGCCCGCAAATTCGGTTGTTCCGGGCAAAGCGACGCTGGTCCATCGCGCGATCATTTGCGCGACGATCAGCAAAAGGATCGTGACCATGAAGACCGCAGCGACGGCGCCGCTGGCAAAATAAACACCGTCTAGGAAACGCCAGATCGGGCGCAAGGGCCGTTCCAATCTTGGTCCCGCGATCAGGCAGAAGACGCCGATCAGACTGGGAACAACAAACAGCCAAGCCCAAAGAGGCAGCCCCATTACAGGTGACCAGTCGCGCATGGTGGGGGCCCTTTTTGCCGGAAATCACAAAGTCACAATGCGTGCACAACGCGTGCACAACCCGTGCACCGCGATGTCAGCAAAATGGACGGCTCTTGGCGACGTATCGCCAAGAGCATTTTGGTCTTAATTGGCGTTATACGCGTCGAGGATCGCCTGACCGTCAGCGCCTGCTGTCTCCAGCCATTCGGCGGTCATTTTTGCGCCGATTGCTTCGAGTTCGGCCAGAAAATCCGGGCCTGCGTCTTCGACAGTCATGCCGTTCTTGGCCAGTTCTTCGAAGTAGAAATCGGACAGCTCTGCCGATTTCGCAGCACAGCTTGCCGCGGTTTCATCGGCCGCCTTTTGAATGCCTGCCTGTACGTCTGCATCAAGCCCATCCCATGCTTGGGTGTTCACCATGACGTAGTTGCGCGGCAACCATGCGTTGACTTTGTAGTAGTGCGACAGGTGTTCCCAGACTTTGCGGTCGTAGCCTGTAGAGCCGGACGAAATGAACGCGGACGCGACGCCTGTGGCCAAAGCTTGGCTGAGTTCAGCCGCTTCGATTTGTACGGGAATCATACCCAATTCTTCGGCGAAGGTTGCTGTCGCGGAGTTGTAGGATCGGAATTTTATGCCTTGGGTGTCGGCGGATGATGCCACCTCTTTGTTGAAGTAGAACCCCTGCCCCGGCCATGGGCATGTGTACAGCGCCACGAGGTTCAGATCGGCCAGTTGTGCGTTCACGGTGTCGCGCGCGGCTTCCCAGAGTTTGGCATTGTCGTCGTAGCTTGTCGCGATGAATGGCAGGTTGTCCCAGCCCAGAAGCGGTGCTTCGTTCGCGTGTGCGGACATAAACCGTTCGCCAATTGGCACCTGACCTGTTTGCACAGCACGTTTGATGTCGCCGCCACCGAACAATGATCCACCGGCATGGACAGTGATATCAATCGCGCCATTGGTGTATTCGCGGACCTTATCCGCGAAGATAACGCCATGTTCCGAATGGAAATTGGTGGCCGCGTAGGCCATCGGCATGTCCCATGATTGGGCATGGCCATCAGCATAAGAAATGGTACCAGCGATTGTGCAAACGGCAGCCACGCAGGTTGTGGTCAAGATAGACTTCATTCGTATTCTCCCGGTCGGCGGACGCTACTGCGCCGCGTGTTTTCGCGGATCAAACGGTGCCAAATCTATGTTCGGTTTCTTTCCATCAATGAGATCCGCGATAATCCGACCCGTTTTGGGACCACCTGTCAAGCCAACGTGTTGGTGACCGAAGGCTGAATAGCTTTTCCCGCCTGCGTTGTTTGCCCCAATCACAGGTAAACTGTCGGCGGGTGCAGGCCGGTGCCCCATCCATTCGATCAGGTCGTCATAGGTGAGATCGGGAAAGATGGCTTTGACCTGACGTTTGAGCAGCGCGAAGGGCGCGTCGCTTGGTCCATTCTTCAGCCCGCCAAATTCGACTACGCCTGCCGCACGCAGGCGGCCTTCCATCGGGGTGATCACAAATTTGCCGCTGGCCACCATCATCGGGGATTTCGGCATCTGCGACGGATTGGTCATTTCGATGTGATATCCGCGTTCGCTTTCGAAGGGGACTTTGACCCCGAGTTTGTGCGCGATGGTCTTTGACCATGGGCCCAGCGCAAAGACGATCCGATCGGCGGTCATGTCGCCGTTCGCCGTTTTCAGATGCGTGATTTCCCCATTTTCCACGGCGATATCCGTGATGTTCTGGATGAGGAGTTTGCCGCCTTGGTCGACAAAATGATCGGCCAACGTTTTCACATAGGCCCCCGGATCGCTGATCCGACCGTGCCCTTTGCACCGTACGACGACCGCGAAGGCATTGCCGTAGGCCGGATCATATTGCGCATAGGTTTCGCCATCGATGACGTCGTAGGCGAAACCTGCTGCTGTGCGTTTGTCCCAGCTGTATTTATCCGCCGCGAACGCCGCTTGTGTCGAATAACCGAAGCAATAGTCGTCCGCGCTGATGTACTTTTCCGCGCCAGTCCCACGGGCAAGCGCCATATGCTGATCTACGGAATCGTGCAGCAATGTCGACATCGCCGCGCCATAGTGATCGACGTGCTTGTCCGTGGTGTAGGTCAGGTATTTCACCAAAAACGGGATCAGTTTCGGCAGGTAGCGCCATTTCAGGAAAAGGGGCGCATCCTTGTCCAACAGCATGCCCGGTGCTTTCCACATCAGGCCCGGCGTTGTGACCGGAATGACAGCGCCCGCAGCCAGAACGCCTGCGTTGCCGTGGCTTGTCCCGCTCGCGGGACCCGCCTTGTCGACAATCGTGACGTCATGCCCAGCGCGTTGCAACCAAATCGCGCAAGACACGCCAACGATGCCAGCACCAGCTACAATAATCTGCATTCTCAATACCCTTGTCCAAACGCCGATGCGGTCGCTTCACTCATTAGATTGAAGTGTTCACTGCAGAACCACGTTTTAGCAAGGTTGATTGCAGCCCAAATGATCTTGGGTCTGCAAAAAAGGGACACGAGCAGGCAAGACAACTGCCCGTGTCCAAAGATGCGCTTGGGAGGTAGCGCGTTTTATTTCATCGAATTCAGGCCGAACATGTTGCCTTCAGTATCCTGACAAAGCGTCACGAAACCAAATTCACCAATCGAGAATTTCGGGCGGATCACGATACCGCCTGCTGCCGCGACGCGTTCTTGTTCAACGGCCACATCTTCTGCCATGAAGTAGATGATTGTGCCGCCGATTCCCGGCTTGCCGTGATCTGATTTTGTCAGCGCGCCAGCGGCACCGTAAACGGTCATGTCGCCTTGGAAGGCCATCATCTGCGTTTCGCCTGTCGGGTCGCCCATCGGCTCTAGCTTCTGGCCCAGAACGGTTTCGTAAAACGCGACTGCGCGGTCCAAATCGTCTACAAAAATGTCAAACCATCCAACTGCATTCATTTTGGTCATTTCCTAGTCCTTCAGGTTATTTTGCATTTACCCCATCACATTAGGATGCGGCTATTGATCTGTATTGTAGATATCAGACATCGAACTTTCTGGCGTAGCGGGCGGGCGTGTACCCTGTGGCCTTGCGGAACGAATGGATAAAGTGTGATTGGTCGGCGTAGTTATCCGCTGTGTCTGTGGTTAACGCCTGTTGCAATCGCAGTACTTTGAGAAAATCGTGCGGCGCAAAGCCTGTTGTCCGTTTGAGCGTCCGTTGCAACTGGCGTGGCGACAAATCGGACGATACGGCCATGTCTGTCACCGTGTTGATGTCTTCGATGTCGCGGAAAATCTTTTGCGTGACCGCATTTGGCACCACATGCTTGGCCGTGATCAGCGTTTCGACCAAGTTAGACAGGATCGCACACTGGGTTGCAGGCGTTTGCCCGACTAAACGTTGGCTATAGTCCAACAGCGGCAGTTTCCCTTCGTAGGATGTGTTGACCTGCCCATATCCGGATTGTTCGCGATCGAACTGAAAGACGCCGGGTAGAAACCGGATGTTCAGGAAATGGAATTGACGCCCCAAGTTAAATTCCTCGGACGTCGCCCGCAGCGTTGTGACCCCCGTGACGTGCGGATCAAGCTGATCAAACACGATGTAGATGCAGGCATCCGGTAAGGCATGGAAACGATAGTCTTCTTCCAGAACGCCGTTTGTTTTCAATTCGATGAAGCGGTGCACAACATCGCTCAGATGCGCTGGAGGCTGCGTTTCGGTGAACGTGACCGCGTCAACGCGCTTCGCTTTTGCGTTACCTTTCGGATCGTATGTATCCATATTGACGGTCCAACTCTTTAACTTGGCGCCAAGGTAATATTCGCGGGAGCTGAACCATATCCCCACAGATGAGGGGGTTCGTTTGTGGTCATTCCGGTTAAGCGGCGTCATGTGGGGATGGATCGGGATAGGATGCGTTCAACGCAGTATTTACGCCGCGTCAGCTTCAGAACCGTAAACTCGAATGCTCTAAAAGTACCCTAAAAAGGAAAGCGGCCCAAACAAAACCTGTGCTGCGCTAGCAATGATTACAACAGTACATACCTGGAAGTTTAAATGGTGCCCAGGGGCGGAATCGAACCACCGACACGAGGATTTTCAATCCACTGCTCTACCCCTGAGCTACCCGGGCACCGGGATGACATCGTCATCGGGTAGGCGCGTTTTAGGCGGAACACACAGGGGTGTCCAGTGCCATTTTGCAAAGTTTTCTAATGCAGTCGTTCGGGGCCGTTTTTTGCCGCATCATCAAGGGCTTCTGCCAAGTTTTCTGCGTCATCTTCGTCCTGCGACGGGATCGCGTAGCTGCCTGACAGCCACTTTGCCAAATCAATGTCTGCGCAGCGTTTCGAACAGAAGGGCCGAAACTTTGCGTCGGTTTCGCGATCACAGATTGGGCAAGCCATCTTAAACGCCCTCCGGTAGCGTCCGTGTTAGCGTCAGACGTTCGCGTTTGCGCTGCAATTCGAACAGGCCCATTTGCGTCCAGCCGACCATGGACGTTTCGATCGGGTCCGCCTTGAGCGCTGCCCGAAGCGATTGTTCGACCTGTTTGCGGTGTGCTTTGGACATTGGGGCGAAATCGACGGTGATTTGGCCGCCTAGCCCGCGCAGGCGCAGCGCCCGTGGCAATGCCCGACAGGCCGCCAAGTTCGCCTTAAGCGCCGCGGCGTGGGATGTGTCGCCGCCTGTGTTGACGTCAACCGCCACAAGCGCCCGTGTGGGTTCGACAAACATCGTGCCTTCGCCGATTGTAACCATGGGGTCGGACAGGCCATCGATCTGGTCGAGCACGCCGAGGTGTTCAAAACTGCCTGCATCCGTGACGACATCCGCGCGGCCCGTCCATTCGCGCCATGCGACGGTGTGAGGGCCGTCGCCTTCGGTCAATGCCTCTGGTTCGGTCCCTTCGCCTTCGGCCATAATGGCGTCGGCAAGCGTGTTCATGGCTTCGATATCTTCAAGGATTTCAGCCACATCTGCAGCAGCGCAGCAGGACCGGATGATCAACCCGTGTTCGGTATCATGGGCCCCGTGTGCCAGTTCTAGCAGACGGTCGCGTTGTTCTTCTTCGATCTGACGGGACACGTTGATGCCCGGTTTGCCGGGTGTTACGATCACATAGCGGCTCTTGAACAGGACACGATCGGTCACGGGAACGGCTTTGCCGCCTTCAGCGTAGCCCGTGACCTGCACGAGCATAGGCTGGCCGGGGCGCAGCCCTTTGGAATAGCGTAAGAACGCCTTTTCGCCGTCGGGGAGGCGCAGCATCATGCCACCCTGCCCCTTGAGCGGACGATCACAAATCGCGCGAAAAATCGCACCGGGGCGCGGCGCGTCTAGATCATCGATCAGCAGATCGTCGAGTTTACCGTCGATCATGTAGGCTGCTGCTTCGCGGTCACCGATGTGATCCAGAACAATTGTACGCCCGTTCATGATGCGTCTCCAAATAGGGGAAATCCTGCGGCTGTCAGCAGGCCAGCGGTTTCGGGCAAAGGCAGCCCCATGACCGCGTGAAATGATCCGTTGATCCACGGGATAAAGGCGGATGCGGGGCCTTGGATGCCGTAGCCGCCTGCCTTGCCCTGCCAATCGCCGGTGCCGAGATACCAGTTTACTTCGGTATTCGAGAGCCGTTTCATCGATACGGTCGTCTGCACGTCTTTGCACCAGACACGGTCACCGCGTTTCACAGCAACAGATGTGATCACCTTATGACGGCGGCCGGACATCGCGTGCAGGAACGTCGCCGCCTCTGCTGCATCGGCGGGTTTGCCCATGATGCGGCGGCCAAGTGCGACGGTTGTGTCCGCGCACAGCACGACTTCGTCTTCCGTGATGACAACCGCTTCGGCCTTTTCGCGGGCGATGCGGTTCACATAATCACGCGGCAGTTCCGCGCGGTGCGGGTCTTCGTCAATATCGGGGGGGCGTACGTCGGATGGCGTCAGACCAAGCTGCGCCAAAAGCTCCAGTCGCCGGGGCGAACCAGAGCCTAAAATCAGCCGTAGGCCGGAATTCACCGGCATAACGGTCACTTGAATCGATAGTTGATCCGACCCTTAGTCAGATCGTACGGGGTCATTTCGACCTGTACTTTGTCGCCAGCCAGAACACGGATGCGGTTTTTGCGCATCTTACCTGCCGTATGTGCGATGATCTCATGGCCGTTTTCCAGCTCGACCCGAAATGTCGCGTTTGGCAAGAGTTCCTTCACGACGCCGGGAAATTCGAGCAGTTCTTCCTTGGCCATGGTCTCTCCTGAGTAGTTTATACGGGGTTATGTCCCGTGGTGGGGTACATGCGCCCCCTTCCGAGAAATATCAAGTGTAAAGGCGTGTTTACATTTGATCACACTGCATTTTACCGCGTGTTCCGCGAAATTTTGGGCTGATTTTTTGTCGAATACGGCGATCATTGTGGTTTCGTCGATTTTCAGGGGTTTAGCGACGGTGCGCGATTCCCAAGCCGGTTGTCAGGTTTCGACGCCAGCGCCCCAACGTGCTGTCAGTTTTTCAACGATTTGGTCGCGGGCCTGACGGTAATTCACAAGCTGGGCATCGCGGCTGTCGCCCAACCCCGTGGGATCAATGATTGGCCAGTATTCGACTTCGAGGTGGTAGAATTGCGTGAGATCAAGCGCCCGTCGCTGGCTTGCGGGTGACAGCGCCAAGACAAGATCAAACGACGATAGATCATCGCCCCATTGTTCCATCTCGTCAAAGCTGCGGGACCGGTGGCGCGACAGTTCCACCCCCAGTTCCTGACACACAGCAATCGCGAAACCGTCAATCTCAAGATCATTTTTCACGCCAACGGACTGAATGTAACATTCTGTTCCGTATAGTTTTTTCATGATCCCTTCGGCCATGGGTGACCGGACTGCGTTATGATCGCAGCAAAAGAGGACCGACTGGGGGAGATCTTCGTATGTCTTGGCCCCGTCCGTCATCTTAACCACCAAAATGCAAAACGCAGATCAAGGTGAACAGGCGGCGGGCGGTGTCGATGTCGACCTCGGCTTTTCCTTCGAGCCGTTCTTGAAGCACCCGCGCCCCTTCATTGTGGATACCGCGCCGCGCCATGTCGATGGTTTCGATCTGGCTTGGCGGCAGGGTTTTCACGGCTTCGAAATAGCTTTCGCAAATTTGGAAGTAATCCTTCACAACCTGCCGGAATGGCCCGAGTGAAAGGTGAAATTCGCCTGCTTCGTCTTGAGTTTCGGTGGAGATTGCGAAAACCAACCGACGATCCCGGATCGACAGGCCCAGCCGGTAAGGCCCTTCAGGCACGGCGCGATCATCTCGCGATGCAGGGATAAAACTGTTGTCTTCCAACAGATCAAAAAGCGCGACTTTGCGTTCTTGTTCAATCTCTGGTGTTGGGGGCGGCAGCGCGCTGTCGTCTAGATCAATATGTGAAATGCGGTTCATGATGGGTCCCCATTCAGGCGGTCCAAACGGGCGCGCACTGACAGACCGTGCGCCTCCAAACTTTCGGATTGCGCCAGCCGTTCCGCCGACGGGCCGATAGCGGCCAAAGCTTCGGGCGACATGCGTGCAAGCGTTGTGCGCTTCACAAAATCCATGACGGATAACCCGCTGGAGAATCGTGCAGACCGTGCTGTTGGCAACACGTGGTTTGGTCCACCGATGTAGTCGCCAATGGCTTCTGGCGTCCAAGCACCGATGAAAATTGCGCCCGCGTGCGTGATTTTCGCGGCCAGCGCATCTGCGTCCGCGACGCAGAGTTCGAGGTGCTCTGGTGCGATCCGGTCGGATAGCGTCACCGCCTCGTCCAAGTCAGAGACTGTGATCACGGCCCCAAAATCACGCCAGCTGGCGCGTGCGATATCTCGGCGTTCCAGCGTTTCAAGGCGCTTTTCAACGGCATCCGCGACAGCCTGACCAAAATCCGCGTCATCGGTGATCAGTAGTGATTGTGCGCTTTCGTCGTGTTCTGCTTGGGACAAAAGGTCGAGGGCGATCCAATCGGGGTCGTTGTCCTTATCCGCGATGACAAGGATTTCAGACGGGCCCGCGATCATATCAATGCCGACTTTGCCGAAAACACGGCGTTTGGCTGCCGCAACAAATGCGTTGCCCGGACCAGTGATTTTATCAACGGGCGCAATGCTTTGCGTGCCATAAGCCAAAGCTGCAATGGCCTGCGCACCACCGACACGGTAAATTTCGTCGACACCTGCGATTTGGGCGGCCAGCAGTACAAGCGGGTTTACCAAACCATCTGGCGTCGGCACTGTGATCGCCAGACGCTGCACGCCTGCAACCTTCGCCGGGATCGCGTTCATCAAAACGGATGACGGATAGGTCGCCAAACCACCCGGCACATAAAGTCCCGCAGCAGACACAGGTGTCCAGCGCCAGCCAAGCGTCGCACCCGCGTCATCCGTCCACATCTGATCATCGGGCAATTGGCGTGCGTGATAGGCGCGAATGCGGTCTGCAGCTAATTCGAGTGCGGCGCGGTCTTCGTCAGATACCTTCGCGCATTCAGCCGCGATTTCAGCCTCAGAGAACCGTAAAGTGTCTGCCGTGACGTCAAAACGGTCGAATTTCGCAGTCAGTTCCAGTACAGCCGCATCACCGCGCGCCCGCACGTCTGCAATGATGTCCGCCACGATATGATCCACATCAGGCGAATCCTCGCGTTTTGCCCCTAAAAGGGCAACAAACTGGGCTTCGAAATCGGCATCTGAACTGGAAAGAAACTGTGGCATCGGGTACTCCTTACGCCTGTCTTACAGCGCTCACGCGGTACCATCAATGCGACAGGGTTGCTTCTTTTGGTCTTAAATACCTCTGCCGGAGGCATCCGAATTTTCTAGAAAATTCGTGACCCGATCACAGGTTGTGATCAGGTACCTTTTTTGAGGGCGCAACATATGGCCGCGTCACGTCACGCAAAACGACTTCGAGCGCTTCGACGTCAATCGCAACCGCACCGTCGCCCGCAAGCGTTAGTTCGATGCGTCCCATGCCATCTTCGCCCGCCGTAAACGCCATAGAAAGCAGTGAATACACCATGTCCGCATCGCGTGGATCGACACCTTGCGATTTGACCGCCTGCACGTCTTCGATCACCAAAACGGACTGCACACGTTCATAGTCGCGTTTGCGCAGGGCTGCTTTGTCCGCATCTTCCCAGCGAAAACGGTTCAACAGGATCGCAAAGCGGCGTGCCTTGCGGTCCCATTTCATTTCAGCGGCCGGAAATACGGCGTCTTGCACCAAAGCGGCAAGTACCGCCAAGTCTTCGGCATCGAGCGCCTTCAGCCGTAGGGGTGCTTCGCCGCCATCTTCAAAACGTGCGTCTTCGGTCATATGCCTTGTACCCGTTCAATTTGTGCGCCAACGCCGCCCAGCTTTTCTTCGACGTGTTCATAGCCGCGATCAAGGTGGTAGACGCGGTTCACAACGGTTTCACCTTCCGCCGCAAGCCCAGCCAAGATCAAGGAAACAGAGGCCCGCAGATCGGTTGCCATCACAGGCGCACCTTTCATTTTGGCCACGCCTTTGACAGTCGCAGTGCCGCCTTGCACGTCAATGTCTGCGCCCATGCGGATCAATTCGGGCGCATGCATGAAGCGGTTTTCAAAGATCTTTTCTTCCAGCACCGATGTTCCTTCAGCGATACACAGCATCGCCATCATCTGCGCCTGCAGGTCGGTCGGGAAACCCGGGAATGGTTCGGTCGTCACATCAACCGCTTTCGGGCGATCCCCGCGACGGCGGACTTTCAGGCCGTTGGCCGTCTCGGTCACATCGATGCCAGCTGCATCCAGTTTTTCAGCGAAAGCTGCGACCAAGGACATTTTCCCGCCAAGACATTCGACCTCGCCACCTGTGAACACAGGGGCCAGCATATAGGTGCCCAGTTCGATCCGGTCCGTGACGACGGGGTGCGTTGCCGCCCCGAGACGGTCCACGCCTTGGATCGTAATTGTGGATGTGCCGTCGCCATCGATCTGTGCACCCATCCGGCGCAGACAATCCGCCAGATCAACGATTTCCGGTTCGCGCGCCGCGTTGTTGATGACCGTGGTCCCTTTCGCAAGGGTCGCCGCCATCATGATGTTTTCGGTTGCCCCGACGGATGCAAACGGGAAATCAATGACCGCACCTTGCAGACGGCCACCCATGGCTTTTGCATGCAGATAGCCGTCACGCAGGTCAATCTCTGCGCCCATTTTGGTCAGACCGTCAGTGTGGATGTCCATCGGGCGCGCACCAATCGCACAGCCACCGGGCAGCGACACGATCGCATGGCCTTCACGGGCCAACAAAGGCCCCAGAACGAGGTTGGAGGCCCGCATTTTACGCACGATGTCGTAATCAGCGGTCGTGTTGATCGCGCCGTGTGTGGACATGACCTGTACTTTGCCGTCCTGCAATGCGGTTACTTCGGCACCCAGCGATTGCAGCAGCTGCGTCATGGTTTTGATGTCTGACAGACGTGGCGCATTGGTCAGCGTCAGCGGTTCTTCGGACAGCAAGGTCGCTGGCATCAACGTCAGTGCGGCGTTTTTCGCGCCTGCGATCTGAATTTGACCGCTGAGTTCGCGCCCGCCTTTTACAACAATTGAATCCATCTACCCGCCTACTCTTTCTTTTCAGTCTTGTCCGACGCCGCGCGTGCTTTTGCCTGCGCTTTGCGTTTGCCCATATTCGCCTTCAGCGCCGCCTTTAGCCGGTCTTCCCGAGTTTGCGGAGCCTTGGTTTTTTTGCTTGTGTCTTGCGTCATATACGACGTGTTATCAAGCTGTGCAAAAAGCGTCTAGTGAGGGCTTGCACCGCAATGCGAATACGTCTAATTCCCAGCCTCACGGATGCTGTGGTAGCTCAGTGGTAGAGCACACCCTTGGTAAGGGTGAGGTCGGGAGTTCAATCCTCCCTCACAGCACCATCCTTCAAACAGATTTTTTTGTCTTGCGAACCTACGTGTTGATCATGTCGTTGATCGCCTGGGGTCTATGATTTTGCCAACAAAAAAGGCCGCGCAACACATATGGCGTGTCGCGCGGCCTGTTTGGTGCGGGCGTGATGAACGCCCTACCCCTTGGGATTTTTCATCGCGGCTGCCAGAGCTGATCCAAATGCGCCTTGGCTAGTGGTTTTTGGTGCCGCTGACGTTTTATGCACTGTCCGCGGTCCTTTGGGTTTGTCGCGATTGTCGCGCGGGGCTGGTTTCGCACCACCGTCTTTGCGCATGCTGAGCCCGATGCGTTTGCGCGGCACGTCGACTTCTGTCACGCGGACCCGCACCACATCGCCTGCTTTGACGACCTCGTGCGGGTCTTTGACGAACTTGTCCGCAAGCTGGCTGACGTGGACCAGTCCGTCCTGATGCACACCGATATCAACAAACGCGCCAAAGGCTGCGACGTTAGTGACGGTGCCTTCGAGTGACATGCCTGCCTTGAGGTCCGTGATGCTGTCGACGCCTTCCGCGAAGGTCGCGGTTTTGAAGGTTGGACGCGGGTCGCGGCCCGGTTTTTCCAGTTCTGTCAGGATGTCGCGCACCGTTGGCAGGCCAAAGCTGTCGTCGACGAATTGCTCGGCCCGCAGGCCTTTTAACGCCGCACCGTCCCCCATGATCTGCCGGATATCGCGCCCGCAGGCTGCCACGATTTTGCGGGCAACTCCGTATGCTTCGGGGTGGACGGACGACGCATCAAGCGGTTCGTCCCCGCCCGTGATCCGTAGGAAACCTGCGCATTGCTCGTAAGCTTTTGGTCCCAAACCGGGGACTTTGAGCAGTGCTTTGCGGCTTGGAAACGGTCCATTGGCATCGCGATGTGCGACGACTGCTTGCGCCAGCGACGTGCCGAGGCCAGCAATATGCGACAAGAGCGGTGCGGACGCCATGTTCAGATCGACGCCGACCGCGTTCACTGCATCCTCGACCACGACGGCCAGAGATTGCGCCAATTGGCGTTGATCCACGTCGTGCTGGTATTGGCCGACGCCAATGGCTTGCGGGTCGATCTTGACCAATTCGGCTAACGGGTCCTGCAGCCGCCGCGCGATGGACACAGCCCCGCGTAGGGAAACGTCAATATCAGGGAATTCGAGCGACGCGAGTTCAGAGGCCGAATAAACGGACGCCCCTGCCTCTGACACGATCACGGATGTAGGGCGCGTCACACTGGAAGGCAGGCGTTTGATCACGTCCGCGACAAGCCGTTCGGATTCGCGGCTGGCCGTGCCATTGCCGACTGCGATCAGCGCGATCCCGTGTTTCTGGATCATGTGGGTCAGGGTTTCTTCGGCCCCGCGCAGATCATTTTTCGGCTGGAATGGATAGATCGTTGCCGTGTCGAGCAGTTTGCCCGTTTCATCAACAACCGCAATTTTGCACCCCGTCCGAATACCCGGATCGAGGCCCAGCGTCGCACGTGGCCCCGCAGGTGCCGCCAGCAAAAGATCACGTAGGTTGCGCGCGAAAACGTCGATGGCTGCAGCATGTGCCGACCGGCGCATTTCGGCCATCAGGTCCATGAACATCGCAAGGCTCAGCTTCACCCGCCATGCCCAGTTGGCCACGCCTTGCAGCCACAGATCACCGGGTGCATCGCCGCGAATACCGATTTCGGCTGCGACGATGTTCAGGATACGCGGCAGGCCTTCTTCGGGTTCGGGGCTGATATCGAGGGTGACAATTTCTTCTTTCGTCGCACGTAGGATCGCAAGGGCGCGGTGCGACGGGATTGTGGCCCATTTTTCGGAATGGGCGAAATAGTCGGAGAACTTTGCGCCAGCTTCTTCTTTACCTGCAATGACGCAGGCGTTGATCATCGCTTCTTGCTGCATAACCTCGCGCAAACGACCGACAAGGCCCGCGTTTTCACCCAGTTCTTCGACCAGAATATCGCGGGCGCCATTCAGCGCTGCTTTGGAATCCGCCACTTCGTCCGACAGGTATCCTTCGGCCAATGCGACGGGTTCTGCGTTGCGGTCGTCCATGATGGCGCGCAACAGCGGTTCTAACCCGTTTTCACGGGCGATCATCGCTTTAGTCCGGCGTTTGGGTTTGTAGGGCAGATACAGATCTTCGAGCACGGCTTTGGTATCGGCCTTTGCAATGTCGCGGGCCAGCGCGTCGGTCATTTTACCTTGCGAGGTGATCTGATCGGCAATCGACGCACGGCGCTTTTCAAGATCGCGCAAGTAGTCCAGACGTTCCGCCAAACGGCGCAGCTGCGCATCATCAAGTCCGCCTGTCGCCTCTTTACGGTAACGGGCCACGAAGGGCACAGTATCCCCGCCGTCCAACATGGCCACGGTGGCCGTAACCTGATCGGGCCTCGCGCCAATGTCGCTGGCAATATTGCGGGCAATGCGGTCTGCGACAGCGGTCATGAGAGGCTCCATCTACTCGTTTGGAAAATCGTGATAGCGCCCCTGTCCGGCAGGGCCAAGACCAAGTTGCAGCTTATCCACCGAGAATTTCGGCCGGGCGGATCGTCTAGATTGCATGACATGCCTTGCAGCCTGAAACCACGCGTAGTTAGCTTGATCAAAGGTAGATTGCTTAAGGGGTGAAAATGACACTTGATCCAGAAATCGTCTTGCTTGGCGTCCTGATCTGTATTTTCGCCTATTCCTTGCTGACCAAAGCGATTGCGCGTTCAATTATCACGCTCCCCATCATTTTCATGGTGGTTGGGTATCTTGCGGCAGGCCCGATTGCGCTGATGGCCGAACCCGAATTGCTTGATGACGGAAAGCGGTTGCTGGCAGAAATCACGTTGGTTCTGGTCCTGTTTTCAGACGCCAGCCATGTGCGTACCCAGAAATTAAGACGCAGCTTTGGCATCCCCCTACGCATGCTTGTGATCGGTCTGCCGCTGACCATCGCGTTGGGCACCGTTGTAGCTTACGGACTGAACCCAAGCAGCGGTATGGCGATGGCATTGCTCACCGCAGCGGTGCTGACCCCAACTGACGCGGCATTTGGCCAGACAGTTTTATCAAGCGATTCCGTGCCCGAGAATTTACAGCAGACCATCAATGTTGAAAGCGGTCTGAACGACGGACTTGTGCTGCCGTTTGTCTTGTTAGGCGGGATCCTTGCGTCGGCAGGCATGCAAGGCGCGAACACAGATGGGTTGGTCGTTTCGGCGTTGCTACAGATCACGTTCGGCCCGTTGGTCGGGGTCGGTATCGGCTGGACCGCAGCAAAGGCGATGGGGCTCGCGCAGAGACAGGATGTCATGGCCGAAGCGGCTGGTGGCGTTGCGTTTGTTATGGTCGCGTTCTCGGCCTATTTGTTGTCCGAATTAGTCGGAGGGAACGGGTTTATCGCTGCTTTCACCGCTGGCATGGTTTTCGGAAACACCTACAAATACCCCCTGCATTTCATCAGCGAATTCATGGAAGGCATCGGCCAACTTCTGACGATGTTTGCGTTTTTGGCATTTGGTGCGCTTTTGCTGCCGGACGGCTTTGCGCATATGACGTGGAACGCGGTTATACTGGCGTTTCTTTTTCTGACGCTTGTCAGGATGTTACCCATCATGGTTTCGCTTTGGGGCACACACCTGCATGTGAGCGAGAAGTTGTTTTTGGGATGGTTCGGGCCGCGTGGGTTGGCGTCAATTTTGTTCACGCTGATCATGATCGACGAATTCGACTTTCCGGGTGAAGATGAACTGCTGGCGTGTGTGTCGATGACCGTGTTCATGTCCATCATTCTACACGGGATGTCGGCCGCGCCACTGGCGAAATGGATCGGAAAAACCGTTCCAAATGAATGAGGTTTAGGCTGAGTGGTGACCAGAAACGACAAAACCCCACCGTTTTACGGGTGGGGTTTGTAGGACTTGGTTGCGGGAGTAGGATTTGAACCTACGACCTTCAGGTTATGAGCCTGACGAGCTACCGGGCTGCTCCATCCCGCGCCAAGTTCGCATCAGATACTGCGAGTGGCTGGCGACCGCAAGGGGCGTTTTCGCACTTTTGTCATGTTTTTCGATTATTACGTAAAGTCAGCCTTATTCGGTGAAAACTATCCTCGTGGCCACGAGGGTTCGGTGGACTAATCTAGGTAATACCAAGCAGTTATCGTGGGCCCTGTGGTTTCAGGTCAGCGAACGCGATGCCTGTTGTGGCTTCGTATTCTTCGGCGTCCCAGAATCCGATCAGGATGCCGGCCTTTGCTGCCGTCTTTTGCCCTGCCAGAACTGCCGGCGTTGCCGTGATGCGCGTATGATGCTGGGTCGCCCATTTCAGCAAAGCCGCTTCCATCCGTTTGCGCGTCTCGATGTGGGCGATGTCCTGTGACGTCCCGAGATCGATCAGTTCTTGTGGATCTGCTTCGAGATCAAACAGGATCGGATCAAAGCCTTCGCACCGAATATATTTCCAACGTCCATCGAAGATCATCGTGGTGTGTGCGTCTTCTTGGGGGACGTCCAAGGTACGGGCCATTTCGGACCAGTGGTAATCGTGTTCGCTGATGACATAACCACGCGCGAAACCGTCTGTGCCATGCAGGATCGGCGTCAAATCACGCCCTTCGATGATGTGTGGCTTCGGTTCGCACCCCAAGGCGTTCATAAAGGTCGGCGCGAGGTCGATCATTTCGATCAGGTCATCTGACACCAAGCCGCGCGTCGCATCCGCATCCTTGCGCGGGTCCGCGATGATCATGGGGACTTTGACGGCCATTTCGTGATAGAAGTCCTTATCCCCCATCCAGTGATCCCCCATATAGTCGCCGTGATCAGAACAGACTGCGATGATCGTGTTATCGCTGAACCCTTTTTCATCCATCCAAGCAAACAACCGCCCCAGATTGTCATCGAGCTGTTTGATCAGCCCCATATAGGCCGGGATCACGTGCGTGCGCACATGATCGCGTGAAAAGCTTTTGCAGACGCGCGCATCAAGGTAGGCCGCCATTAACGGATGTTCGGTCTGCCGTTCTGCATCGCTGCGCACCGGATCAATGATGTGCCCTTCGTCATACATGTCGTGGTACGGCGCGGGCACGATGTAGGGCCAGTGCGGTTTGATATAGCTTAGGTGGCACATCCAAGGTCGCCCGTCAGCCGCAGCGTCTTCCATGAACGCCATAGCGCGGTCGGTCATATAGGCCGTTTCGGAATGTTCTTCCGGCACGTTTGCCGCAAGGCGTGAATTCTCAAGCAACCACGCCGAAAGCTGTTCTCCATCGTCGTCGAGCCCCGAATTTGCGAAATCTTCCCACGGATTATCGCTTTGGTAGCCATGTGACACGAGGTAGTCATCGTAGGCCGACCAATTCTGGCGCGGACTGTCGGGGTGCAAACCGTCGTCCCTTTCAAACGGTTCGAACCCGCATTCAGACCTGCGCACGCCGATTTCGCTAGCCGGATCAATGCCCAGCCAAGCCATACCTTCTTTGTCCGCAATCATGTGGGTTTTACCGACCAAAACAGCTCGTGCGCCTGCGTCGCGCAAATGATCACCTAAGGTCGGCTCCCCAACCCGCAAAGGCATGCCGTTCCATGTGGATCCATGGCTGCGCACGTATCGCCCTGTGTAGGCCGACATCCGCGATGGTCCGCAAACGGGCGATTGCACGTAGGCATTGGTGAACCGGACGCCCCGCTGTGCGAGCGCATCAATGTGGGGTGTGTGCAGGTGTGGGTGACCGTAGCAGCTAAGGTAGTCAAAGCGCAGTTGGTCGGCCATGATCCATAGGACATTGGGGCGATCGTTCATCCTGACTCCAGATTCGGCTGGTTAAGGTGAGCTTCGTAACGGTCGATCAAGCGCAGGAAGGTTGCGATTTCGTCTTGGTCAAAGCTTTCGTTGAGACCTTCCCGACGCTTTTGCATGATCGGTGCCGCATTGGCGTAGGCCTGTGCACCTGCCGCAGTCATATTGACCAACGATTGCCGTTTATCATCGGGGTTCGGGACCGTTTCGACATAGCCCTTGTCACGCATCGCAGGCAGAGCCCGACTGACCAAGGAATGATCGGTGCGCTGGATTGACGCCATGTCTTGCACGCTAAGTGGTCCGGCCTCGTGCAGATCCCAAAGAATGCGCCATTGGGTAATCGACAGACCGCCCGCGGACAGCAAAAGCCGTTGTGCCTGCGTGCGCGATGCGGTGGCCGCCGCTTGCAAGCGCCCGAACAGGTTTGCATCCTGCGTGGCCTTGCGTGCTGCCAGTCGTTGCGCGCGTGATTTCGACTTTTCATCCATCTGCGTCTCCTACGGGCTCATTCAACAGCAAAAAATATTACGTGACAAGTCACGTAATATTTGCAAACCTTTCCTTGCTTCTGGTTATCCGAAGCGAAGGCTGCTTGACCCAATGCAGCCACTAGGGAGGAGAAAATATGTTCAAGGCATCCATTATGGCTGCGGTCATTGCCGCTTTGCCTGCTGTTACAGTCGCACAAGCAAACCTAACAGCGGAAACCACATCGCCGGGATCAACACCCCATTATATTGACACAACGCTTGCCGCCGTTCTGGAATCTGCCGGCGTGGCCAGCTTGCAAATTACCGAAGGCGCCACACTGACCAATTCGGTGCAAGCTGTTGCTGAAGGCCAATTGGATATGGCACCCGCGCCGCTTATCCTGCCGTTCCTGATGTCACGTGGGATTGGCCCCTATTCCGGCGTCGGTGAAGAAAAAGGTGCCGAATTAGCCGGAAACCTGCGCGCGCTGTTCTTTACCGCCGCGTCTGCGCAGATCTTTGGTCATTATGATAGCGGCGCAATCACGGACATCACACAACTTGACGGACTGCGCATCTGGAACGGACCGCCTCGCGGTGCTGCGCTGACATCCGGACGTGCGGCGGTTCAACTGCTTTCCGGTTTGACCGAAGGCGAAGGATATGAAGGCATTCAATCGCCTTGGCCTGATACGGTGTCCAGCATCACGGGTGGTGGTGCCGATGGATGGACTATTCCCGAAGGGCTGCCATCTGGACGACAGATTGCGATTTCTGCCGCCGGTGCGATTACCATTTACGATATGCCATCTGATTTGCTGAACAGCGAATTGGGCCAGCAGATTATGAATGCGCCCGGTCATGCCGCGTATTCTGTGCCTGTAGACGAATATCGGGCTGCTTATGAAGGTAACGATATTACCATTGTCACAGATGACGACACGTTTGACAGCTTTGCCACGGCGTTCGCGCAGATCGTCCCGGCGTCAATGGATGACGAACTGGCCTATCAGGTCACAAAAGCATTCCTTGAAGGCCAAGAACGGTTTGAAACAGGATCGCCGCGCGGTCCTTACCTGTTCCTGAGCTTTGGTAACATCGACGGAACCAGCCAAGGTGTCTGTGGTGCCGTCAAGATGTTGATGCACCCCGGTGCGATCCGCGCTTACGAAGAAGCCGGTCACACCGTCGCGGATTGCGTACGTCCCTAAGTCAAACACGGGGGCCGGATCACGGCCCCCCGATTGTTCCTCACCGGAACTTGAAAGAGACGGAACATGGAAACTGCTATGCCCCGAGGCCGACGTGCGGCGCTGGTGCTTGCCTTTTTGCTCGTGATCATTGGCATGCTCAACACCATGCCGGAAATCGCTGGGCTGCAGGACTGGATGCGCGACGTCACCGGCCTGCGTTATTTCCGTGTTTCAGGGTTTCCCACCGAATATCTGTATCCACCGCTATTTGTCTTGATGATGGTGATCGTCACGCTGGACGCTAGCGTCTATCGGGCGTGGCGCAACGACAAGCCACAGCGTGCTTGGCTTGGGGCCTGTCTAGATGGCGGGCTGATCCTTGCTGCTGTGCTTGGAGCATTGGGGTTTCTCGTTGAAATTGATTCCATTTGCTTGATCGACCAAATCACAGGCGAACGTGCACGGCTGATCGCGGATGCGGCAGAACGATCCGCTGGTGTGATCCCCGGTATGACCTTCGAGGCCGAAGTTCCAGCGTGTCAGGCGCGCTTCGGGGTCTGGATCATTCCGCTGCTGTTCACGATCATCACGCTGTTTTTTCTCTACAATATCCGCGTCTGGGGATTGCCGCTTGTGGCAGTCGCCAGCGTTGTTGTGCTGTACACCATATCCACCGCGCTGATTTGGGTGTTTGACCTGAGCGATAATAACTTTCTGCTGACGAAGCTCGGGGCAGACGGAGGTGATCCGCTTGCCGCAGCGATCCAAAAAGCGACGAACGTTTTCATCACACCTGATGGTTTCATGGGCCGGTTCATGGACATCATCGTCAATCAGGTTTTCCCATATGTCATCTTGGGCGCACTTTTTGGCACATCGGCAGGTGGCACGTCGCTGATCAAACTGGCCGTCCGGTTGACGCGAAACCTGCGGGGTGGTCCGGCCCATGCAGCGATTGTGTCTTCGGCCATGTTTGGCACGATCACAGGCGGGCCTGTAACCAACGTATTGTCCACGGGGCGACTGACGATCCCGATGATGCGACGCAACGGGTTTTCACCGCAATTTGCGGGCGGAGTCGAAGCCGCGGCATCGTCGGGCGGACAGATCATGCCACCGGTGATGGGGGTCGCGGCCTTCGTCCTCGTGGCGATTACGGCGGTGCCATACACCAAAGTCATCACGGCAGCATTCATTCCCGCGATGGCGTTCTTCTTTTCGATCTTTCTGGCCGTTGTGTTTCAAGCCCGCCGCGAGAAGGTGCAGGCCATGCGCACGATTCCAGACGATCTGGTGATGGAGCGGCAAGATTGGCTGAACCTTGTTGTCATTTTCCTTCCGATCCTGACGATCCTGTTCCTGCTGCTGGGAAACAAAGATGCATTCGCACAAAGCGCGTTGGCAGGCATGCTGCCCGCTGGTGTCGCACAGACGATCACCAATTCGACGGGGGATGCCATTTCTGCCGGATGGTGGGCCGTCATCGTACTGTTGCCGCTTTTGTTTCTTGACCCAGCAACACGGGCGAAACCGTCCAAAGTTCTTACCTCTCTTGGAGAAGGCGGGGTTCTTGTTTCACGGTTGTTTTTGCTCTTGTTCGCGGTTTCCATCATCTCTGCGTTTTTGAACGAAAGCGGGCTGACGGGCGAATTGACGCGCGCTGTCACAGCGTGGCTGGAAACGGCACAGGTCTTGCGCATTGCTGGCTATGAAATCCCGATTGTCGGAGGGGTCTACCTGATGCTTGCGCTAACCTGCGCAATGTTCTGCGCAATCCTTTTGGGTATGGGGATGCCGACAGTTCCCGCCTACGTGAATGTCGCGCTTTTGCTGGGGCCACTTTTGGCCAACCTTGGGGTCAGCTTTTTCACGGCGAATATGTTTGTGTTCTATTTTGCGGTCGCGTCAGCGATTACGCCACCAGTCGCTATCGCTGCCTTTGCCGCCGCGTCGATCACGCGGACCGAACCGATGCGGACCAGCATTGCGGCCGTGCGCGTGGGCATCGTCATGTTCACGATCCCCTTCGTCTTTGCGTGGTACCCCGAATTGCTGCTGATCGAAGAGGCCGTGACGATTACGAGCGACACGGGCCGTCGCGTTCTGATCCAAGGTTATTCCGGGCAGGTCGATTGGGTCGGCCTGGCGGGCGTGTGCCTGCGACTGGTGCTTGTGCTTTATCTTGTCGCGTCCGCACTTGCGCGTTTCGATTATGGACCGATTGGACGTGCTGAAGCCGGATTACGTTTGTTCATTGCAGTTCTGGTGTTGTGGAAAACTGCCCCAGTGATGTGGATCGGCATAGCGGCAGCGGCGATGATACTTGTTGGCCATATGATGTGGCATCGGAACAAACGTATGGGTGAAAATATTGGCTAGCGGTGCGCCGATCAGATCAAGTTGCCGGCGTTTTCTTTAGCGTCGCGAATGATCTGCGTGATCCGGCCGAAAACTAATGTTTTTTCCTAGGACCCCAATATGCGTCGTGCCTTTGGCGTAGGTCTTCGTAATTCTTGATCCGAAGCTTCGCGTCGTTTCCTCCGGCCTCGACGAGCATCGCGAGCAGGCCTTCCATCACGGCCATTGCGCCGACGTAGCAGCCGAAATGATGCGTTGAAACAACCGAAACGATGAGGTTTTCGTGCGGTGTGAATTCCGACGAAACGATTTCGCTGTCGGACAAGATTATCAACTTCACGCCGCGTTCATTTGCGAATTTGCACGCATCAATCGTCTCTTTTGAATAGGGCGTGAAGGTGATTGCAACGAGGACGTCTTCGGGGCCCGCATCGTTCAGTTCATCAATCGCGCTGTTCATGTGTCTTGGAATTAATTGCAATGATGGCAATGCCATACGGCCAACATAGTGAAAGTAATAAGCAAGCCCGTAGCTGGCGCGAACGGCTGTGAGATACGTGTTTCGCGCGCCCAACAGCATCTCGACAACCCGCTCCAGTTGACCTGTTGTCTGGAGTTCCAAAGACCGGTGAACCACCCCGATTGAATTGGCCGCCGCTTCGGCCTGAGCCGCGCCTTTCGCACCCGACGATTGCAAGTTGGTTAACCATTCTGGCAAATCGGTAACTTGCGTGGACGCGACCAATGCGTGCCGGAACGGTTCGCGCAGGTCTTCGAAGCTATCGAAATTAAGGTGTTTGGCCATCCGTACGAGTGTGTAAGTTGACACGCCCGATTTGCGCGCTGTTTCGCGAATTGGGTCCAGCCCAAAGTCGGCAGGATGATCAACGATGTACTTTGCAACCGTCTGAAGGCGTGGAGACAGGTCAGGCAGTTCGCCCTTAAGCATTGATATTGTTTTGGATTTCAGCGTTGGATCCACAGCGATCATCCCTCACATAACTGCGGCCATACAATAACATTTGTGATTTTTAGATACAATTGACAGGCTCTGTAATTTGAACATTCTTGCAGCAAGATTTGGTTTCAAAATAGATCGTGTCCCAATGCCTGAATTCCCTTCGCTCGCATCTATTTTCGTTATGGGCAGTGCTTTCCCCCTGCTCTACTGTGCAACGATGTTGGTCGCCGATGCCGTCGTTACGGAATCCGGCAGGCTGACAAAGGCCTTCCCGTATTCGGGTGATCTGTGCCCACAACGGGGCCAAAAACCCACACGGTCATTTGTCGCCCCGAACGTTTCGCGGATGCGGAGACACTAGATGCTAAAGCCTTTCATCATGGTGGCCCCGACAGGCGCACGTCGCATGAAATCTGATCATGCGGATTTACCGATGACGATGGACGAAATTTTTAAGACGGCGATCAGTTGCCACGCATCAGGGGCCGACGCGTTGCACCTGCATATTCGCGATGATGATGGTCGACATTCGTTGGATGCCGGTCGGTACCTTGAAACGATCGCAGAGCTGGACCGCCTGTTGCCCAACATGCCTGTTCAGATCACGACCGAAGCAGGCGGGATTTTCGATGTATCCGCGCAATTGCGCTGCTTGCAGACTGTAAAACCCAAATGGGCATCAATTTCAGTCCGTGAAATCGACCGATCACCTGATTTGGCTGATGCTGTTTATGGCGCATGTGCGGACGCTGAAACGGAGGTCCAGCATATCCTTTACGGCCCAGATGATGT
Source organism: Rhodobacteraceae bacterium S2214 (assembly GCA_025141675.1). NCBI lineage: Bacteria > Pseudomonadati > Pseudomonadota > Alphaproteobacteria > Rhodobacterales > Paracoccaceae > Rhodobacteraceae bacterium S2214. The sequence continues at coordinate 3,067,775 of CP081161.1, forward strand.
TTCGCTTTACATGCAGCGCCGCGCCGAAGGCATTATCCGACAGCACCAAGCCGATGTGATTTACGTCCTTGGCAGGTACAGCAAAAACCAGACGTCACGCGCCGAAGATTTGCAACAATTTCTGACCGCTGAACATGACGCTGACAGTTGGATGGTTTGCGCGTTTGGGCCTTTTGAGCATGCATGTTTGGTTGATGCAGCCCAACGTGGTGGTGCGCTACGGGTCGGATTTGAAAACAGCATAACCGGCGAAGACGGACATACTCACAAGGATAACGCAGCCTCTGTTTCCTCTTTGCGCCAGAAATTGACGGGGGCGGCATGATCACGACCCGTCTGCGCAGCAGTTTATCGGTCCAAACGCCTACCGTTCTTCCGAGGCGCGCAATCTATGACGCCTTAGCCAACGCTTCATACTAGATCATAAAGGTCGCACCCATGTCCCACATCTTCCCACGCCATTGTCACGCTGATATTCCCACCGCTGTTGGTGGCGACGGTTGTTTCCTGATCGACGCGTCTGGCAAACGCTACTTTGACGGGTCAGGCGGGGCAGCGGTGTCTTGCCTTGGACATTCAAACGAACGGGTCATTGCCGCCATCAAAGACCAAGCCGAAACGCTGGCCTATGCGCATACGGGGTTCTTCACCACCGCACCTGCCGAAGAGCTGGCCGATCTATTGATTGCACATGCGCCCGGTGATCTGGATCGCGTCTATCTTGTCTCTGGCGGGTCGGAAGCGGTCGAAGCTGCGTTAAAGCTCGCGCGTCAGTTCCACATTGAAAACGGCGAACCTAGCCGCAAACATGTGATTGCGCGCAGGCAAAGCTATCACGGCAATACGCTTGGCGCGTTGGCCGCCGGTGGCAACGCATGGCGCCGCCAACAGTTTTCACCGCTTTTGATCGACGTCAGCCACATCGCACCTTGTTATGAATACGCGGAACGGGCGGCGGATGAAACGCTGTTTGATTACGGCCAACGAGTCGCGAATGAATTGGAAGAAGAGATCCAACGCCTTGGCCCAGAAAACGTCATGGCATTTATAGCTGAACCTGTTGTCGGGGCGACGCTCGGGGCGGTTCCCCCTGTGGAGGGCTATTTCAAAAGGATCCGCGAGATTTGCGACGCGCACGGTGTGCTGCTGATCCTTGATGAGGTGATGTGTGGCATGGGCAGAACGGGTCATTTATTTGCCTGCGACGCTGACGGTATTGGACCGGACATTCTGTGCATCGCCAAAGGTTTAGGTGCTGGATATCAACCCATCGGCGCGATGTTGTGCACGTCGCATATTTATGATGCCGTGGCCAACGGCACCGGATTCTTCCAGCACGGACACACCTATCTGGGACACCCTATCGCCGCTGCCGTCGGTTGTGCGGTTCTCAAGGAAATTCTCGAAAATGATCTGGTCGCGCAGGTGCTGTCGCGCGGCGCATTTTTGGGCACGCAGCTTCATCACATATTTGGACAACATCCGAATGTCGGTGACATTAGAGGGCGTGGGCTGTTTTGGGGCATTGAACTGGTCGAGAACCGAGATAGCAAAACCTCATTTGATCCAAGTCGCGGGATTGCAGGTAAGATCAAAAAAGCAGCGTTTGCAGAAGGGCTTGCGTGCTACCCGATGCCAGGCACGCGAGATGGTCGCATCGGCGACCACGTCATGCTCGCCCCGCCATTTGTTGCATCTGAAGCTGAGTTAAAAGGAGCGTTGGAAAGCCTTGAGCGTGCGCTGATTAGGGCGCTTTAGCGCAGCGCTTGCATGCCACCTGCTCGGATATTTTGTGCGGGCGACCATTTAGGGTACATTTCTGCAGGATCTCTAGCAGGTCCAATTAGACACGATGCCTAATTTCACCCAATAGGGGATCCCATGCAGCGCTTACGCTGTGGCTTTGCCGTCTGTATTTATTTGCTATTTTTTGTGTTTATCGTCGAGAGATAGGGTTGGCTTCTTATTAGATTTGGCAGTGACTTACTCTCCCACGCCTTAAGACGCAGTACTATCCGCCGACCGACAGGCGTTTGCTTGCCAAACGCCGTAAGGGGGCGCAGCGGCACTTAACTTCCGCGTTCGGGATGGGATCGGGTGTTTTGTCCCTTTCAAAAAACCACTGTGTTTTTTGAAGGCGTAGCAAGGTTACTTTGCTTGCAAAGTGACAGCTACTCAGACGTTATGACCACTGCCATGTTTTCGGGCTTGATTGTTGGATTGGTATTTTTATCGTTGAGAGATACTTTTTTGACGTTGCTCATTAGATTTGGCAGTGACTTACTCTCCCACGCCTTAAGACGCCGTATCATCAGCGCAGCCGCCTCTATTGGGCCCACGTTCGGTATTGGATTTTGTGTTCAGTCCCCTTCAAAAAAGCATTGTGTTTTTTGAAGTCGTCTCAAGTTTGTTTTGCTTGCAAGGTGAGTGCGACTCGGACGTGATGCCGATTGGCTTGCTATCAGGTTTGATTATTGGGGGGAGTGGTTTCATCGTCGAGAGATACGGTTGGCTTCTTATTAGATTTGGCAGTGACTTACTCTCCCACGCCTTAAGACGCAGTACCATCAGCGCAGCGGCACTTAACTGCCGAGTTCGGGATGGGATCGGGTGTTTTGCTCGCGCTATGACCACCAAATCAAAAAAGAAGCCAACGATCAGGCTGATATCCTATGCGGGATTTCTGCTTGTTCCGTATCAGATATACTGATGGTTGTGTGTGTATGTATCATGATTTTAATTCAGTAAAGTCAGACTATTACTGGATCAAATCAAGCCTATCGGACCATTAGTACCAGTCAACTGAACGCATTGCTGCGCTTACATCTCTGGCCTATCGACGAGGTGGTCTACCTCGGTCCTCAGGGATACCTTGTTTTGAGGGGGGCTTCCCGCTTAGATGCCTTCAGCGGTTATCCTGTCCGATCATAGCTACCCTGCACTGCCGTTGGCACGACAACAGGTCCACCAGTGGATCGTTCACCCCGGTCCTCTCGTACTAGGGGCAACTCCTCTCAAGTATCCTACACCCACGGAAGATAGGGACCGAACTGTCTCACGACGTTCTAAACCCAGCTCACGTACCTCTTTAAACGGCGAACAGCCGTACCCTTGGGACCTGCTCCAGCCCCAGGATGAGATGAGCCGACATCGAGGTGCCAAACGGTGCCGTCGATATGGACTCTTGGGCACCATCAGCCTGTTATCCCCAGCGTACCTTTTATCCGTTGAGCGATGGCCCTTCCACTCGGGACCACCGGATCACTATGGCCGTCTTTCGACTCTGCTCGACTTGTCAGTCTCGCAGTCAGGCTGGCTTCTGCCATTGCACTCAACGAGCGATTTCCGACCGCTCTGAGCCAACCTTCGCGCGCCTCCGTTACAATTTGGGAGGCGACCGCCCCAGTCAAACTACCCACCACGCAGGGTCCCGGATCCGGATAACGGACCGCGGTTAGACATCAAACAGAATAAGGGTGGTATCTCAAGGGAGGCTCCACCGAGACTAGCGTCCCGGTTTCAAAGCCTACCACCTATCCTGCACATACTGTGTCTGATGCCAATGCGAAGCTATAGTAAAGGTGCATGGGGTCTTTCCGTCTAACCGCGGGGAGCCTGCATCTTGACAGGCAATTCAATTTCGCTGAGTCCACATTTGAGACAGCGGGGAAGTCGTTACGCCATTCGTGCAGGTCGGAACTTACCCGACAAGGAATTTCGCTACCTTAGGACCGTTATAGTTACGGCCGCCGTTTACCTGGGCTTCAATTCGGAGCTTGCACTCCTCCTTTTAACCTTCAGGCACCGGGCAGGCGTCAGACCCTATACGTCGTCTTGCGACTTCGCAGAGCCCTGTGTTTTTAGTAAACAGTCGCCACCCCCTGGTTTGTGCCCCCGGCAAAAACTTGCGTTCTCACCGGGCCTCCTTCTCGCGAACTTACGGAGGTATTTTGCCGAGTTCCTTAAATGTGGTTCTCTCAAGCGCCTTGGTATTCTCTACCAGTCCACCTGTGTTGGTTTAGGGTACGATCTCATGGAGGGCTATTTCCAGGAACCTCTCAACGGCCTCCCCAATCCGATAAGGGGAAACAATCTTCGAGATCCGTCACATCCTCCTGGCCCAGGAATATTAACCTGGTTCCCATCGACTACGCCTTTCGGCCTCGCCTTAGGGGTCGGCTTACCCTGCTCAGATTAGCTTTAAGCAGGAACCCTTGGACTTTCGGCGAGGGAGTCTCTCACTCCCTTTGTCGCTACTCATGTCATCATTCTCACTAGTGATCTCTCCACCGGATCCCTCACAGGCCGGCTTCACAGAAAGCACCATAACGATCACAACACCCAAAGGTGCTGATATCGTCAGGTACTATGTCACACTACGCTCTGCTACCATGCACTATGTGCATCCTAGACTTCGGCTCATGGCTTGAGCCCCGTTACATCTTCGCCGCAGGACAACTTATTTAGACCAGTGAGCTGTTACGCTATCTTTAAAGGATGGCTGCTTCTAAGCCAACCTCCTGGTTGTTTTGGTCGTCCCACCTGCTTTCCCACTTAGCCATGAATTAGGGGCCTTAGTCGTAGGTCAGGGTTGTTTCCCTCTCCACAACGGACGTTAGCACCCGCTGTGTGTCTGCCGGATATTACTCCTCGGTATTCGGAGTTTGGTTAGGATCAGTAAGACGGTGAGTCCCCATTACCCATCCAGTGCTCTACCCCCGAGGGT